>JAKLKR010000078.1 GCA_023150565.1 Planctomycetota bacterium
GCCGCTGCCGTCGCGGTCGCCGGCGGGATAGGGCTCGGCCACCAGGCAGCCGGCCTGGGCCGCCGCCGCCAGCCAGGCCGGGGGCGGTGGCGGCCAGTCGCACTTGCGCAGGTCGCGTCCAGGGCGCAGCAGCACGGCGAGGGCGCGCGGGGTGGCGGGCGGGCGGTGCAGCCGCCAGGGTTGGACGCTGCCGTCGAGCGGATCGACCAGCGCCAGTTCGCCGCTCTGGGCGTCGGCGGGGGCGGCCAGGGCGACCACCCGCTGCACCGCCGCCAGGGTGGGCGGATCGGCCTGCAGCAGCTCCGCCGACTGTTCGCTGCGCAGACGGTCGAGCGGGTTGACGAGGGTGGGCTGGCGGCGTTCCAGCCCGGCGCGCAGGCTGCCCGGGGTGGGCAGGTGGCGCTCCAGGCGCAGGTCCAGGCGGCGCTCGGCGTCAACCACCCGCACCAGCACGGTGACGGTGGTGGGGGGAGCGCTGGCCGGCGCCAGCACCGCGTCGACCCCTGCCGCCAGGCCGGCCAGGCTCGCCACCGGGATGGTGGCGCTGGCCAGGGTGCGGCCGTCCGCCACCAGGCTCAGGTCGAGGCGTAAGGGCGCTCGCGCCTGCACTTCGCCGTCGAGGCCGACCGTGGCCCGCCACAGCAGCGGCGGACGCACCGCGGCGTCGTGCTGGCGCAGCACCAGCTCGGCGGCGCTGGTCGACCCCACCAGGGCCAGGATGACGAGCGACCGGATCACGCCTGCGCCGCCGTCAGCAGCGACGGGTACATCTCCTGGTAGGCGAGGTAGTCGCCGGCGATGCGGCCGATGCGCTCGCGCAGTTCGGGCGACAGCGGTTTGAGCACCCGTCCGGGCACCCCGGCGACCAGGTGGTGATCGGGGACCTCCAGCCCCTCGGGCACCACGCAGCCGGCGGCCACCAGCACCCCGCGGCCAAGGCGGGCGCCATCGAGCACCTTGGCGCCCATGCCGATGAGGGTGCCGTCGCCCACCGTGCAGGCGTGGGCGATGGCCAGGTGGCCCATGCTGACCCGCTCGCCGAGCACGCAGGGCAGCCGCCGCGAGACGTGCAGCACGCAGTTGTCCTGCACGTTGCAGCCGGCGCCGAGGATGACCGCGTTGATGTCGCCGCGCAGCACCGCCCCGAACCACACCGAGCAGCCGGGGCCGAAGCGCACATCGCCGACCAGGGTGGCGTTGGGGGCGAGGAAGCTGGGCTGCTGCGGCTGGGTGCCGTTGACGGGCAGGATCACGGGCATGGCCGGCAGGGTAGGGGGCTCCGCCAGCGCGCCATGGCCGGCGGTGGAGGAGCAGGCGGGGAGATTTCCCACCTGCTCCCGGCTTGTGGAAGCCCTGGCCGCGGAGTAGCTTGCGCGCGGAGGACAGCCCCGTGGCCAAAGTCAAATTCGCCTATGTCGCCAAGGACCAGGCCGGCAAGGAGGTCAGAGGCACCATTGAGGCCGAGACCAAGGACGCCGCCTCCGCCTCGGTCCGCCAGCAGGGGCTGATGCCTTCCAAGGTCGAGGTCGCCGCCGAGGCCAAGAAGGGCCTTGGGCCGCGGCGTAGGGCTTCCCCAGGCGAACTGGCGATGTTCACCCGCCAGATGGCGACCATGATCGGTGCCGGCATCCCGCTGCTGGAATCCTTCGAGATCCTCGCCGATCAGACCAAGGCCACCAACAAAGGCTTCGGCCTCGGCCTGCAGGAGGCCGCCGACATGGTGCGCGGCGGCACGGAGCTGTCCGAGGCGCTGTTCAAGTTCCCCGGCATCTTCCCCGAGATCTACGTCAACATGGTGAAGGCGGGCGAGGCCTCGGGCCAGCTCGACATCATCCTCAACCGCCTGGCCGACTTCATGGAGGCGAGCGAGGCGCTGAAGAGCGAGATCAAGTCGGCGATGACCTACCCGGTGATCTCGCTGGTGCTGATCTTCGGCATCACCGGCTACCTGCTGGTGGGCGTGGTGCCCAAGTTCGAGAAGATGTTCCAATCGCTCAATGCCAAGCTGCCGGCAGTCACGGTGTTCGTGCTCGCCATTTCGAAATGGTTGACAGCCAATTTCCTGGTGGTGATCGGGATGATGGTGGCGGTGGCGGTCGGTTATGTCCTGGCGATGAAGTCGCGCGACGCCCGCCGCATCCGCGACACCCTGGTGCTCAAGGCGCCGGTGTTCGGTCCGCTGATGCAGAAGGTGGCGCTCAGCCGCTTCGCGCGCACCTTCGGCACCCTGCTCGCCTCCGGCGTGCCGCTGCTGGCGGCGCTCGAGATCGTGGCCAGCACCGCCGGCAACATCGTCATCGAGGAGACCCTGCTCGGCACCCGCGACACGGTCAAGCGCGGCGAGAGCCTCACCAGCCACCTGCAGACCTCGTGGGTGTTCCCGCCCATGGTGGTGAAGATGATGGGCATCGGCGAACGGTCCGGCGCGCTCGAGCAGCTGCTGGGCAAGATCGCCGACTTCTACGACCAGCAGGTGCACGCCACGGTCAAGAGCCTGACCAGCCTGATCGAGCCGATCATGCTCTCGATCATGGGCGCGGTGGTGGGCACCATCGTGATCGCCATCTTCATGCCCATCCTCGAGCTGCAGAAGCAGCTCAGCTGAGCGCGCGCCATCCATGCTGACCCCGATCAGCCAGGCGCGCCAGGTCGGGCTGCTGCGCCTGCTGTTGCTGGCCCTGGCCCTGGCCGCCCTGTTCGTGGCCACCGACCAGCGCCAGGTCGATCTGGCCCCTGGTTCGATCGAGGCCCTGCGCTGGCTGCTGGTGGGGGTGTCGGGGGTGTCCGCCATCCTGGTCGCCACCGTCGGCTGGGCGCGCTGGCCCTGGCAGCTCGCCCTGCATCTGGTGTTCGACCTGCTGTGGATCGGCCTGTTCATCTTCGGCACCGGCGGCATCGCCTCGCCGGCGGTGATGCTGCTGTTCGCGGTGGTGCTGGTGGCCAACCTGGTGCTGCCGGGGACGGCGCCGTTTGTGATGCCGGCGCTTGCCTCGCTGGTGATGGCCGGCAATGCCAGCCTCTACCTCGCCGGGCACACCCCGTTTCCCGATGCCTACCTGGTCTCCAGTCCGCACCTGGTGGCCACCAACCGCACGCTTGGCCACCTCGGCCTTCAGGTCGGTGGCCTGTTCCTGGTCGATCTGCTCGGCCAGCTGCTGACCCGCCGCCTGCGCGAGCAGCGGTCTTTCACCGGCGGCCTGCTCGACCAGCTGGGCGAAGGGGTGCTGGCGGTGGACCGCACCGGGGTGGTGGCCTATGTCAACGCCGAGGCGGTGCGCCTGCTCAGCATCCCCGATGGGGCCCAGGGCCGGCTGGTGCGCACGGTGCTGGCCGATCCCCGCCTGGCCCTGCCCCTGGCCCTGCTGCTCGGTCCGGTGCCGGTGCTGGAGCGCTGGGATGGCGACGGCCACCGCCGCCTGGTGCTGCGGGTGACCGAATTGCGCGGACGCGGCGGGGCGGTGCTGGGGCGCACCCTGCTGATCGCCGACGAGACCCGCTTGCGTATCCTCGAGGAGGATGCCAGCCGGGCCGAGCACCTCGCCGCCCTGGGCGGGATGGCGGCCGGCATCGCCCACGAGGTGCGCAACCCACTGACCAGCCTGCGCGGCTGCGCCCAGGAGCTGGCCGAGATCGCCGGCCGTTCCGGCCAGGCCGATGCCGCCGCCCTCGCCACCATCATGGTCGGCGAGGCCGACCGGCTCGAACGCATCGTCAGCGACTTCCTCACCCTGTCGCGCCTGCGCCGGCCGGAGCGCAGCGGGGTTGAACTGTCACCGATCATGGCCGACCTCGATGTACTGGTGCGTGCACGCCAGGATCTGCCGGCGGGTCTGGCGGTCGACTTCAGCGTCGCCCCCGGCTGTCCGCGGGTGTACGCCGACCCCGACCAGTTGCGCCAGGTGCTGGGCAACCTGATCGGCAACGCCATCGACGCCCTGCTGCACGTGCCGGTGCCGCGTCTGGCCTGCCACGCCGCGCCGGTGCCCGAGGACAACCCCCTGGGCGAGCCGGCGGTGCTGATCGAGGTGTCCGACAACGGCTGCGGCATCCCGCCTGAATTGCACGCACGGGTGTTCACCCCGTTCTTCAGCACCAAGGCCAAGGGCACCGGCCTCGGACTCAGCCTGGTCAGCCGCATCGTCGCCGAGCACGACGGTCATCTCGAACTGGTGTCGACCCCGGGCCAGGGCACCTCGATCCGCATCCACCTGCCGGTGCATTCCCAGACGCGCGAATACCGGCGGGCGCTCGGGCGCTCGTGACCGCCGGCCACACACCCGTCCGGTGCCGGGCGCCTGGCGCTTGAACCGGAGCCTGCGCGGGCGGACGGTGGCATGGTCATGAGCGCGACGACCTTCCCCTGCCCGCATTGCGCCGCCACCTATCCGCTCAAGCCGGTGCTGATCGGCAAGGTGGTGCGCTGCACCACCTGCAAGCAGCCCTTCCAGCTGGGGCCGGACGGGGTGGCGGTGAAGGTCGCCACCGCCACTCCGGCACCAGCTCCGTCCCCGGCCGCCTCCCCCACCCCGCCGCCGCCTGCGGTGGTAGCCGGAGGCGCTCCCGGCCGCGTCCCGACCCCGGCCGGCGGGCCCAAACGCAACACCGAGCGCATCATTCTCAGCGGCCAGCAGAAGGAGCAGCGCAAGGCGATGGCGGCCTCGCTGTCGACGGCGATGGGCGATGCCCTGCGCGCCGAGGCCGCCGCCGAGGCGGAAAGCGTCGCCCAGCCGGGCAAGCCGGCGACCGAGAAGCGCACCCGCAGCGCGCGCATGAGCGCCGCCGAGACCGGCAAGCGCAAGCCGGGGCCGGCGGTGCTCACCGGCGAGGGCGAACGCGAAGCCGCCAACCTGCGCGTCTGGATCGGTGGCGCCCTGGCGGTGGTGGCAATGGTGGTGCTGCTGGGCTGGCTGCTGACCTATGACGGGCCCCGCCGTCAGGCGCTGGAGGCCTTCCTGGCGGTGGTGCCGGCCGCCGACAACACCTATGGCCGGCGCATCGAGGCCATCCAGGCGCGCGCCTGGCTGACCGCCGACGCCCCCGGCGGCAGCGGGGTGGCACCGTTCATCGATCTGCCCCGGGCCAGCCTGACCCGGGTGCAGACCGCCCCGGGCACGGCGCTGCTCGATGCCGCCGACAAGATCAAGGAACTCTCCTGGCTCAGCCCGCCCGGGGTGTGGATCAACCTGCCCGGCGAAGGGCGCAAGCTGGCGGCCAGCGTCCCAGCGCGGGACGCCTTCCTGCGCGAGGCGGCCAAGGCCAAGCTGATCGTGCTCGATGCCAACGGCCTGCGCCGGCACCTGACCAGTAACGGGCGCGACGAGCTGACCGCACGGGTGGCGGTGGCGCTGGTGCAGGGCGAGACCGCGCCGGGCACAAACGCCTGGCTGGCGCGCGTGACCCAGAAGCCGCCCGACCGCATCGAGTCCTGCGAGTTCAGCGGCGACCACGGCCTGCTGCTGGTGGACACCGGCAGCGGCTATCAGACCCACGAGCGTCCCTACAAGGGCATCCTGGTGCGTCTGGTCGGCGAGGGCTGGCCGGGCGAGTGGCGGGTGCTGACCCTGGAAGTGGCCGCGCCTTGACCTCCGGCTGGCAGGGGGAATAGTCCCGCGCTTCTTGGGGACAGGTGGCTGAGCGGCTGAAGGCACGCGCTTGGAAAGCGCGCAACGGGGTAACTCGTTCGGGGGTTCAAATCCCCCCCTGTCCGATTCAAACAGCAGAATGATAAGACCTTGCAGCTTCCGCCACGGATGCTGCAAGGTCGTGCTGCCGGCCTCCGCAGCCATCCTGTCAGGCGCCGCTCAGCGGGCGCGGGCGCGCCAGGCCGGCCAGGAACCCCAGGCGGTGATCTCCTCGGCCCCGGCGCAGGCGGCGGATTCGGCCAGGAAGCCGGATACCTCGCGGCCGTCCTCCAGGCGCACCCGGCCGATGCCGAGCGGCGCCGGGATGGCGGCGACGAAGCGGCCGAAGCCGACGTAGGGCAGGCGCCAGACCTCGCCGGCGATGCTGCCGTTGCCATCGCGCAGCAGCCCGGGCTTGGGCGGGACGGTGGCGAGGGCGAACAGGCGGTAGGCGGACGCGGTGCGCACCGGCCCCACCAGGCGGGCGCCCACCGCCAGCAGTTCGCGGTTGAGCGGCTGGCCGCTGAGGTGGGCGCCGAACACCGCCAGGTCGACCCCGCCATCGTCGCCGGCGATGGCCTGGGCGGTGCCCAGGCGGACGCTGGTGGCGCCCAGGGGCAGGCCGAGGCCGTCCTGCACCGCCGCCGCCACCCGTGCCACCAGCAGATCGTGCCAGGCGGGGGCGAACAGGGTCACCCCGGTGGGCAGACCGGCGGGAGTGATGCCGCTCGGCAGCGCGACCGCGCAGGTATCCAGGAGGTTGGCGAAGTTGGTGAAGCGGCCGAGCCGGTTGTTGACCCCGAGCGGGTCGGCGGCGACCTCGTCGAGGGTGGGGTGGCAGGGGGCGGTGGGCAGGCAGAGCAGGTCGCAGCGCGCCCACGCCGCCGCCGCTGCGTGCTGCCAGCCGGCCAGCCGGTGCAGGTCGCGGAAGGCCGCCACCGCATCGTGGCTGCGGCCGCCGGCGATGATGCCGGCCACGGTGGGGTCGGCCCCGGTCAGATCCTGCGCCAGCCGGTCGCCGACCGCGGCGGTGCGCTCGGCCACCCGCGACCCGCCGTAGAGCGAGGCCCCGGCTTCGCGGAAGGGGGTGAAGTCGATCTCCACCGGGGTATGCCCGAGCCGGCGCAACTGCTCGACGACGCGCTCCAGCCCGGCCAGCCAGGCGGGGTCGGTGCCGGCCAGCTCGGCCGCGGCGGGCACGCCGATGCGCAGCGCCCCCGTCGGCAGGCAGGGGGTGGCGGGGGGGCGCGACCAGGGGTCGGCGGGATCGGGGCCGGCGATGGCGGTCAGCGCCTGCCAGCCCTGCTCGACGGTGCGGGCGAACACCGAGACGCAGTCGAGGCTGGCGCAGGCCGGCACCACCCCGCGCGTCGGCACCCAGCCGCGGGTGGGCTTGAGCCCGACGATGTTGCAGAAGGCGGCCGGCACCCGCCCCGAGCCGGCGGTGTCGGTGCCCAGGGCGAGGTCGCACAGCCCGGTCGCCACCGCCACCGCCGAACCGCTCGACGAGCCGCCCGGCACGCGCCGGGGGTCGAAGGGGTTGGCCGGCACGCCGTAGGGGCTGCGGGTGCCGACCAGGCCGGTGGCGAACTGGTCGAGGTTGGTCTTGCCCACCAGGCGGCCGCCCCAGGCGCGCAGCCGCGCCACGCAGGCGGCGTCCTCGTCCGCCAGGTAGGCGAAGCCGGGGCAGCCGGCGGTGGTGGGCATGCCGGCGACGTCGATGTTGTCCTTGACCGCCACCAGCGGGCCGGGTCCGGCAGGAGGGTCGACGCGGTGGATGAACACGCTCATGGGTCGAGGCTCCAGCGTTCCCGTTCGGCGGCGAAGGCGGCGCGCTGGGTGCGCCGGAAGGCGGCGATGGCCGCGGCGTTGCCGTCCAGGAAGCGGGTGTAGGCGCCGCCGTCGAAGACCCCGTCCTCGATGCGCGGGGCCCAGCGTCCGGCGCGGCAGTCGGCGCGCAGGTCGAGCAGTTCGGCGGCCGAGACCTCGTGCCAGCGGATGCGGTCGAAGTTGCGCAGCAGGGCCGGGGCGGGGGCGGCGGTGCGCCACACCGGCACCGTGCGGCCGACGAACTGGTAGCCGCCGGGCCCCTCCATGCCGTAGATGCACAGGTAGGCGCCGCCGATGCCGACCGCGTTCTCGGGCGTCCAGGTGCGCGCCGGGTTGTACTTGGTGGTGACCAGGCGGTGGCGCGGGTCGACCGGGGTGGCGACCGGCGCCCCCAGGTAGACGTCGCCCAGGCCCAGCACCAGGTACTCGGCGGCGAAGACGATGCGCTTGACCTCGTCGACCGAGTCCAGGCCGTTGATGCGGCGGATGAACTCGATGTTCCATGGGCACCAGGGGGCATCGGCGCGCACGCTGCGCATGTAGATGTCGATCGCGGTGCGGGTGGCGGGGTCGTCCCAGGACAGCGGCAGGTGCACGGTGCGCGAGGGCACGCAGGCGCGTCCCGCCGGCGGCAGCCCGGCGTCCAGCCCGGCGAGCAGGGCGGCCAGGGCGGGCTGGTCGAGGCGGGCGGGGTCGTGGTGCACCTGCAGCGAACGCACCCCCGGCACCAGCTCGATGATGCCCGCCACCGCCGCGGCGCGCAGGCGCTCCTCGAGCAGGGCGACGCGCAGGCGCAGCCCCAGGTCCAGCTCGGGATCGCCGTATTCCAGCAGCACGAAATCGTCGCCGGCCCGGCGCACGCACATCGGCGGACGACCGTCGGCCGCCGGCCGGGCGAGGATGACCGCCGGCTCGTCAGCCACCGCGGCCGGCGGGCGCGGCGCCGCCCGGACTCCCGCCAGGCCATTGACCAGGCGTTCGTTGGCCTGCCGGCGCCCGGCCGCCGCCGCCTGGTCGAGGCGGGCGAAGCGCAGGGTGTCGCCGGGGCGCAGCTGGCCGAGCTTCCAGCGCTCGCCCTGCGCCACCACCAGCGGGCAGACGAAGCCGCCGCAGCTCGGCCCGTCGGGGCCGAGGATGATCGGCATGTCGCCGGTGAGGTCGACGGCGCCGAAGGCATAGGCGTTGTCGTGGAGGTTTGAGGGATGCAGCCCGGCCTCGCCGCCGTCGCTGCGCGCCCACAGCGGCTTGGGGCCGATCAGGCGGATGCCGGTGCGGTTGCTGTGGTGGTGCACCCGCCAGGTGGTGGCGTAGAAGGCGCGCATCCCGGCGGCGGTGAGGAATTCGGGGGCGGCATGCGGGCCTTCCAGCACCCCCAGGGTCCAGCGGCGGCTGTAGGCGGGGCGGGCGGCTGGCGCGAGCGGCGGCGGGCAGTCGGCCAGCTCGCCGGCGGGCACCGCGCGCGCCAGCGGCAGCCAGTCGCCCGCCGCCAGCGGCCGGCCAGTCACGCCGCCCATGCGGCCGAGGTCGAAGGTGGCGGCGGAGCCCAGGCAGGGATCCGCCACCAGGCCGCCGCGCACCGCCAGGGTGCAGCGCACGCCGTTGCCGCCCGGGCCGAGGATGCGCAGCACCGCCCCGGCCGGCACCGCCACCGCCCGCCAGGCCGGCAGGGGGGCGCCGTCGAGCTCGGCGCGCACCGGGCAGCCGGCGAGGGCGATGACCGCGGCGACGTGGAAGCGCAGGGTCGGACCGGTGAGGGTGACCTCCAGCCCGGCGGCGCCGGGGGGATTGCCGACCAAGCGGTTGGCGAGGCGGAAGGCGAGGTCGTCGAAGGGCCCGCTCGGCGGCACCCCCACCGCCCAGTGGCCGACCCGGCCGGGCCAGTCCTGGATGGTGGTGTGCAGCCCGCCCGCCAGCACCTCGATTGCGCAGGGGGCGTAGGCGACCGCGTCGAGGTCGCGCACGCGCAGGGTACGTTCGCCGGCCGCGGCCAGGCAGGCGCGCAGCAGGGCGAGCGAGGTGGGCAGGCCGTCGATGCGCGCACGCTCCGCCCGCCCGCGCAGCTCGGCGCGGTCGGCTCCGGCGATGCGCGCCACCGGGGTCCAGGCCGGCAGGTCCACCGCCCCCGCCACCAGCGGCTCGGCGCCCTCGCAGCGGGCCAGGCTGCCGATGATGCGGGCGGCGGCTGCCGCCGGCTCGCCGCTCCACACCACCGCGCCGCAGCCGGGGTCCGCGCCGCCCGCCGCCACCAGCACCGGTTCGGGCGCGAGGTCGAACTCCAGCTCAGGTCCGTCGCCGGGCGCCGCGAGGGCGGATCGCACCCGCGCCGCCGCCTCGGCCAGGCGCCGGGCCTCGTCCGGCGCCAGCCGCGCCGGCTCACGCCAGAGCACGCGGCCGCGCCAGCGCGCCGAGGTGTCGACCATCCCGGCGCCATGCACCACGATGCGCCGGCCGTGCGGCTGGGCCCCGCCCAGCCGGCAGGGTACGCCGGCGCTGGCGGCCGCCGCCGCCAGCCGCCAGCGCATGACGGGTTCGCCGGCGTCGGGGCTCATGCCCAGGCCTGCACCCGTACCGGGGTGGGGTTCCAGCCGTTGCAGGGGTTGTTGAGCTGCGGGCAGTTGGAGATCAGCAGCAGGCAGTCGATCTCGGCGCGCATCTCGACGTGGCGGCCGGGGCCGCTGACCCCGTCGGCGAAGGTCAGTTCGCCGGCGGGGGTGACCGGCACGTTCATGAAGAAGTTGATGTTGTGGCCGAGGTCGCGCTTGCCCAGGCCGTGGGGGGCGCCGGCGAGCAGGAGCAGGAAGGTCTCGCGGCAGGCGTGCATGTGGCGCTTGCCGAGGTCGTAGCGCACCTGGTTGGTCTCGCATGCGCAGGCGCCGCCGAGGGTGTCGTGGCGCCCGCAGGTGTCCTCGGTGATGGTGAGCATGGCGCGTCCGCGGCTGCTCATCAGGCGGGTGCCGGTGGTGAGGTACAGCCGTCGCTGGGCCTGGATGGTGGCGCAGGCGTCGTAGCGTTCGGCGGTGTCGGGCAGGGCGAAGAAG
This sequence comes from Planctomycetota bacterium, assembly GCA_023150565.1. Lineage (GTDB taxonomy): Bacteria > Planctomycetota > UBA11346 > UBA11346 > UBA11346 > JAKLKR01. Next base: position 10,490 of record JAKLKR010000078.1, read on the forward strand.
AGGGTGTCGACCGCCTGGTTGCCCTCGAGATCGGTGATGCGCAGGCGGCAGCCGGCGGGCAGCGGGTGGAGGATGCCGTCGCCGGCGGGGATGACGCGGTCGAGGATCATGCCAGGATCCCTTCGCTGAGCTCAAAGGCGCGGCGGTTCTCCGCGCGCATGGTCCGGCAGGGATCGTCGGCAGCGGGCGGCGGCACCCGGCGGATGGCGAGGTCGGCCGGGTCGGGGGCGTAGTCCGGCCAGGGGTCGAGCGGGTGGGGGGTGTTGGAGAGCACCACCAGGGTGTCCAGTTCGGCGCGCAGGGTCAGGCGCTGGCCGGCGGCGGCGTTGGCGGTCCAGCGCAGCGCGCCGTCGGGGTCGCAGGCGACCTTGACGAAGCAGTTGAGGGGGGCGTGCAGGTCGCGCTCGCCCAGCTCCCACTTGCCCAGCTCGATGAGCAGGTTGTCGCGGGTGTTGCGCACCATCGCGTTGCGTGCCGTCTGGTAGCTGCTGTCGCCGTACCGGGCCCGGCTGGTGGCGGCGTCGGAGTGCCCGCTGATGGCGTCGTGCCAGCCGCAGGTGTCCTCGCTCACCGACAGCAGCACCCGGCCCATGTCCGACAGCAGCACCCGTCCCCTGGTGAGGAAGGCGGTGTGCTGCGCCTTGAGGGTGTCGGGCATGCTGTAGCGCTCCTGGGTGCGCCCGGCGCGGAAGGCGAGCAGCGCCAGGGCGGTGCGCGGCCCGCCGGCGGTCAGGGTCAGGGCGTGGTGGCGGGGCAGGACGAAGCTGAGCTTGTCGCCGCCGCGCAGGGTCTCGGCATGGAGGACGTCGTGCATGGGTGGTGCCTGGGGAAGGGGAGGGGCGTCTGGGCTCACCACAGGCGCAGGTAGCGCGCCAGCTCCCAGTCCGAGACGTGGGCGTGGTAGTCGGCCCACTCCTGGCGCTTGAAGGAGACGAAGGCCTCGAACATCTCGCCGCCGAACACCTGCTGCGACAGCGGATCGGCGGCGAAGGCGTCGATCGCGCTGTCGAGGTCCTGGGGCAGCAGCGAGATCCCCCGCCGCTGCACCTCCGAGAAGGGCACCTGGTACATGTTGTCTCGGTTGGGCTCGCCGGGGTCGAGCTCCTCGCGCACACCCTCGAGCCCGGCGGCGAGGATCATCGCCGCGCCCAGGTAGAGGTTGCAGCCGATGTCAGCGGCGCGGCATTCCACCCGCCCCCCGCCCAGGGGGATGCGCAGCATGTTGGTGCGGTTGTTGTCGCCGTAGCACTGGTAGATCGGCGCCCAGGTGAAGCCGCTGGCGTTGGGGCGGCGGGTCAGGCGCTTGTAGCTGTTGACGGTGGGGGCGATGACCGCGCAGATCGCCGCGGCGTGGCGCAGCACCCCGGCGGTGAACTGGTAGCCCAGGCGGGACAGCCCGCAGCCGCGGGGGTCGGCGCGGTCCTTGAACAGGTTGCGGCGGCCGGAGCGGTCGGCGAGCGAGAGGTTGAAGTGCGCCCCGCTGCCGGTGCGGTTGGCGAACGGCTTGGGCATGAAGGTGGGGTAGAGCCCGTGGCGGGCGGTGATCTCCTTGACCAGCAGCCGGAAGAAGGTGACGCGGTCGGCCATGGCGAGGGCGTCGGCGTAGTCGAAGTCGGTCTCGAACTGCCCGTTGGCGTCCTCGTGGTCGCAGGAATAGACGTCCCAGCCCAGGCCGTTCATCGCCGTGACCAGCTCGTCGAGCCAGGGGTAGTTGTCGAGGAAGCCGGCGAGGTCGTAGCAGGGCTTGGCCAGGGTGTCGCGCGCGCCCGGCACCTGGGGCCGGCCGTCGGGGCCGTCGCGCAGCACGAAGAACTCGGTCTCGACCCCGAGGTTGAGCTGGTAGCCCATGCCCGCCGCCGCCGCCATCTGGCGCTTGAGGATGCCGCGGCTGCAGGCCGCGAACGGCGCACCGCGGCACCACAGGTCGCTGGGGAACCAGGCCAGCTCGCGGTTCCACGGGCACACCACCCCCGCCGCCGGGTCGGGGTGGGCGGCGACCTCCTCCTCGTTCACCGCCTGCGGCACCCCGTCGAGGGCGAAGCCGGTGAACATCTCGGAGCCGGCGAACATCTGCTCCCAGTGGTCGATCGGCACCACCTTGCCTTTGCTCACCCCGTGGATGTCGACGAAGGTGGCCATGCCGTACTTCACCCCCTGCTTGCGCAGGTCGGCGATCAGGCGCGGGATGGGGACCGGCTGGCGGCGCGGAGGGGGCATGTCAGGGCTCCAGGGGCGGGCGTTCGCGGCGGGCGGCGTCGAGGAAGGCGGCGAAGGCCTGGACCAGCTCGGCGCACAGTTCCGCCCCCAGCTCGGGCCGGGCCGCGCTCGGGCGTCCGACCGTGCCGGTGCGGCTCTCCTGGTCGACCCGGTACGAGAAGCAGCAGCCGGCGGAGCGGTCGGGCTCGTCGAGCGCGCGCTCGAGGTGTACCGCCTGCGGACGCAGGTGCAGGGCGAGCGAGGTCTCCGCCTCGTTGGCGTGGAAGTTGTCGGCGTCGTGGTGGTAGCGCCGGTGGATCGCCGGCGAGAGGTCCCAGACGTTGCGCAGGCCGATGCGCAGGTCCGGCCACTGGTGGCGGATGTTCTCGAGCCCGCAGCGCAGCGGGGCCCAGTTGGTGACGTGGGCGTTGAGCACCACCAGGCGGCGGAAGCCGGCGCCGCGCACCCATTCCGCGATCTGCACCAGCAGCGCCGCCAGGGTCTCCGGGCGCAGCGAGATGGTGCCGGGCCAGCGGGTGGAATGGCCGAGCGAACAGCCGTAGGGCAGCACCGGCAGCACCGGCACCCCGGTCAGCGCCGACGCCCCCAGCGCCACCGCTTCCGCGGTGAGGGTGTCGACCTCCAGGGGCAGATGGGGGCCATGCTGTTCGGTGGCGCCCACCGGCAGCACGCACAGGTCGCAGCCCGCATCGCGGATGGCGGCGACCTGTTCCCAGGTCAGCCGCTCCCAGCGCACCGGTTCAGCCGGCATCGCATCGCCGTTGCCGGGCCGTCCCGGCGTGTGGGTGTACCCGGCGGGCCGTCCCGTCGGAGCTGGTGGAGGCCGGCAGCGCCGGTCCACCCGGTCCATTGCACATGGCGTGCCGATGGCGGCGCGGGCGCCGCCCGGCAATGGCACGCCATTCGCCAGGACCCTCTGCCCGGGCCCTGCGCCCGGGACGCGCATATCCCGGCAGAATCGCGCTGCCGGCCACACGGGACGGCCCGTGTGCGTTCCCCATCGCCGGGACGGCCCGGCCCGGAGATTCCGCGCGGCGCCACCCGACCCGATCCCACCCACTGCCTGCCGCAGCGACTGCATAGCGATGCAGCGGAGCAGGCCGGGTGGGGTCGAGCAGGTGCGCGAAACGCGGGCACTCCGGCAAGCCCACCAGCGGACCAGTTCCGCAGGAGTCCCTCATGCTCGCCGTACGTTGCGCCCTCGCCCTCCTCCTGGCCGTCGCCAGCCTGCGGGCCGCCGAACCGCCGCTGACCGTCGCCTACAGCGACTGGCCGGGCTGGACCGCCTGGGAGATCGCCATCCAGAAGGGCTGGTTCAAGGAGGCCGGGGTGGCGGTCGAGTTCGTGTGGATGGAATACGGACCGTCGATGGAGGCCTTCCAGGCCGGCAAGGTCGATGCGGTCACGGTGACCAACGGCGACCAGTTGGTGATGGCGGCGGCGGGCAAGGCCTCCAAGGGCATCGTCCTGACCGACTACAGCAACGGCAACGACATGATCGTCGGCCGGCCCGGCATCGCCTCGATCAAGGACCTCAAAGGCAAGAAGGTCGGCCTTGAGGTCGGCCTGGTCGAGCACCTGCTGCTGCTCAAGGCGCTCGAGGCCAACGGGCTCAAGGAATCGGACGTGACCATCGTGGCGGTGCCGACCAACGACACCCCGCAGACCCTGGCCAGCGGCCAGGTCGATGCGATCGGGGCCTGGTATCCGGTCAGCGGCCAGGCGCTTGAGCTGGTCCCCGGATCCAAGCCGCTGTTCACCAGCAAGGATGCCCCCGGCCTGATCTACGACTTCACGGTGGTGGCGAGCGAGAGCCTGGCCAAGCGCAAGGCCGACTGGACCAAGATCGCGGCGGTGTGGCCGCGCATCGCCGCCTATCTCGCGGATCCCGCCACCCGCGACGACGGCATCCGCATCATGGCGGCGCGCGTCAACGTGCCGGCGGCGAAGTACGCCCTGGCCATGCCCGGCACCTTCTTCCTCGACCTCGCCGGCAACCACAAGCACTTCGCCCGCGCCGAGGGCCTGGGCTCGGTCTACGGCTCGTCGGCGGTGGCGCACGCCTTCAACCTCGCCAACAAGGTCTACGACAAGCCGCTCAAGGTCGAGGATTTCATCGATCCGTCGTTCCTGCCCGCCGCGCCGAAATAGCGCGATGGTCCGCTCCGCCTGGCGCGTCGGTGGCGATCCCCCCGCGCGCCTGTCCGGGGTGCTGTGGCTGGGCGCCTTCCTGCTGCCGCTGGCGGCCTGGTGCGCGCTCAGCTACCTGCCCTGGCTGTGGCATCCCCAGGTGCTCATCGCCGAGCCCGGGGACTCCTCCTTCAGCGCCGGCATGCGCATCGAGCGCGCCGCCTTCGCCGCCGCGGTGGCCGAGGCCGCCCGCCAGGGCCAGCGCCCGCCGCAGGGCGGGCGGGTCAACCCGGTGTTCCTGCCCGCCCCCCACGAGGTGGCGCGCGCGCTGTGGACCGGCTTCACCACCCCGCCGCTGCGCCGGGGCGACCCCTGGCTGCACCAGAGCCTGGGGCATTCCATCACGGTGATCGCCTGGGGCTTCCTGATCAGCGCCCTGGTCGGGGTCCCGCTCGGTGTGCTGTGCGGCTCGGTCCCCGCCCTCTCGCGCCTGGTGGAACCCTTCGTCGACTTCATCCGCTACATGCCCGCGCCCGCCTTCGGGGCGCTGTGCGTGGCGGTGCTGGGGATCAACGACGCACCCAAGGTGGCGATCATCGTGGTCGGCACCTTCTTCCAGATGGTGCTGGTGGTGGCCAACACCACCCGCCAGCTCGACCGCGGGCTGGTCGAGGCGGCCCAGACCCTGGGCGCCAGCGACAAGCGCCTGCTCACCCGGGTGATCGTGCCGGGCATCCTGCCCAACCTCTACACCGACATGCGCATCCTGCTCGGCTGGGCCTGGACCTACCTGATCGTGGCCGAGCTGATCGGCGCCAGCAGCGGCATCTCGTGGTACATCAACCAGCAGGGCAAGTACCGCGCCTACGACAACGTCTTCGCCGGCATCATCCTGATCGGGCTGATCGGGCTGGTCACCGACCTGGTGCTGGGCTGGATCGGCCGCTTCCTCTTCCCGTGGAGCGGGCAGCAGGTGTCGCGCGCCTCGGCCCTGGCCTTCGCCGCGGTCACCCTGCCGCTGCGGCTGCCCTGGCTGCTGCTGCGCCTGGCGCGGCGCTACGACCCCAAGGCGGCGCGCCCGCAGGAGCCGGACCATGCCTGAGGCGCCGTCCGATCCCGTCGCCGAGCGCTTCCGCCGCATCGCCGCCCGGCCGGTGGTGCTCGACGTGCGCGCCCTGGGCATGTCCTTCCGAGGTGCGGGCGGGAAGACGGTGCAGGCCCTGCACGACGTCTCCTTCCAGGTGCGGCGGCGCGAGTTCCTCACCGTGGTCGGCGCCAGCGGCTGCGGCAAGAGCACCCTGGTGCGCATCCTCGCCGGCCTCGCCCACCACACCGCCGGCGAGGTCCTGCTCGACGGCCGCCCGGTCACCGGTCCCGGTCCCGACCGGGGCATGGTGTTCCAGGGCTACACCCTCTTCCCCTGGCTCACGGTGGTGCGCAATGTGATGTTCGGCCTCGAGATGGGCGACATGGGCCGCGACCAGGCGCGTTCCGAGGCGCTGCTCTGGCTCGACCTGGTCGGCCTCGCCAGCAAGGCCGAGGCCTGGCCGCACCAGCTGTCCGGCGGCCAGCGCCAGCGGGTGGCGATCGCCCGCGCGCTCGCCGCCCGCCCGCGCATCCTGCTGATGGACGAGCCGTTCGGCGCCCTCGACCCGCAGACCCGGGCGACCCTGCAGGAGCATCTGCTGCAGATCTGGCAGCAGGTCGACGTGACCGTGGTGTTCATCACCCACGACATCGACGAGGCGGTGTGGCTGGCGGACCGGGTGCTGGTGCTGCAGCCGCCCGACCAGGACCACCCCGGCGGCTGGCTGGCGGAGGCGGTCGAGGTGCCGCTGCCGGTGCCGCGCACGCGGGCGATGCATGACCTGCCCGCCTACCGCGCCGTGCGCGAGCGCATCGAGCGGCTGATCCGCCCCCCGCGACCGCCGGCGGCCGAGCGCCTGCCGGTGTTCAAGATGACCGCCGCTGGCGACGAGGTTCTGTGAGAGGGGTGTGAAGAAACCGCGAATAGGCAGGATTTGGAATGCCAAATGCTGGAATGTTGGAATGCTGGAGTGTCGCAGGGAGACGCTTTTCTTCGCCATTCCAGCATTCAGGCATTCCAGCATTCAGGCATTTGGCATTCGCCCCCGGCATTCTCAGCCTCTGAACCGATCCGGCGGCCGCAGGCCGCGGATTGCCCGGGCGGACGGCCGCGATCCACTGCGCCATGCCGTTCGACCAGGCCCCCGACCGCCGCGCCGGCGACAGCACCAAGTGGAACCGCTGGGCCGGGCGCGATGTCATCCCGCTGTGGGTGGCCGACCTCGACTTCCCCGCCCCGCCTGCGGTGCAGGCGGCGCTGCGCGCCCGGGTCGAGCACGGGGTGTTCGGCTATCCCGATCCGCCGCCCGCCCTGGCCGGCGCCTGCGCCGCCATGCTCGCCCGCCACGGTGCACCCTGCGCGCCGGAATGGATCACCTGGCTGCCCAGCCTGGTGGTGGGGCTCAACCTGTGCTGCCGCGCCTTCGCCGGGCCCGGCCACCGCGTCATCACCACCACCCCGATCTACCCGCCCTTCCTCACCGCGCCGGTGAACCAGGGCGCTGAATGCGTGCGGGTGCCGATGGTAGAGCGCGCCGGGCGCTGGGAGCACGACCTCGAGCGCCTGCGCGCCGAACTCGCCGCCGGCTGCTCCTGCGTGCTGCTGTGCCTGCCCCACAACCCGCTCGGCCGCTGCTTCGGCCTTGATGAGCTGCGCGCCCTGGCGGCGGTGCTGGCGGATTCCCAGGCGGTCATCGTCAGCGACGAGGCCTGGGCCGACCTGGTGCTGGAGCCCGGGCACCGCCACCTCCCCTTCGCGGTGGCGGCGCCCGAGCTGGCGGCGCGCATCGTGACCCTGGTCAGCCCGGCCAAGGCCTTCAACCTGCCCGGCCTGCGCCTGGGGGCGGCGATCTGCCCCGACCGCGAGGTGGGCCGCCGACTGCGCAGCGCCGGCCAGGGCCTGATCGAGCTCAATGCCTTCGGCATGCATGCCGCCGTGGCCGCCTGGGACGGCGGTTGCCAGCCCTGGCTGGAGGAGCTGCGGGCGCACCTGCGCGCCAACCGCGATCTCGCCTGCGCGCGCCTGGGCCGGCTGTCCCGGCTGGGCGTGCAGGTGCCGGAGGCCACCGCCCTGGTGTGGATCGATTGCCGTGGCCTGGGCGTGGCTGACCCGGAACGCTTCTTCGTCGATGCCGGGGTGGGTCTGATGCCCGGGTCCTGGTTCGGAGCGCCGGGGTTCCTGCGCATGAATCTCGGCTGCACCACCGCCCTGCTCGACCAGGCGCTGGGACGGATGGAACGCGCTGTGCTAGGACTCACCTAGGGCTTGCACCCAGGCCGGTCGCGACATGACGCAGGCATGCACCTCCGCGCCCGCCGTTCAGCCAAGCCCATCCAGCTCCTGCTGCTGCGCTCGCGTGGGCGCAGCGCCCACGATCCCGGCTGGCGCCACGATCTGCACGAGGCGCGCCGCCTGCACGCGGCGCTGGGGTCGCGCGCCTCGCTGGCGCGGGTGGTGCGGGCGGCCGAGGAGCGCTGGCGGCGGGTCAGCCTGAGCCACGCGCGCGCGGCCCAGGCCATGGGGTTCTACACCTGGGCGCACGAGCTGCGCAGCTACCTCGGCTGCTCCCAGGCCGAGCGCAGCGCGCACCACCTCCATCGGGTGGTGCGCGGAGTGCCGGGGCTGCGCCTGCGCTGATCCCTTCTGGTCAGGGCAGGCCGGTGCGCTTGTCGATCAGGGCCTGGACCACGCCCGGATCGGCGAGCGTGGTGGTGTCGCCCAGGTTGTCCGTCTCGCGTGCCGCGATCTTGCGCAGGATGCGGCGCATGATCTTGCCCGAGCGGGTCTTGGGCAGGCCGGGGGCGATCAGGATGACGTCCGGGGTGGCGATCGGGCCGATGTGGTGGCGGACCTCGTTGCGCAGCTCGCCGATCAGCTCCTGGTTCTCCTTGAAGCCATCCTTGAGGATGACGTAGGCGAAGATGCCCTGGCCCTTGATCTCGTGCGGGTACCCCACCACCGCCGCCTCGGCGCAGCCGGGGTGCGACACCAGCGCGCTCTCGACCTCGGCGGTGCCCATGCGGTGGCCGCTGACGTTGATCACATCGTCGACCCGGCCGGTGATCCAGTAATAGCCGTCGGCATCGCGCCGGCAGCCGTCGCCGGTGAAGTAGTATCCCTTGAAGGGCTTGAGGTAGGTCTCGAGGAAACGCTGGTGGTCGCCGTGGATGGTGCGCGCCATGCTGGGCCACGAGCGGCGGAAGGCGAGGATGCCGCTGACATCGTTGCCCTGCAGCTCGTTGCCGCGCTCGTCGAGCAGCACCGGCTCGATGCCGAAGAACGGCAGGGTGGCGGAACCCGGCTTGGTCGGGGTCGCGCCCGGCAGCGGGGTGATCATGATCCCGCCGGTCTCGGTCTGCCAGAAGGTGTCGACGATGGCGCAGCGGCTGTCGCCCACCACCTCGTGGTACCAGCGCCAGGCCTCGGGGTTGATCGGCTCCCCCACGCTGCCGAGCACGCGCAGGGTCGAGCGGTCGTACTTCGTGACGAAGGCGTCGCCCTCGCGCGCGATGGCGCGGATGGCGGTGGGAGCGGTGTAGAACTGGGTGATCTTGAGCCGGCTGACCATGTCCCAGTAGCGCCCGGCGTCGGGGTAGGTGGGGATGGACTCGAACATCACCGTGGTGGCGCCGTTGGCGAGCGGGCCGTAGACCACGTAGCTGTGGCCGGTGACCCAGCCGACGTCGGCGACGCAGGCGTAGATGTCGCCCGGGCGGTAGTCGAACACGTACTGGTGGGTGAGGCTGGCGTGCAGCAGGTAGCCGGCGGTGGTGTGGGCGATGCCCTTGGGCTTGCCGGTGCTGCCGCTGGTGTAGAGCAGGAACAGCGGGTCCTCGCTGTCCATGTGCTCGACCGGGCAGTACGGCCGCTCCTGCGCCTTGGCGTCGTCCAGCCACAGGTCGCGGGGCGGATAGAACGGCACCTTGTTGCCGGTGCGGCGCACCACCAGCACGCGTTCGACGCACGGGCAGGCCATCACCGCCTCGTCGACGGTGCGCTTGAGCGGCACGATCTTGCGCGCGCGCAGGCCCTCGTCGGCGGTGATCACCACCTTGCACTGGGCGTCGATGATGCGGTCGCGCAGCGATTCGGCGCTGAAGCCGGCGAACACCACGCTGTGCACCGCGCCGATGCGCGCGCAGGCGAGCATGGCGTAGGCCGCCTCGGGGATCATCGGCAGGTAGATCGCCACCCGGTCGCCCTTGCGCACGCCCTGGGCCTTGAGCACGTTGGCGGTGCGGCAGACCTCGCGCTGCAGTTCCCGGTAGCTGATGTAGCGGTTCTGGCAGGGCTCGTCGCCCTCCCAGATGATCGCGATCTGGTCGCCCTTGCCGGCGGCCACATGGCGGTCGACGCAGTTGTCGCAGACGTTGAGCTTGCCGCCCAGGAACCAGGCGATCTCGCCATGGGCCCAGTCGCAGTCCACCACTTGGCCGAAGTCGTGCAGCCAGTGCAGGCGGGTGCGCGCCTGGCGGGCCCAGAAGCCCTCGCGGTCGTGGATGCTCTCGTGGTACAGCGCGCGGTAGGATTCCAGGTCGGGGCAGAGGCTGCCCTGGCTGACGCGGACCGGGGGCTGGAACAGTTCAGTGCTCATCCCCGCAGCATGCCGGGGGGAACTCCGTGGCCCATCATCGGGGGGCGTCCGAGGCCATGTTGCAGCGTTATATCGGTGATGTTACCCGGGTCAGGTCGGCGGCTCCTCGCCCTCGGCGGCCAGCCCGTAGCCCTCGAGCTTGCGGTAGAGGGTCTTGGTGCCGATCTGCAGGGTGCGGGCGGCGCGCGTCTTGTTGCCGCCGCAGTGGTCGAGGGTGGCCAGGATCAGGCGCTTCTCGACCTCGTCGAGCGGCAGCCCGACCAGCGCGCGCACCGACTCCTCGGGCGAGGGCGCTCCCTGCGGTTCGGCCGGGGCACCGCTGGCGCTGCCGGAGGCGGGCGGGGCGGGGCGTTCCGGCCGCCCGGCGATGCCCTCGGCCGAGATCATGCGCCCGGGGGCCAGCACCCACATCTTCTCGATCACGTTCTCGAGCTCGCGCACGTTGCCCGGCCAGTCCTGGCGGCGCAGGTGCTCGAGCGCGCTGTCGGCGAGCTGCTTCTGCTCGCCCTGCCGGGTGTGGCGGGTGTTGAGGCGGTCGACGAAGGCCTTGGCCAGCAGCGGGATGTCCTCGCGCCGCTCGCGCAGCGGCGGCACCGTCAGGTTGACCACGTTGAGGCGGAAATAGAGGTCCATGCGGAAGCGGTTGGCCATCACCTCGGCCTTGAGGTTGCGGTTGGTGGCGCACACCAGCCGCACGTCGGCGTTGATCGGCTGGTTGCCGCCGACGTGGGTGAAGCTGCCGTCCTGCAGCACGCGCAGCAGCTTGACCTGGCTGTCGAGCGGCATCTCGCCGATCTCGTCGAGGAACATGGTGCCGGTGTCGGCGACCTCGAACTTGCCCTTCTTCTGCTGCACCGCCCCGGTGAAGGCGCCGCGCTCGTGGCCGAACAGCTCGCTCTCGATCAGGTCGCGCGGCATGGCGCCCATGTTGAGCTTGACGTAGGGCCGGCCGCTGCGCCGCGACAGCGCGTGCACCGCGTCGGCCACCAGCTCCTTGCCGGTGCCGCTCTCGCCCTCGATCAGCACCGA
>JAKLKR010000079.1 GCA_023150565.1 Planctomycetota bacterium
CCCGCTCGAATTGCCGGGCTGGAGCCCGGCGGTCCCAGGGGCGCGCCTGCCTGTTTGCACGGTTCGCGCGATTGCTCAACGCCATTGCTTTTCACCCCCTCCCCAGCACCCCCTCGCGCTGGCGCCGGCGGTAGGCGCCGGGCGAGCAGCCGTGGGTGGCGGTGAAGCGCCGGTAGAAATGCGGCAGGGAGGGGAATCCGCAGGCCAGCGCGATGGCGGTCACCGCGCGCGGGTCGAGGCGCAGCAGGCGCTCGGCGCGCTCCAGCCGCAGGCGGTCGAGCAGGGCGGTGGTGGTGCAGCCGCGCGCCGCGCGCATCACCCGGTTGAGGTGGGTGACGCTCCAGCCGCAGGCGCGCGCCAGCAGCGGCGGGGCGAGGTCGAGGGGCAGGTCGCCGGCGGCCAGGCCGGCGAGGGCGCGCTGCAACGGCGCCGGCAGGTCGCGGTCGCGCTCGTCCTCGCGCCGCGCCACCTCGCGCAGCACCACCAGGGCGGTGGCCTCGGCGTCGAGCAGCGGCGCCCCCAGGCGCAGGTCGTCGAGCCAGGCGCCCAGGCGTGCGAGCGCCGCCGGCCCCAGGCGCAGCGGCCGGGCATCGTCGGCGGCCTCGCCCCACGGCCACGGCCCGGACCAGCGCGAGCGGGCGAAGGCGAGCACCGCCGCCGGCATGGCGATGTTGACCACGGAGAATCCCTGATGGTCGGCGGCAATCAGCCCGTGGGCCATCGCCGGCGGCACCGCCAGGCAGTCGCCGGCCTCCAGCAGCTCCTCTCCGGATGGGCGCAGATGACGGGCGGTTCCCTGCTCTATCCAGAATATCTCGCAGAAATCATGCACATGCAGGGGGCAGCGGTCCCCCGCCAGGTAGCGCGTGCGCACCGGGTGGACGGCGCCCCCCGGCGGCACCAGGGAGGCGTGGCGGATGCAGCGGAAGGGTCCGTCCATGTCGTCGTAGGCTAATCAGGTCGTCCCTCCAGGTGAAGCGCCGGAGGGCCCCGGGCGGCATCCTGGCGGCCATGAGCACCTGCACCGCCCCCAGCCCCACCCTGAGCCCGGCCGAGGTCGCCCGCTTCCGCCGCGACGGCTACCTGCTGCCGGCGCGCCCGGTGCTGCCGTCCGACGACTTCGCCGACCTCGCCGCCTGCTTCGAGCGCCTGCTCGCCGACTGGGTGGCGCGCGGCGGCCGGCCCGAGCACATGGACGTGCCCCACTTCCACCATCCCGAGCTGTTCCGCTGGCTGCTGCACCCGGCGATGCTGGACCTGGTCGAGCCGCTGATCGGGCCGGACATCGCGCTGTTCTCCAGCCATTTCGTCTGCAAGCCGGCGGGCGACGGCCGGCGCGTGCCCTGGCACGAGGATTCCGCCTACTGGCGCGGCCAGTGGGATCCCATGGAGGTGGTGACGGTGTGGCTGGCGATCGACCCCAGCGACCTCGGCAACAGCTGCATGCACGTCATCCCCGGCAGCCATGGCGACGGTTATTCGCAGTACGACCAGGTGCAGGGCGAACAGGTGGTGTTCGCCAGCGAGATCCGCGCCGGCAGCTTCGACGCCACCGCCGCGGTGCCCTGCATCCTCGCCCCCAACCACTGCAGCCTGCACCACGCCAAGCTCATCCACGGATCCGCCGCCAACGCCTCGGCGCGCCGGCGCTGCGGCTACACCATGCGCTACGCCTCGGCCGCGCACCGCTTCGACCACACGGCCAACAGCGAGGGCCGTTTCCAGATCTACCTGGCGCGCGGCCAGGACCGCGCCGGCAACCGCTACGGCCAGCCCGGCACGGTCAACCGCGCCTGGGTCGACCATTTCGGCGTCCACCAGCCGCGCGGGCACTGAAAGGACACCCCATGACCATCGCCCCCTGCCGCCGTCCGGTGCTGCGCGAAGGCCTCGCCCCGGGCATGTGGCCGGCCGAACCCGACCGCGCCCAGCGCCAGCGCTGGATCGCCTACCTCGACCGCGTCACCACCGCCCACCAGGCCGCCACCGCCGCTGGCCTGGCCCCGGCCCTGGTCGAGGCGGCGGTGCTGGCGGAGCAGATCCCCGCCTGCTTCCAGCCACCGCGCCGCGGCGACCTGATCGCCGGACGCTGCCAGTTCCCGCCGGTGGGTTTCAGCCCGGAGCCCGGCGGCTGCGGCTGGTACTGCCGTGCCGACGTGCTCGAACGCTGGAGCGCGCTGGCGGACACCGGCGCGGGGGAACGGGCGGTCATCGCCCGCGCCCTGGCCTGGTGGCGGCCGCGCCAGACCTCCGCCGGGCTGCGCGCCTGCGTGCCGGCCGGGGCCGACGACCTGTTCCCCGCCCACAACTACTACGAAGGTCCCGGCGCCTGCTGGGCGCTGTTCCGCATCGCCGGCTGCCAGCTCGACTTCCCCACCCTGCTCGCCGACGGGCTGCCCGGCCTGCGCCGGCGCCTGGCCGCGGCCAGGCGGGCCGAGGCCGATGCCTCCTTCCTCGCCGGCCTGGAGCGCACCGTCGACATCCTCGCCGCCACCCTCGACGCCCTGGCCGGCCAGGCCCGCGCCGCCGCCGACGGCGATCTGGAGCTGCTGGCGATGGCCGACGCCTGCGCCGCGGTGGCGGCCGGGCGGCCGCGGACCCTGCGCCAGGCCATGCAGCTGGGCTGGATCGCCGCCTGCGCCGCCGGCACCATCAACTACGGCCGCATGGACGATTGGCTGGGCCCGTTCCTGGCCGAGGACCTCGCCGACGGACGCCTGGACGAGGCCGGCGCCCAGCGCCTGGTCGACGACCTCTGGCGGCTGATCGCCGGCCGCGCCACCATCTTCAACGGGCGGGTGGCGATCGGCGGGCTCGGGCGCCGCGACCCCCTCCAGGCCGACCGCTTCGCCCTGCTGGCGATCCGCGCCACCCGCCGCCTGCGCGGCATCGAGCCGCAGCTCACCCTGCGCTTCCACCCCGGCCAGGATCCGGCCGTGATGGACGAGGCGCTCGCCGCCCTGGGCGAGGGCTGCACCTATCCCCTGCTCTACAACGACGCGGTCAACGTGCCGGCGGTGGAGCGGGCCTTCGGCGTCCCGCGCGCCCTGGCCGAGTCCTACCTGCCCTACGGCTGCGGCGAGTACATGCTCGACCACGCTTCGCTGGGCACGCCCAACGCCATCGTCAACTGCGCCGCCCTGCTGCTGCGCGCCCTCGACGAGGCGCCCGCCGACGCCGCCTTCGAGCAGGTGGTGGCCGGCTACCAGGCCCTGGTGGAGCGCGCCGCCGAGGCCTGCGCCGCGGTGCAGGCCGCCACCTACCGCTTGGCGGCGGGCGCCGGCGCCTTCCTGCCGCTGTCGCTGCTCACCGAGGACTGCATCGCGCGCGGGCGGGCGCTGCTCGACGGCGGCGTGCGCCACCTCGGCGGCACCTGGGAGACCTACGGCAACACCATCGTGGCCGACAGCCTGGTGGCGCTGCGCACGGTGGTGTTCGAGCGGCGCCAGGCCACGCTGGCCGAGCTGCGCGCGGCGCTGGCCGCCGACTGGCGCGGCCACGAGGCGCTGTGGCACCGCCTGCACCGCGCGCCCAAGTTCGGCAACGACGACCCCGCCGCCGACGATCTGCTCTGCCGCCTGCACGACCACCTGTGCCGGGCCACCGCCGCCGCGGGGCGCCGGCACGGGCTCGACTCCTTCCTGGTGGTGGTGGTCAACAACAAGGTGGCGCGCTCGTGGTTCGCCGGCGACGGCGCCCAGGTGCGCGCGCTGCTGGCGGGCTACTGGGCGGCGGGCGGGGCGCAGCTGATCATCACCGTCAGCGACCCGGGCGAGCTGCAGGCGGCGATGGAGCGGCCCGAGGACTACGGCCACCTGCTGGTGCGGGTGGGCGGCTTCAGCGCCCGCTTCGTCGACCTGCCGCGCAACGTCCAGGCCGAGGTGGCGGCGCGGGCGCTGCACTGAGCCGGCCATGCAGGGCGCCGTGTTCGCCATCCACCGCGCCGCCCAGCACGACGGCCCGGGACTGCGCACCGCGGTGTTCCTCAAGGGCTGCCCCCTGCGCTGCCGCTGGTGCCACAACCCCGAGAGCTGGACGGCACGCCCGGTCCTGCGCCGGCACGCCGACGCCTGCCTCGACTGCGGCGCCTGCGGTCCGGCCTGCGCCAGGGGCCTGCAGCGGCTGGCGGACGGGCGCCGCATCCTGGAACGCGACGGCTGCGACGGCTGCGGCGCCTGCGCCCGCGCCTGCCCGTCCGGCGCCCTCGAACTGGTCGGCCGCAGCTGGACGGTGGCCGAGGTGATGGCGGTGGCGGGGCGCGACCGCGCCGCCTACGCCGCCAGCGGCGGCGGCCTGACCCTGTCGGGGGGCGAACCGCTGGCCCAGCCGGCCTTCGCCGCCGCCCTGCTGGCGGCGGCGAAGGAGCAGGGCATCGGCACCTGCGTCGAGACCAGCGGCCAGGCGCCGGCGGCGGTGGTGCGCGACCTGCTGCCGCTGGTCGACCACTGGCTGTGGGACTGCAAGGCGGTCGACGACCGCCTGCACCGCGAACTCACCGGGGTGGGAGTGGAGCGGATCCACGCCAACCTCGACCTGGCGCTGGCGGCGGGGGCGGCGGTGCGCCTGCGCTGCCCGCTGGTGCCCGGGCTCAACGACCGCGACCAGGACCTCGACCTCCTCGCCGGCTTCATCCGCGCCCGGCCGGCGCTGCGCGGGGTCGAGCTGATGCCCTACCACCACCTGGGGGCGGCCAAGGCGGCGGAATGCGGCCAGGCGGTGCTTGACCGGCCCTCGGCCACCGCCGAGGAGGTGGCGCGCTGGCGCGCGCGGCTGACCGGGCTGGGGGTGGAATAGGGCGGAGGGACGCCTTCGGAGCGTCGACGTCCACGTCGACGGAGGCTCTTGTCGGGCGGTCCGGGACCATGGCCTCGCCACCGCGGCGTCGACGTGGGCGTCGACGCTCCGCAAGAGGTGCCGGCAGCCTTGCTGCGGCGTCAGCTGTCGCTGCGGCCCTCCCAGGCCGGGTCCTCGCGCCGCTGCACGCGGTCCATGGCCTGGTTGGCGAGGGCGTCGACGCGCTCGTTGCCGGGGTCGCCGGCGTGGCCCTTGACCCACTGCCAGCGCACGCGGTGGCGGGCGAGCTGGCGGTCGAGCTCCTGCAGCAGGTCGACGTTCTTGAGCTCGCCCTCCTTGCGCCGCCAGCCACGCGCCTTCCAGCCCGGCAGCCATTCGCTCGCGGCCTTGATCAGGTACTGGCTGTCGCTGTGCACCAGCACCGCCAGGCCGTCGCGCTTGAGCGCCTTCAGGGCCTCGACCGCGGCCTGGATCTCCATGCGGTTGTTGGTGGTCTGGCCCTCGCCGCCGCAGCGTTCGAGCTGCGCGCGCGAGCGCACGTTGACCAGGCGGAAGGCCCAGCCGCCGGGGCCGGGGTTGCCGCGGCAGCCGCCGTCGGTCCAGGCGACGACGTCGGGCTCAGCCATCGCGCGGCGCCTCGTCGGGGCGGAGGTCGTCCTTGAACGAGGCGTTGAAGCCCTCGCGGAAGGCGGCGAAGCGCCCGGCGCGGATCGCCGCGCGCATGCGCGCCATCAGCCGGCGGTAGTAGGCGAGGTTGTGCAGGCTGAGCAGCTGCCCGCCGAGGTGCTCGCCGGTCTTGAGCAGGTGGTGGATGTAGGCGCGCGACACCCGCGCCGCCTGGCTGGGGGTGTCGTCGAGCGGGCGCGGATCGGCGGCGAATTCCGCGCGCTTGATGCGCAGCGGGCCGTGGTCGGTGTAGGCGATGCCGTGCCGGCCCATGCGCGTGGGCAGCACGCAGTCGAACTGGTCGATGCCGCGCGCCACCGCCTCGACCAGGTCGAGGGGCGTGCCCACCCCCATCAGGTAGCGCGGGCGGGCGGCAGGCAGCAGCGGCGCCACCCAGTCGAGCACGCGGTTGCGGTCGGCGAACGATTCGCCCACCGCCAGGCCGCCGATGGCGTTGCCGGGCAGGTCGTGGCGCAGCAGGTCGGCGGCGCTGCGCTCGCGCAGGTCGCGCTCCAGGCCGCCCTGGACGATGCCGTAGAGCGCCTGCACCGCGGCCCCGCGCGGCAGGCCGTCGGCCCGCCACGCCGCCACCGAGCGCTCGAGCCAGGCGGCGGTGCGCTGGCAGGCGCGCTCGACCTCGGCGCGCGGGGCGTCCGAGGGCGGGCACTCGTCGAAGGCCATGATGATGTCGGCGCCGAGCAGGCGCTGGATGCGGATCGACTCCTCGGGGGTGAGGTTGAACGGGGTGCCGTCGAGGTGGCTGCGGAACCACACCCCTTCGTCGCTGATCTTGCGCTGGGCGGCCAGGCTGAACACCTGGTAGCCGCCGGAGTCGGTGAGCATCGGCCCGCGCCAGCCGCAGAAGGCGTGCAGCCCGCCCAGCTCGTGCACGCGCTCGGCGCCCGGGCGCAGCGCGAGGTGGTAGGTGTTGCCCAGCACCACCCCCTGGCCCAGCTCCTCGGCCTGCTGGACGGTGACGCCCTTGAGCCCGCCCAGGGTCGCCACCGCCATGAAGCAGGGCGTGGGCACCGCGCCATGGGGCGTGTGCAGGGTGCCGGCGCGGGCGGCGCCGTCGGTGGCGTGGACGGTGATCGAGACGCTCACGGACGCCGCTTCACCATTTCTGCACCAGCTCGACGCCCTCGTACGAGAACTCGAGGATGCGCTTCGCACTCATGCCCTGGCGCGCCATCTCCCAGGCGCCGAGCTGGCTCATGCCCACCCCGTGGCCCCAGCCCACGGTCTGGAAGCGCCACAGGAAGCTGCGCTTGTCCGCCGCCTCGACCTTGCGCGGGTCGGCGGTCCACAGGGTCGAGCGGATGCGCGCCGGGTCGACGATCATGCGGAAGCGGTGCGCTGGGATCTCAAGCGGGCGCTCGGCCAGGGTGTGGTGCACCAGCACGGTCTCGACCCGGCCCGAGCGGGCGTCCTTCCGCCCGACGCGGATGTGGTTGATGTAGCCGACCTGGATGCCCATCGGCGCCAGCGCGGTGGCCAGGCGCTTGCGGATGTCCTCGGCCGGGATCTCGGACACGCACAGGCCGTGGGTGGCGCCCTTGCCCAGCGCCGCCACCGCCGGCCCGGTGTAGGGATCGGGATGGGGGGCCATCACCGCCTTGAGCGCGACCCGGCCATGGACCGAGGTGGCGCCGGGGAAGACGGTGTCGACCGGGGCGGTGAAGCCGCCGGACGAGCCGTGGAAGAAGGCCGGGAAGGGCTCGTCGTGGATCAGCGGCAGCACCCCGCGGGTCTCGAACACCGCCCGCGCCACCGCCGCCGAGGACATCCCGGCGCCGGCGTAGGCCTGGTCGTCGGAGCCGTCGACCAGGTCGTAGGGGCGCTTGCCGGCCTCGGCCGCGAGCGCCTTGGCGCGCGCGTAGCCGCGGCTGGCGATGGCCTGGGCCTTGAGCGCCTCGAGCGGGAAGTCGGGCGACATCTCGACCGGCACCACCCCTTCGAGATAGGTCTCGACCGGCAGCATGTTGACCGCGGCGACCTCGCGCGGGGACACGAACGAGGCGTAGAGGCTGCCGCGGTAGGGCCCCTGCGCCCGCCCGCCGGTGCTGACCGTGGGCAGGATCACGAACACCGCCCGGCGGTCGGCGGCCTCGAAGCTGCGCGGGTCGCGCAGCAGCGGGTTGCCGTCCTTGTCCGCCTCGGGGGCGGGGAACTGCAGCTTGGGCTGCACCACCACCCCGCTGACGTTCCAGCGCAGGTCCTTGCCCCCGCTCACCCAGTCCCGGCTGGACAGCACCAGGCCGTCGATGAAGGGCTCGATCAGCAGCACCGCCCCGGGACGCAGCACCTCGCGCTTGGCCAGGGGGTCGTCCGGCGCCACCACCTCGGCCGGCTGCAGCACCTGCACCAGCAGCTTGGGATAGGTGCGCTGGGGCTCGCCGGGGTCGCGGTTCTGGATCAGCACCCGCACTCCGGGATCGACCCCGTTGCCGGCCGCCGAGCGGCCCAGGCCGACCGCATGCTGGTCCTGGCGCAGGCCGCTGACCAGCAGCCAGATGAACCAGCCCAGCAGGGTCAGGAGCAGAAGGGGCCGCAGCACCTGGTTGAACCGCTCCGCGCGCATGGCCGGGACCATAGGAGCGAGCGGACGCGGCGGAAGCCCCCGGCGGGGTCAGTCCTCCCGGCGGCCGCCGAGCAGACCGGCCTTCATCGCCCAGTAGATCAGCTCCACCGCCGACACCACCGCCGCCGCCAGGTAGGTGAGCCCGGCCGCCAGCAGCACCCCGCGCACGGTGTCCTCCTCCTCGCCGAAGCGGGTGATGCCCATCTCGCTCAGGGCCAGGCGTGCGCGCTTGGAGGCGTTGAACTCGTTGAAGACGATGATCACCGAGCACAGGGTGGCGACCCCGAAGAGGAACACCCCGCCCAGGGCCAGGTAGTACGCCAGGCCGTGCACACCCTGGGCGATCTGGTGGGCGCTGCCCATGACGATGCCGGCGATGATGATCCACGGGGCGAGCATCGAGCCGAAGTGGGCGGGATAGACCAGGATGGTGCGCCCCCACATGGTGATGTCGCCCTGGGCGTGCTGCAGGGCATGGCCGACCTCGTGGGCGGCGACCCCGGCGGCGGCGGCGTTCTGGCCGCCGTAAACTTCCGGGCTCAGGCGCAGCTGCTTGGCCGTAGGGTCATAGTGGTCGCTCAGGAAGCCCTGGTGCTCGACCACCTCGACGTCGTCGACGCCCTGGTGCCTGAGGATGCGGCGGGCGATGTCGGCCCCGGTCAGGCCGGAACCCAACGGCACCTCGCGTCCGCGATTGAACTTGTACTTCACGTAGCCAGAGGCGGCGAGCGACAGCAGCATGCCGCCGCCAAGGATGGCCAGATGGATGGGATCGAAGCCGAACATGGTCATTTCTCCCGTGTTGGCGGGATATGTAGCGTGGAACATGCCGGGGCCAATCCAGTCATTCCGACCCACCCATCGCCACATCCGATGATTGCGCCCGGACCCCGGGTTTCATAGTCCGCCGCCACGCTTTCCACGATCTTCCCCGTTCCACGGGGGCTGCGACTGCGTCGCAGGGGTCGGTTTCACCGGCCCGATCTCTGGTTGGTACGGGGGCTGCGCCCCCGCTCCGCTCCGGGCCCGAAGGCCCTCCACCCCCCGGCAGCCTGCGGCTGCCCACGCCTGGAACCCTCGTATGCGTCGCATCCTGTCCGCCACCCTCCTCGCCACCGCCCTGTGGACCGGCGCCGCCGCCGCGGACGCCGCCAAGGCCACCATCGACCCCAAGACCCCGGAATCGGCGGTGCTGATCCCGGTGCAGCTGCTGCGCGGCAACGACTTCAAGGGCTTCTTCGACGCCATGCCGGCCGAGGACCAGGCCAAGGCCAAGGCGGAATGGGCCGCCGGCCAGGCCAAGAAGGGCAACGACGCCAAGGGCATGGCCGAGGCCAACGAGTTCCTCGCCAAGCTGCTGGCACCCGACGCCACCGCCAAGCTGATGGCCGAGGCCGAGCCCAAGCTCAAGGAGATGAACCCGCAGGAGCTGAGCCAGGGTCTGCAGATGGTCGGCATGATCATGGCGATGTCGCAGATGCAGCAGCCCAAGGACGGCAAGAAGCCCGATCCCGCCGCCCAGGCGGTGATGGCCGCGCTCAGCGGCATCCTCAACGACGCCTCGCAGTGGGTGCTCACCGCCGGGCTCGAGGACCCCGCCAAGTGCAAGAAGGCGATCGAGCGCCTGGTGGCGGGCGCCAAGGCCCTCAACGTCACCGATGTGAAGGAGCTGCAGGCCCTGCCCCTTGACCAGTTCCTCGCCCGCCTGTCGCCGCTGGTCAAGGAGCTGAAGGCCGCCGCGGCGGTCTATGACGTGCAGCTCGACGCCTTCCTCGACTCGGTGAAGGCCAAGTCCGGCGCCGCCAAGGATGGCAAGACCCCCCTCGACGTCAGCTTCACCGCATTCGGCAAGAGCTACAGCCTGCCGGTGCAGGTGGTGCAGAAGGACGGCCACTGGGTGCTCGCCCCCGACGCCACCAACCCGCTCAAGAGCCTGATGCCCCAGGCCCCGGGCATGGGCCCCGGCGGCCCCGAAGGCATGGCCATGCCGCTGCCCACCGACGGCGCCGAGCAGGAGCCGGCGCAGGAGCCGAAGAAGAAGGCGGAGCCGGCCAAGGCGCGCTGAGAGCGGCCCTCCGCTGCCCTGACGGCGGCGGGGAAGCCCTCCCCGCCGCCCCGAGCTGCGCGTGCAACCGCCATGCGCACGTGGTGGCGGATGCTAGCGGCCTGCCCCCTGACCACGAAAGGACGGTCCTGCGACCATGGCCGTGCTCCTCGCCCTGATCGCCGTGGCCGGTGGGCTGGCCCTTTTGACGTATGGCGCCGACCGCCTGATCGTAGCCGCGGTGGCCATCGCCCGTCGGCTGCGCCTGCCTGAGGCGGTGATCGGCGCCACCATCGTGGCCGGAGGCACCAGCATGCCTGAACTGGTGGCCAGCGTCAGCGGCGCCCTCGGCGGGCAGTACGGGTTGGCGGTGGGCAATGTCGTCGGCTCCAACATCTTCAATGTCGGCGTCATCCTCGCTCTGGTCGCGCTGGTAGCTCCGCTGCAGGTGGCGCCCGGCATCGCCCGTTTCGACTGGCCGTTCATGGCCGCCGTCAGCGCCGCATGCGGCGCCATCGCCCTGGTCGCCGGCGTCTTTCCCCAGTGGGCCTGCTGCCTGTTCCTGGCGGTGTGGCTGGGCTACATCATCTGGTCGGTACGCAGCGGACATGGCACGGAGGAAGCGGCCGAGGAGCCTGCCGTGGCCCGATCGCCGGCCATGATCGCGCTCTCGCTGGTGGCGGGCATCGCCATGCTCAGCGGCGGCGGCTGGCTGCTGGTGTGGGGTTCGGTCGACCTGGCGCGCTCCGCCGGCATCAGTGACGCGATCATCGGCCTGACCATCGTCGCCGCCGGCACCAGCGCCCCTGAACTCGTCACCAGCCTGATGGCGGCCAAGCGCGGACAGCACCAGATCGCGGTCGCCAACATCGTCGGTTCCAACACCTTCAACATCCTGCTCATCCTCGGCCTCACCGGCCTGTTCGGCACCCTGCCGGTGGCCGACGAGATCCTCCACCGCGACCTCTGGTGGATGGTCGGGATTTCGCTGCTGCTGCCCCTGGCCTGGGGGTTCGGTAGGCGCTTGATCGGCCGGCTCGGCGGTGGCCTGCTGCTGGCCGGCTACCTGGTCTACCTCGCGATCCTGCTGCGCGCCGTGCTGGCGCCCACCGGCTGACCTGCAGCGATCCCCCCAGGCGTGGGGGGCAGAAGGCGGGAGCCTGCGGACGAGGGCATGTCGACGAAGGTTCGTGTGGGCCGATCTGGGACCATGGCGGCATCACCGCGGCGTCGACGTGGGCGTCGACGCTCCGAATGCAGCTGTCCGCTTTGTTCCCCGACTTGGCCTTTCGCCATCGGGCCAAGGGCCCCCCTGAGCACGTCCGCCGGCGCACCGCCGACGGCGGACAGGGCCCATCCCACCGCGCAGCGGGGGGCGGCGCGCAACGCGCGCCGGCGCGGGCCGCAGGCCCGCGCATGGGCCCGTCAGTGATGGAAGCCGTGCCCCATCACCTCGTGGGTGTCGGCGACGATGGTGAAGGCGGCGGGATCCGCCGCCGCCACCGCCTGCTTGACCCGCCACAGGTCGCCGGGCGCCACCACCACCATCAGCAGGTCGCAGGGCTGGTCGCTGAAGCCGCCGCGCGCCGGCACCACCGTGCAGCCGAGGTCGAGCTGGTGCAGGATCAGCTCGCGCAGCTCGGCGGAGCGGTGCGAGACGATCCACAGCGCCTTGGCGCGGCTGAGGCCGGCGTTGGCGAGGTCGACAGCGCGGGTGGTGGCGAACACCGCCAGCAGCGCCAGCACCGCGGCCTGGGGCGAACCGGCGGCGAGGCCGGCGGCCACCACCACCACGCCGTCGAGACCGGCCAGGCAGGTCGCCACCCCCCAGCCGAAGCGGCGGTCGAGCATGCGCGCCACCAGGCTGAAGCCGCCGGTGGTCCAGCCGCTGCGCAGGGCCAGGCCGAGGCCCAGCCCGACCCCGGCGCCGCCTGCGATGGCCGCCAGCAGCGGCTCGTCGGCCCAGCGCGGGCCGCTGGTGACAAGCACCGCCGCCGGCAGCAGCAGCGAGGCGGCGAGCGCGCGCAGCGCCGCCGCGCGGCCCATCAGGCCCCAGCCGACGGCGAGGATGGCGAGGTTGAGCACCACCTGGACCACCGCCGGATCGAGACCCCAGGCGGTGCGCACCACCCCCGACAGCCCCACCACCCCGCCGCAGGCGATGTGGTGGGGCACCAGGAAGCGGTTGAAGGCCAGGGCGAGGATGAGCAGGCCGAGCACCAGCAGGCCGGCATCGGCGAGGCGGCGGGCCCGGCTGCCAGGCGGCAGGCGCTGCACCCGGCGCTTGGCCAGGCGGGTGGTGGCGCCGTCGGCCATCAGCGTCCGGCGGCGTTCAGGAATGCCGCCAGGCGGCGGTCGTGGTCGCCGATGTGGTGCGCGACCCAGGTGGCGAGGAAGTCGGCGAAGGCGTCGACCGACTCCTGGCCGCCGACGTGGCGTTCGCGGAAGAACAGCACCTTGCGGGTGATCGCCTCGTGGGCGGCGAGGTGGTCGGCGCGCGACGGATAGGCGGCCGCGGCCATCGCCTCCTCCTCGAAGCGGAAGTGCTGCACCACGTACTTGACCAGGTCGCCCACCACCCCGGCGCTGTCGACCCCCTCGCCCTGGTGCTCGACCACCGCCTTGGCGCGGTCGATGATGCCGAACAGCACCCGGTGCTGGCGGTCGATCTCGGGATGGCCGACGGCGAAGCGGTCGGACCAGGTGACGTCCATCAGCGGCAGGGTGGCCATGCAGGGGTTCTATGGCCGCAGGCGCCAGGCCAAGGGATTGGCGGCCCGCGGGCCCTACATCAGGTCGCGGCCGCCTGGGCCGGCGCGTTCCTCGATCACCACCCGCAGGCGGCGCAGGGCGTGGAACATGCGGCTGCGCAGGGTGCCCGGGCTGACCCCACCGAGGATCTGGCTGGCCTGCTCGTAGCTGAGATCCTGGAACACCACCAGCTCGATGATCTCACGGTAGATCTGCGGCATCTCGGCGAGGGCGGCGCCGAGGATGGCGGTCGACTCGGCGCGCGCCAGGGTGGCCTCGATGGCCACCCCCGGCGCCTGCAGGCCGGGCGGCTCGCGCGAGCCGTCCTCGTCGCGGTCGAGGTCGCTGAACGACACCATCGGCCGGCGGTTGCGCGCCTGCAGCCAGTCGATCGCGGCGTTGCGCGCGATGGTGTAGAACCAGGTGGTGAAGCGCCGGGACAGGTCGAAGCGGTCGACGTGCTCGAACACCTTCATGAACACGTCCTGGGCGATGCAGGCGGTGCCGTCGTAGTCGCGCACGATCTGGTTGATGTAGGCCATGATCGGGCGGTGGTGGCGGCGATAGAGCTCCTCGAACGCGGCGTAGTCGCCGCCCTGGCAGCGGCCGACCAGCTCCTCATCGCTCCCGGGACCGCGTTCGTACATCGTTCAGGCCCGCGGAGTGACCGTGACCTCGACCATCAGCCCGTCACCCGGCCGCACCGGCTCGCGCCAGGCGATGCGCTTGGTCGAGGCCAGGCGCGGCACCCCGCCGGTGGGTTCCAGCACCAGTTCGCGCACGTCCATCACCTCGGAGCCGTCCTGGCGGCGGATGCCGCCGGTGGCCACCACCGCCCCGGTGAGGCCGAAGCGGCTGCGCGCCAGCCAGGCGGCGTCGGCCACCGCCGCCCACTGGGTCACGCCCATCATCAGCGCCGCCTCGGGGAAGTGGGTGGCGACGAAGGGGTGGTTGACGGGATAGGTGTAGGCCACCGCCAGGCGGCCCTCGGCCGGATCGGCGTGCACGATCTGGTCGGCGAAGCGCAGGTGGGCGTCCTTCCAGGCCAGCGCCGCCGGCCCCACCGGCTCGCTCGGCAGCTGGCCGTGGAACGGCCGCACCGGGAACGAGCAGATCTCGGACATCGCCGCCGAACCGGCCATGACCTCGGCTTCGAGCACCAGCTTGCCGTCGCATTCCGCCGAGGTGGTGAAGGTGAAGAATCCGCCGCGCACCCGGGTCAGGCGGGCGTGGCCGGTGAGCGGGCGGTGCAGCGGCGCGACGTTGGGCAGGGTGACCCGCGAGAGCATGCTGAACACCGCCACGTTGCTGCCCAGGTGCTCGCGCAGCAGGGGGATGCCGGTGAGCGCCAGGGCCTCGGCGATGAACGGCTCGTACCACACCTTGTCGCCCGCGGCATCGCGCCGGCCCATCAGTTCGCGGCCGCGCAGGTCGCCGACCTCGATGTGGGTGGTCGAGGTCGAGCTCATGCGGTCGGGCGACAGGGTCACCAGATCGGGGATGATGTTGGCGCCGCGGTGGGGCAACCACTCCTTGAGCGCGTCATGGTCGAGGGTGAGGGTGGGCATTGGGGGGCACACCATCCCCAGCCAACCGCCGCTGGCAAGCCCAGGGAGCCGCTTCCGCGCGCCCCCTCCCCCCGTAGCACAGGGCCATGCTCGACCAAGCCCTCACCCCCGGCCGCCTCATCGCCCTGCGCCTGGCCGACGGCACCCCCATGGCCGGGCGGGTGGTGGCGCTCGACGGCGGCTGGCTGCACCTGCACGACCTCGACGGCGGCCACCTGCTCAATCTCGCCCAGGTTGCGGTGGTGCACCTGGATCAGGGCGGGCGGGACGACGGCCAGACGGTGGCGGCAGACGGTGCCCTGCCGCGCCCGCGCTCCAATGACCAGCCGCGCAAGGTGGGCTCGCGCGCCCCCGGCCGGCCGTGGGACGAGACCGAGCTGAAGAGCCTGTCCGAGGCCTTCCTCGACAACGCCAGCGACGGCGAGCTGGCCCTGCGCTTCCACCGCACCCGGGCCCAGATCACCGAACTGCACCGCGGCTTCGAGTGCGCCCGCGGCAACCTCAACGAGGACGACCTGTCGCCGGCGGCGGTGCTGTGGGTGGAGCGCTGGCGGCGGGTGCTGGCCGGCTGACGGTCAGCGCTGGGCCTTGGAGCCGGTGCGCGATTCGTCGTCGTCCTTGCGCGCGACCTCCTGCGCCCGGTAGAACTCCACCGCGGTATCCTCGTCGTCGACGATGAGGAAGTAGTGGTTGAGCCCGAGGATCTCGATCAGCTTGCGGATCTTGGTGATCGGCTGCAGCATGATCACCTGGCTGCCGCGCTCGGTGACGGCGTGGAAGAACTGCACGATGAAGCCGACCGCTCCGCTCGAGAGGTAGTCGCAGCCGCGCAGGTCGATGATCACGCCCTTGCCGGCGCCGCCTTCGACCAGCTTGGCGAAGGTGTCGGCGAAGCTGTCGGGGATGACCGGCTGGATGACCTTGCCGCGGATGGCCAGGAACAGGCAGTCGCGGCGCAGCTCCAGGCCCAGGCTGAAACGCCCGTCGCCCTGCCCGACCTCGACGTGGGCGGAGCGCAGCAGCTGGTCGAGATCGTCCTGCGAAAGCCCACTCATGCGGGAGCCTACACCAGGATCCCGGGCGGTGCGCGACCCGGCATTGCCGGCCGGCCCGGGCTGTGACACTCGCGGCCGCCCGTGCGCATCCACCTCGTCACCCTCCACCCCGATCTGCTGCGTGGCCCCTGCGAGGCCAGCATCGTCGGCCGCGCCCGCCGCCGAGGCCTGGTCGAACTGAGCTTCACCGATCCCCGGCGCTGGG
Organism: Planctomycetota bacterium; assembly: GCA_023150565.1. GTDB lineage: Bacteria > Planctomycetota > UBA11346 > UBA11346 > UBA11346 > JAKLKR01. The sequence continues at coordinate 15,665 of JAKLKR010000079.1, forward strand.
CCGAGGGCCGCCACAAGAAGGTCGACGACCGCCCTTTCGGCGGAGGCCCCGGCATGGTCATCGCCGCCCCGCCGATGGCGGGCGCGCTCGACCACCTGCGCGCCCAGGAACCCGCCGCCCGCCTGCTCATCACCAGCCCCCAGGGCCGGCGCCTGGACCAGGCCTGGGTGCGCGAGCTGGCGCTGGAGCCGGCGCTGGTGGTGCTGTGCGGCCACTACGAGGGCATCGACGAGCGCATCGACGCGCTCTACCGCCCGGAGCCGTTCTCGCTCGGCGACTTCGTGCTGTCCGGCGGCGAACCCGCGGCCCTGGCCCTGGTCGACGCGGTGGTGCGCCTGCTGCCGGGGGCGCTCGGCAACGCCGCCAGCGCGGTCGAGGACAGCTTCGGCGACGACGGCGAGCTCGACCATCCCTGCTTCACCCGGCCACGCGAATTCCGCGGCCTCGAGGTGCCGGCTGCGCTGATCGCCGGCGACCACGCCGGGATCGCCCGCTGGCGCGCCGAGGAACGCCGGCGCCGGACCGCGCCGCGCCGCCCAAGCGGCTGACGCGCAGCCGGATACGCGGAATCCCCCAGACCGGGCCAGGGCCCGTCTTGCGGCTTCCTCCCTGCCCCGCCGCCATACAGTCCGCCCCCTTCCCATGAGCACCGAACCGCAGAATCCCCTGACCCCGGACCTCCTGATCGAGGAGGAGATGAAGGAGAGCTACCTCACCTACGCCATGAGCGTGCTGGTGGACCGCGCCCTCCCCGACATCCGCGACGGCCTCAAGCCGGTGCACCGGCGCATCCTGCAGTCGATGCGCGACCTCAACCTGACCCCCGGGCGCAAGCACCTCAAGTCGGCCAAGATCGTCGGCCAGTGCCTGGGCGACTACCACCCGCACGGCGATTCCGCGGTCTACGACGCCATGGTGCGCATGGCCCAGGACTTCTCGCTGCGCTACCTGCTGGTGCACGGCCAGGGCAACTTCGGCTCGATCGACGGCGACGCGGCGGCGGCCTACCGCTACACCGAGGCGCGCATGACCGAGTTCACCGCCCTGATGCTGGAGGACATCCAGTACGAGACGGTGAACACCCGCCCGACCTTCGACGGCCGCCTGCAGGAGCCCACCGTGCTCCCCAGCGCCCTGCCCAACCTGCTGATCAACGGCAGCTCGGGCATCGCGGTGGGCATGGCCACCAACATCCCGCCGCACAACCTGCGCGAGGTCTGCCAGGCGCTCATCCACCTGATCGCCAACCCGGCCGCCACGGTGGCCGAGCTGATGCAGTTCATCAAGGCCCCCGACTTCCCCACCGGCGGCTTCATCTGCGGCACCGCCGGGGTGCGCGAGGCCTACGAGACCGGCCGCGGCCGGGTGGTGATGCGCGCGCGCGTGCAGCGCGAGACCATCGAGGGGCGCGAGGCCCTGGTGGTGACCCAGATCCCCTACGGGATCAAGCTGCAGACCATCAAGGAGACCATCCAGGAGGCGGCCGAGTCCGAGCGCGTCAAGGGCCTGCACCAGGTCTACGGCGGCGCCGAGGGCGACGGCGTGCGCCTGGTGGTCGAGCTGAAGAAGGGCGAGGACCCCGACCTGGTGCTCAACCAGCTGTGGGAGCACACCGCGCTCCAGTACAACTTCGGCATCAACATGGTCGCCCTCGACGGCGGCCGCCCGCGCACCGTCAACCTGCGCCGCCTGTGCACCGCCTGGATCGAGCACCGCAAGGAGGTGATCATCCGGCGCACGCGCTTCCTGCTCGCGCGCGACGAGGCCCGCCTGCACATCATCGAGGGCCTGCTGCGCGCCATCGACATCATCGATGCGATCATCAGCCTGATCCGCTCCGCCGAGTCGGTCGAGGCGGCGCGCACCCAGCTGATGGCGCTCGCCTTCAGCGAACGCCAGGCCACCGCCATCCTCGACATGCAGCTGCGCCGCCTGACCGGGCTGGAGCGCGGCAAGCTCACCGACGAGCGCGACCAGCTCGCCGCCCAGGTCGCCGACTACCGCGACATCCTGGCGCGCGACGAGCGCCAGCTGGGCATCATCCGCAGCGACCTCGAGGCGCTGATGCAGCGCCACGGCGACGAGCGCCGCAGCGAGATCACCGCCGCCGCCGGCGACTTCGACATGGAGGACCTGGTCGAGGACCAGCCCTGCGTGGTGACGGTGACCAACGGCGGCTACATCAAGCGCGTGCCGGTGGGGACCTTCCGCCTGCAGCGCCGCGGCGGCAAGGGGGTCAGCGGCGGCAACCTCAAGGACGACGACTTCGTGGTCCAGCTGTTCGCCGCCACCAACCACCAGTACCTGCTGTTCTTCACCAGCCGCGGGCGCTGCCACTGGCTCAAGGTGTGGGCCGTCCCCGAGGGCGAGCGCACCAGCCGCGGCAAGCACCTCGCCAACGTGCTCGAGCTGGAGGAGGGCGAGCGCATCACCGCCACCCTGCCGGTGCGCGAGTTCCGCGACGACCAGTTCCTGGTCATGGCCACCGCCCAGGGCCAGATCAAGAAGACCGAGCTGGCGGCCTACGGCAATCCGCGCAACGGCGGCATCAAGGGCATCAAGCTCGCCGACGGCGACGTGCTCATCGACGTGGTCATCACCAGCGGCAGGGACCAGCTGCTGATCGCCACCGACGACGGCCAGGCGGTGCGCTTCGACGAGTCCGACGTGCGCCCGACCGGGCGCGACACCGGCGGCGTGGGCGGGGTCGAGCTGGCCGAGGGCGCGCGGGTGGTGAGCCTGGTGCGCTGCGACGAGGGCCACGAGATCCTCACCATCTGCGAGCGCGGCTACGGCAAGCGCACCCCGTTCGAGGAATACCGCCTGATCCGCCGCGGCGGCAAGGGCGTGGCCAACATCGCGGTGAGCGAGCGCAACGGCAAGGTCATCGCCAGCCTGGCGGTGGCCCCGGCCGAGGAGATCATGCTGATCTCGCGCCAGGGCCAGGTGGTGCGCACCGCGGTCGAGCAGATCCGCTCGACCGGGCGCGCCGCCCAGGGCGTGACCATCATCGGCCTCGACGACGGCGACGTGCTCACCGGGGTGGCGCGCTGCCCGCGCGAGGAGCCCGAGGTAGCCGGCGAACCACCGCCGGCTTGACCGGCTGCGGAAGAACGCAGCCGGTCAGCCTTGCGACCCTTCGGGGGCGACCTGCGGTCGCTATTTTCCCCGAAGAATCGCAAGGACGCTCTTTGCCCAGGGGGCGCCAAGCGCCCCCCTCACCCCCCGGCAGGGTGCTTTTCCAGCACCCTGCCGAGCACGGTTGCCAAAGCCGGGCCGGATGCTAGCGTTGCCGCGCCATGACACTGGTCGGTGCACTGCTGCTTCCTGCCCGACTTATGTCGGGGTTCTCCGGCTGAGCCCGGATCGAGCCCCTGCCACGGGCCATCCCGTTGCGCGGTCCGCCCGTACCGCACCCCACCACGTCCATAGGAATCCGCGGTCATCCCCGCGGCCCCGCCATGTCCTCCCGTGATCCCAACCGCGTCCTGATCTTCGACACCACCCTGCGCGACGGCGAGCAGTCGCCCGGCGCCTCGATGAACCTCTCCGAGAAGCTGGAGATCGCCCGCACCCTGGAGGCGCTGGGCGTCGACATCATCGAGGCCGGCTTCCCCATCGCCTCGCCCGACGACTTCGCCGCCGTGCGCGCGGTCGCCGAGCAGTCGACCCGCGCCCGCATCGCCGGCCTGGCGCGCAGCCTCAAGGCCGACATCGACCGCGCCGCCGACGCGGTCAGGCCCGCCGGCGAACGCGGCCGCATCCACGTCTTCCTGGCCACCAGCGCCATCCACCGCCAGTTCAAGCTGAACAAGGCCAAGGAGGAGATCGTGCGCCAGGCCGGCGAGGCGGTGGCCTACGCCAGGAGCCTGTGCCCCGACATCGAGTTCTCGTGCGAGGACGCCTCGCGCACCGAGCCCGACTTCCTCGCCGAGGTGGTGGCGGCGGTGATCAAGGCCGGCGCCGGCACGGTCAACATCCCCGACACCGTCGGCTACGCCTACCCGCAGGACTACGCCAACCTCATCGCCAGCCTGCGCGCCAAGGTGCCCGGCCTGGGCGAGGCGGGCGGGGCGGTGATCTCGGTGCACTGCCACAACGACCTCGGCCTGGCGGTGGCCAACAGCCTGGCGGCGGTGCGCGCGGGCGCGCGCCAGGTCGAATGCACCATCAACGGCATCGGCGAGCGCGCCGGCAACTGCGCGCTGGAAGAGGTCGTCATGGCCATGCGCGTGCGCAAGGACCAGTTCCCCGGCATCACCACCGGGGTGGCGAGCGACCGCATGTACGGCGCCAGCCGCCTGGTGCAGTCGATCACCGGCCTGCCCCTGCAGCGCAACAAGGCGGTGGTGGGCGACAACGCCTTCGCCCATGAAAGCGGCATCCACCAGCACGGGGTGATCAAGAACCCCGAGTGCTACGAGATCATGACCCCGCAGTCGGTGGGCTTCCCCGCCACCACCATGGTGCTGGGCAAGCACAGCGGCCGCGCCGCGCTCCAGCAGCGCTTCGAGGCCCTAGGGGTGAGCGTGGCCGAGGCCGACATGGGGCGCCTGTTCGACGCCTTCAAGGGCCTGGCCGACCGCAAGAAGGAGATCTACGACGGCGACCTCATCGCCCTGGTGGAAGAGGTCATCCGCGGCAACCGCGCCACCGCCTGGAAGCTCGAATACCTGCACACCTCGGCCGGCACCGGCGCAGTCGCCACCGCCACCGTGCGCCTGTCGCAGGGCGGCGAGGTGCGTACCGACGCCGCCACCGGCGACGGTCCGGTCGATGCGGTGATCGCCACCATCAACCGCATCTGCGCCATCGAGGGCACGGTCGAGGACTACCGCCTGCGCGCGGTGACCAAGGGCGGCGACGCCCAGGGCGAGGTCTCGATCCGCGCCCGCCTCAAGGCCGCCGGCGCCGCCGGCGAGGCGGTGGTGGTGGGCGGCAAGGGGCTCAGCACCGACATCGTCCAGGCCAGCTGCCACGCCTACCTGGACGCGGTCAACCGCCTGGGCGCGCTCGCCGGCGGCGGCAAGCGCATCGACCACCGGGAGTGATGGTGGGATTGGTTGATGGTTGATGGTTGGTCGTTGGCCAACCATCAACCGTTAACCATCAACCCCCTATCCTGGCAGCACCCCCGCGCCCGCCAGCGCCGCCATCCACAGGCGGTAGCCGTCGGTGGTGGGGTGCACGCCGTCGGCCATCAGGTGGCGCGGGATGCCGCCGTCGGGATCGAGGAAGGCGCCGCCGATGTCGAGCAGGCGCAGCCAGGGCCGGCCGGAGGGCAGGCGGGCGAGCAGGCGGTTGGTCTCGGCCACCGCCGCGCGCAGCGGGTCGGCCGCGCCCCCGCGCGGCAGGATCGCCATCAGCAGCACCTGCGCCGCCTGGCCGCGGCCGCGCACCAGCTCGCACACCGCCTCCACCCCTTCCGCGGTCTGGGCCGGGGTGCAGGCCGGCACCGAGCCGTTGGATCCCAGGTTGTTGGTGCCGATCATCACCACCGCGCAATCCGGGCGCTGGCCGTCCAGCTCGCCGTCGGCCAGGCGCCAGAGCACGTTCTGGGTGCGGTCGTAGCCGCAGCCGAGATTGAGCGCCTGGCCGCGGAAGGCCGGCCCCCACAGCGGCGCGCCGCCCGACTGGCCCCAGCCGGGGTCGCCCTCGAAGATGTGGGTGATGGAGTCGCCCACCAGCAGCAGCGGCCAGCGCCGCGCGCGCGCCGCCGCCACCTTGGCGGCGTGGCGGGCGGGCCAGTCGTAGAAGTCCTTCTCGAAGCCGGGCACCGGCTGCAGCGCGGGGTTGCTCATGCCGCCGGCATACGGCGGCGGCGCCGGCGGGCCAG
>JAKLKR010000007.1:0-11368 GCA_023150565.1 Planctomycetota bacterium
GGCCACCCGCGCCGACACCGTCACCGCCTCCGGCCATCCCGCCGGCACCGCCTCGCCCTCGCGCACCAGCAGGTGGGCCGGGCGCCAGCCCGCCGCCAGGCAGTCGCCGACCAGGCGCAGGCCTTCGACCAGCACCAACCCCTCGGCGCGGCGGCCGCGCGCGTCGTGGCAGCGCAGCAGGCGCTTGACCAGGGGGTTGTCGGGCGAGGCGATGAGCATGGAGGAAGTGAAAGGCAGAAGGAGGAAGTAGGAAGGAGGAAGGGTTGATAACCCCGTATCCACCGTTCGGGATCCATCCCCGGCGCCGGATGCGGGCAGTCATTCCTTCCTCCTTCCTCCTTCTACCTTCCTCCTTTCTTCACCGTCTCCTCCCCCTCCCGCCCGTTGACGCGCCAACCGGGCATGCGTATCGTCTGCACCGGTTTCCCGCCCGAGCGGATCGCGCTCCGGCCCACGAGGAGGTCCATGTCCGGCCAGCGCATGTCCCAGGTCATCGTGCCCAAGGCGTTCACCGCCCTGCCCGCCGATGCCGACAAGCGCGCCGTGGTGACCGCCCTGGCCCAGGCGCTGGTGTCCACCAAGCGCATCACGCCGGAGCAGCTGACGGTGGTGGTCGAGGAGACCCTGCGCCGGGAATCGATCGGCTCGACCGGGATCGGCAACGGCATCGCCATCCCCCACTGCCGCGCCCCGCTGACCGACGACATCCTCTGCTCCTACGGCTTCTGCGGGCCCGGTCTCGACTTCGACAGCCTCGACGGGGCGCCGGTGCACAGCGTGTTCCTGCTGCTCACCCCGCCGCAGCGCAAAGAGAACCACCTGGCGCTGATGAAGAGCTTCGCCAGCCAGATCCGCAAGGAGCACTTCTGCGAGTTCCTGGCCCAGGTGAAGGACAGCAAGGGGCTGGTCGAACTGCTGGCGGAATTCGAGAACCGCTGATGGCCACCCGTCCCACGCCGCGGAACTGACGGCGAGGGACCGGATGCCGCCGCCAGGCCTAAATCTTATCCCGTTCCTGCACCCCCGCCGGGTGCTCGACCTGACCGGCTCGCCCGGCCGCCAGAGCGCGGTGGGGATGGTGGCCGAGGCCGCCAGCGAGGGCTTCCCGCGCGAGGTCCACGACGCCTTCGTGATCGCGGTGCTGCAGCGCGAGGAGGTCGGCACCACCGCGGTGGGCGGCGGCGCCGCCATCCCGCACGCGCGCATGCACGGCCTCGACTGCTGCCGCATCGCCATCGGACGCTGCCCGGCCGGCATCGACTTCGCCGCCAGCGACCGCCAGCCGGTGCGCCTGCTGACCCTGCTCGCCACCCGCGACAGCGACCGCCTCGAGCATCTGCGCCTGCTCGCCACCCTGGCCTCCATGCTGCACCGGCCGGGCTTCGTCGACAGCGTGCTCGCCGCCCCCACGCCCGAGGCGGTGGTGGCGATCTACGCCCAGGGCTGACGCCGCGGAACGCTGCTGGCTTGGCGGTTGCTTCCCCCGGCGCCCCCCGGAGACTGCTCCGCCCTCCAGAAACCGGCCGGCCCCAATCCGGCCCAAACCCCGTCGATAGGGGCAGCGCGCCATGCAGGTCACCGTCACCGACTCCGGCACCCTCCGCAAGACCGTCACCATCGCCTACTCCCGCGAGGAGGTCGCTTCGCGCCGCTCGGTGGTGCTCAAGCGCCTGGCCGGCGAGGTCAAGCTGCCCGGCTTCCGCCCCGGCAAGGCCGCCACCGCGGTGGTCGAGAAGCGCTTCGGGGCCGACGCCACCGCCCACACCGAGCAGCAGCTCGGCGACGAGGCGCTGTCGAAGACTCTCAAAGAGCACAACCTGCGCCCGATCGGCGGCATCGCCACCGACTCGATCACGCGCGACAACGGCCTGATCGTCACCCTCTCGTTCGAGATCCACCCGGCCGTCACCCTGCCCGAGGCCAAGGACCTGAAGGTCGAGAGCCCCGAGATCGCCGTCACCGACGCCGACCTCGACGAGCAGATCAAGGGCATGTGCCGGCGCGCCGGCACCATGGGCCCGCTGCAGGCCGGCGAGACCATCATCGAGGACGACTCGATCACCGTCTCGGGCGCGGTCCTGGTCGGCGGCGCCGAGGTGCGCAAGCTGCACGACTTCAACCACCTGGTCGGCGGCTATCCCTTCTTCGGCAAGGCCCCGGCCGACATCGTCGCGCTGCTCAAGGACAAGGGCGTGGGCGCCGAGCTGGCCTTCACCGCCACCCTGCCGCAGTCCTTCACCCCGGCCGAATGCGCCGGCAAGGAAGGCGAGATCAAGGTCACCATCCAGGCCGCCAGCCGCCTGCGCGCCGCCGAGGCCAACGACGAGCTCGCCAAGCGCCTCGGGGTGGACAGCCTCGACCAGCTCAAGTCGATGATGCGCATGCGCATGCAGATGACGCGCGAGAACCAGCGCCGGCAGAAGCAGGCCAGCGACCTGACCGAGCAGCTGATCGCCAAGGTGCAGTTCGAGCTGCCGCCCAAGCTCAAGGAGGCCTCGGCCAAGGAGACCGCCGACAACGCGGCGCGCCAGGCCGAGTCCCAGGGCAAGAAGGCCGAGGAGGTCGAGCAGGCCCGGCAGGCCGCGATCACCGACTCCGAGAAGGGCCTGCGCCGCTTCATCCTGCTCGACGCCCTGGCCGAGAAGCTCAAGATCGAGGTCACCCAGGACGACCTCGCCGACCAGATCCGCCTCGCCGCCAGCCAGACCGGCCGCTCGCCCGACGAGATCGCCAAGCAGCTGCGCAGCTCGGGCCGCATCAACCAGGTCGCGCACGAGATCCGCGAGGCCAAGGCGATCGAGACCCTGCTCGACCAGGTGCTGCCGCCCGCCGCCCCGGCCGCGGCGGAAGCCAAGCCGGGCTGACCTCCGCCAGCGAGCGTCCGCACCACAGCCCTCGGGACCACTCGGGAGAGCCGCCATGAGGATCGCCATCGCCTGCGACCACGCCGCGGTCGCGCACAAGCTCGCGGTCAGCGCGCATCTGCGCGCCCTCGGCCATGAGATCATCGACTTCGGCACCGCCGGCGAGGCGTCGTGCGACTACCCCGACCACGGCTATCCCGCGGTCAAGGCGGTGGCCGATGGCCGTTGCGAGCGCGGGGTGCTGATCTGCGGCACCGGCATCGGCATGTCGATCGTCGCCAACAAGGTGGCGGGCATCCGCTGCGCGCTGGTGCATTCCGTCGACACCGCGCGCACCACCGCCGCCCACAACAATCCCCAGGTGCTGGCGCTGGGGGCGCGCATCGTCGATGCCGCCACCGCCTGCGCGATGGTCGAAGCGTGGCTGACCACGGCGTTCGAAACCCGCCATCAGCGCCGCCTCGACAAGATCACCGCCATCGAACGAGGTTCCCCATGCTGAAGGATCTGCTGCGCAAGGTCACCGGCCGCGACGACGGCCCCGCCCAGCCGCTGGTGCAGGACGGCCGCCTGGTCGCCGCCGCCATCAACGCCCATCCCGGCGGCATGGCCCTGGCCGCGCTCACCCCCGACCAGGCCGCCGGCGCCGCCATCGTCGCCGGCATCAAGGGTCTCAAGCCCGGCATCCCCATGCTGGTCAAGGCCCTGGCCGACGACGGCCTGACCGGCAAGTGCGCCGCCTGGGCCCTGGGCCGCCTGGGCGCCGAGGACGAGCTGCGCGCCGCCATCCCCGAGGGCAAGCTCGACGTGCGCGACAACGGCTACCAGGCGCTGGCGGTGCTGGCGGCCTGCGGCAAGGCCTCGCCCGGCCTGGCCGGCTGGCTCGAGACCCAGGTCGCAGCCGAGATCGCCCGCGCCAAGGCCGGCGGCTCCGGCCTGGGCGAGAAGGCCTGCAAGGTGCTGGGCATCCTCGGCGCCAAGTCGACCGAGTCGTTGGCCCAGCAGGTGATCGACCAGGACCGCTTCTGCGACCGCTTCGAGCTGCAGCGCATCCGCAAGGCGGTGTCCGAGGGCGGCCGCGACGCCGCCACCGCCAAGGAGCTGTCCGGCGACTGGACCACGGTGTTCGCCGACCAGCTGTGGCAGGAGCCGGCGCCCAAGGCCGAGCCCGCCCCGGCGCCGGCCCCGGCCCCCGGTCCCGCGCCCAAGGGCGCCCGGACCGCCCCGCCGCCGCCGCCGGCCCCGGCCGACGACGGCATGGGCGACGAGGGCGCCGAGGACCCGGCCGCCGCTGCCGGCCAGATCGTCCCGATCGACTGGAAGGCCTTCCTCGCCAGCCCTGAGGCCGCCGCCCTGCCGCCCCAGGTCAAGCAGGTCGCCGGCCAGCTCTGCCCGCTGCTGGAACAGCTCGCCGCGCGCGCGGTGGGCGCCTCCCTCACCGACCTCAGCGGCCAGGAGTTCGCCGGCCTGCTGCTCCAGGTCCTGCCCCAGGCGCTGCCCCCCCAGCACGTCCAGGTGGCGCTCAGCCCGCAGGCCCTGCACGGCTACCAGGCGATGGCCAAGTACCTGTCCCGCACCGGCCTCGCCCAGGGCGACGAGCTGCTGAACGGGGTCAAGCTGGTGCGCACCCAGCTCAAGGAGCAGCTGCGCCGCACCGGCATGCTCGGCGGCCCGGACTACAGCGATCCGGACGAGAAAAAGCTGGGGTGAGGCAGAAGGAGGAAGGAGGAAGGAGAAAGGAGGAAGGATCGACCGCCCCTCCCTTCGACCTCCGGGCGCGAACCACGCAGTATTCCCTGCGCCTGCTCCGGCTCTATTCCGCCATACCGCGGCGGCCTGACGCCCAGGTGCTCGGCAACCAGCTGATCCGCTCGGGAACCTCGGTCGGCGCCCACTACCGCGAAGCGCAACGAGCCAGATCCGCCTCGGAATTCCTGAGCAAGATCACGGTCGCGCATCAGGAACTGGACGAGACGGATTACTGGCTGGAGCTGCTGGCGGAATCCGGCCTCATGCCATGCGAACGGCTGGCACCACTGCGCCAGGAGACCCAGGAACTCCTGGCGATCATCACTACCATCATCCGCAAACGGAAACGTACGGCCGCAGACGCGGAGGATTCGCCATGATGCCCGGTCATTCCTTCCTCCTTCCTCCTTCCTCCTTCCTCCTTTCTTCCCCATGACACTTTTCCGCCCGTGCATCGACCTGCATGGCGGGCAGGTGAAGCAGATCGTCGGCGGCAGCCTGCGCGATGACGGCCAGGGGCTGCGCACCAACTTCGTGGCGGCGCAGCCGCCGGCCTGGTTCGCGCAGCGCTACCGCGACGACCGCCTCGCCGGCGGGCATGTGATCAAGCTCGGCCCCGGCAACGACCAGGCCGCGCGCGAGGCCCTCGCCGCCTGGCCCGACGGCCTGCACCTGGGCGGCGGCATCGACGCCGCCAGCGCGCCGGGCTGGATCGCCGCCGGGGCGCAGAAGGTCATCGTCACCTCGTGGCTGTTCCCCGACGGCGCCTTCGCCCCCGAACGCCTGGCGGCGCTCGAGCGCGTGGTCGGCCGCGACCGCCTGGTGGTCGACCTCAGCTGCCGGCGCACTGCCGACGGCTGGTGCGTGGCGATCGACCGCTGGCAGCGCCTGACCGCCTTCGCCATCGACCAGGCCAACCTCTGCCGGGTGGCGCGCTCGTGCAGCGAGCTGCTGATCCACGCCGCCGATGTCGAGGGCCTGTGCCAGGGCATCGACGGCGAGCTGGTCGAGCGCCTGGCGGACTGGAGCCCGGTGCCCTGCACCTACGCCGGCGGCGCACGCAGCCTCGACGACCTGGCGCTGGTGAACGAGCTGAGCGGAGGGCGGGTCGACGTCACCATCGGCAGCGCCCTCGACCTGTTCGGCGGCAGCGGCGTGCGCTACGCCGACTGCGTGGCCTGGAACCGCCGGCAGCAGGGCTGAACCCATGTACCTCGACATCCCCGCCAACCCCAACTGCCCCGAGGGCGCGATGGCGACCTTCAAGGACGCCGGCCCGGGGCGGGCGCTGCAGGCGGTGCGCCTGCACCTGGACGGCGCCTGGCGCTGGTGCGCGGTCACCGGCTGGGACGAGTCCGGCGCGGTGCCGGCGCAGATCGCGCCGATCGAAGAGAGCGGCGACGGCCCCGCCCTGCTGGTCACCGGCGGCGGCCTCGGCCTGCGCCTGGCCCCCCTGCCCGACAACGGCGGATCCCCGGCCTGGGACCTCGCCGACCGCGCGCAGTGGGGCGAGCCGTTCCTGATCTGCCGGCCGGACACCGCCTACCGCTGACCAGAACGGCAATGGCGGGTCCAATCCTGCCATTGCCGCCGGCGGCGCGCCGGCGCACAGTGGCGCCATGACGCTCCCGCCTGCGCTCGACGGCCGCCTGCCCTCCGAGGACCCGCTGCTGTTCGCCTGGAACCGCCTGCCGCCGCGCTGCGCGCCGTGGTCATGCCCGGACCGCGCCGGCGCCCTGCGCGCCAGCCACGACTGCGCCCCCGGCCTGGTGCGCCTGGACGGGGCCTGGCGTGCGCACTGGGCGCCGCGCCCGGACGACGCCCCGGCCGCCTTCTGGGACCCGGCGGCCGACGACGCCGGCTGGCGCACCCTGCCGGTGCCGGGCCTGGCCGAGCTGCACGGCCTGGGCACGCCGATCTACAGCAACTACGTCTACCCCTTCCGCTGCGACCCGCCGCGGGTGATGGGCGAGCCGCCGGCGGACTGGACCAGCGCGCGCGAGCGCAACCCCACCCTCAGCTACCGCCGCACCTTCACCGTGCCGGAGGCGTGGGCCGGACGGCGGGTGTTTCTGCATGTCGCCGGGGTGCGCGGCGCGCTCCAGGCCTGGGTCAACGGGGTGCCGGTGGTCTACGCCGAGGGCAACCACACCGCGGTCGAATGCGAGGTCGGCGCCGCCCTGCGCCCGGGCGCCAACCTGCTGGCGGTGCGGGTGTGGCGCTACTGCGCCGGCTCCTACCTCGAGGACCAGGACATGTGGCGGCTCACCGGCCTGCACCGCGAGGTGCTGCTGTGGTCGGCCCCGGCCGGCCACCTGTGGGACTGGCAGGTGGCGCAGGAGCACGCCGACGGCGGGGTGCGCCTGCACTGGTCGGCCGACGCCACCGCCGGCGATCCCGGCCGGCGGGTGCGGCTGAGCGTGTTCGCGCCCGGCGGCGCCCTGGCGGCGAGCGGCGAGGGCGCCCTCGGCGCCGCCGGCAGCCTCGCGCTCGAGGCTCCGCCGCTGTGGTCGCACGAGCGCCCGCTGCTGCACCGGGCGCTGATCGAGCTGCTCGACGCCGACGGGCGGGTGCTGGAGGCGCGCGGCCGCGACCTCGGCCTGCGCCGGGTCGAGCTCGGTGCCGACGGCTTCCGCCTCAACGGGCGCGCGCTCAAGCTGCAGGGCGTCAACCGCCACGAGCACCACGGCAGCCGCGGGGCGGCGCTCACCGCCGCCGACACCCGCGACGAGCTGCGCGCGATCCGCCGCGCCCACTGCACCCTGGTGCGCACCAGCCACTACCCCAACCACCCGCGCATGTACGAGCTGTGCGACCGCCTCGGCCTGCTGGTGATGGACGAGGCCGACGTGGAATCGCACGGGCTCAGCTACCACCGCCGCGAGCTGCCCGGCGACCGCCCGGAATGGCTGCCGGCCTGCCTCGACCGCATGCGGCGCATGGTGGTGCGCGACCGCGGCCACGCCTGCGTGGTGGCGTGGTCGCTGGGCAACGAGGCGGGTTACGGCAGCGCCTTCCCGGCGATGGCGGCGGCGGCGCGCGCCGAGGACCGCGAACGCCGGCCGCTGCACTACGCCGACATGAACCTGGCCGCCGACATGGACAGCCAGACCTATCCCACCGTGCCCTGGCTGCGCCAGCACCTCGCCGGCCGGGCGGTGCGCAAGGGCGAGCAGGGCCAGGTCAGCCACGCGGCGCAGCACGGGCCCTACCCCTCGGGCAAGCCGTTCTTCATGAACGAGTACGCGCACGCGCGCGGCAACTCGCTGGGCAACTTCGCCGAGTACTGGCAGGTGATGCGCGCCCACGACCGCCTGATCGGCGGCGCGGTGTGGGTGTGGCGCGACCTCTCGCTCGAGCGCGGCGAGGACGGCCGGCTGGTGGCGGCCCAGGGCGGCGACTTCGGCGACCGGCCCAACGACGGCGACTTCTGCGACTGCGGGCTGGTGGACGCCTGGGGCCGGCCGCATCCCCACCTGCACGAGGTGGTGCGGGTGCAGCAGCCGTTCGCGGCCGAGGCCGGCGACGCGCCCGGCCGGGTGGTGCTGCTCAACCGCCACCACGACCTCGCGCTCGACGCCTACCAGCTGTGCTGGCGGCTGCTCGACGACGGGCTCGCCCTGGCCGACGGGGTGTGCGATCCGCCGGCGGTGCCGCCGGGCGGGCGCGCCGCGGTCGAGCCGCCCGGCCTGGCAGAGGCGCTGGCGCGCTGCCGCGGCGAGCGCGTGCTGCGCCTGGCCTGGCACGCGCGCGACGACCATGCCTGGGCCGACGCCGGCGACGAGGCGGGCTGGGACGAGCTGCCGCTGGGAGGCGCCTGGACCCTGCCGGCGGCTCCCGCCACCGGCGCCCTGGCGGCGGCCGAACATGACGGCGGAGTGGAGTTCAGCGACCGCGACGGCCGCCTGGTGATCGACCGCCACGGCCGGCTGGCGGCGTGGGAGCACCGCGGCGGCGCGCTGCTGGCCGCGCCCATGGCGCTCGACTTCTGGCGCGCCCCCACCAGCGCCGACCGCGGCTGGCGCATGCCCGCGGAATGCGCGCCCTGGCGCGACGCCGGCGGATCCGCCACCGCCCTCGCCTGCACCCGCGCCGGCGACGGTCTCGACTGCACCCTGGAGTTGCCCGGGGTGGGCGGCCGCGCGCACCTGGCCTGGCGCTTCCACGGCAGCGGCTGCCTGGACCTGACCGTGACCCTCGACCCCTGCCCGGCCGGCACCCCGGTGATCCCGCGCCTGGGCACCGCCTGGACCCTGCCGGCCGGATTCCGCCATGTCTCCTGGTACGGCCGCGGCCCGCACGAGAGCTACCGCGACCGCGAGGCCGCCGCCGGGCTGGGCATCTGGCAGGCCACCGTCGAAGACTGGAACCACCTCCACCCGCGCCCGCAGGAGACCGGCAACCGCCGCGGGGTGCGCTGGATCGAGCTGGCCGACGCCCACGGCCGCCGCCTGCGCGCCGAGGCCCTGGGCGCGCCGCTCGAGGTCAGCGCCCGGCCCTGGACGCGCGCGGCGCTGGAGGCCGCCGCCACCCCGCAGCAGGTGGTGCCGGCGGGCGCCACCATCCTCAACCTCGACCTCGGCCAGATGGGCCTGGGCGGCGACTGCACCTGGGGCGAGCGCCCCTACCCGGAGCACCGCCTCGACCCCGCCCGCGGCTGGAGCTGGGGCTTCCGCCTGCGCGCCTGTTGATCCCGGTGTGTCACCCACCGGAACGGGCCGACCGCTCCGCCGCTGCAAGTACCCCGGCTGCCGCCAGGCAGATGGCATGCAGCCCACGCGCCTGGCCGTCCCCGCTCTGCTCGCGCTCGCCCTGCTCGCCCCGGCGGCTGAACCGCTGACCTTCACCCCGGTGCGCCTGGGCGGCGGCGGCTTCGTCACCGGCCAGGCCATCCATCCCCGCCAGGCCGACCTGGTCTATGCGCGCACCGACGTGGGCGGCTGCTACCGCTGGGATCCGGCGGCGCGGCGCTGGATCCAGCTGTTCACCGACAAAAGCATGCCGGCGGCGATCGTCGAGGCCGGGGACAAGGACGCCTGCAACCGCGCCAGCTCGGCCTATGCCGTGGCCGCCCTCGGCCTCGCCCCCAGCGATCCGCGCATCGTCTACGCCGCCGCCGGCGGGGCCGGCAAGGGCCAGGGCTGGCTGTTCAAGAGCGAGGACCAGGGCGCGCACTGGCAGCCCACCACCCTCGCCGCCGGCCACGCCGGCAACGGCGAGGGGCGCACCTGCGGCGAGCGCATCGCGGTGAAGCCCGACGACCCGGCGGTGGTGCTGGTGGGCAGCTGCGCCGAGGGCCTGTGGCGCTCGGCCGACGGCGGCGCCAGCTGGGCGGCGGTGGCCGGCGTTCCCGCCGGCGAGCCGGTCGACAAGCACCACTGGGGCGTGGTGGCGGTGGCCTTCGACCCCGGCACCCCGGCGCGGGTCTACGCCAGCGTGGCCGGGGCCGGCATCCACCGCTCGGACGACGCCGGCCTGAGCTGGCGGCGCATCGCCGAGGGCTGGGCCGGCGACCTCGAGATCGCCGACGACGGCACGGTGGTGGCCTGCGGCGGCAAGGGTTTCGGCATCCAGCGCTACCGCCCCGAGGGCGAGGGCGCCTGGACCACGCTCAAGGCGCCCGCCGCCGACATCGGCGAGATCGCCCTCGACCGCCAGCGTCCGCAACGCCTGTTCGCCCTGCGCAGCGGCGGCAAGGGCTTCTTCCGCACCCTCGACGGCGGCGCCAGCTGGACCGCGCTCGGCACCAACACCCAGGAGCAGGCGGCGCGCGCCAACTTCCGCACCGCCTCGTGGAAGGCCGCCCCCAGCGTGGCCGGCTGGCGCTCGATCGGCGCCCTCGACCTCGACCCCCACCACCCGGAACGGCTGTGGCTGGCCGAGGGCTTCGGCATGTGGCGCTGCGACGATGCCGGCGACGCGGTGCAGGCCCCGCTGTTCGACGACTGCTCGGACGGCATCGAGGAGATGGTGGCCAACGACGTGGTGGCGGCCGGCGGCGGCCGGCTGATCACCGCGGTGTGGGACGGCATCGGCTTCACCCAGAGCGACCCGTCGGTGGTGCCGCGGGCGAAGAACCTGGCCGACGAGTTCAGCAGTACCTGGGCGCTGGCGCAGCAGCCCGGCCATCCCGCCACCGTGGCGGCGGTGGTGTCGAGCCACCTGCACTGGCTCAAGCCGGGGGTGTGGCCGGGGCTGACCACCGACGGCGGCACCACCTGGACCCCCTTCGCCGCGGTGAAGGAGGGCCAGAACACCCCGCCGGATCTGCGCTTCGGCGAAATGGTGATGTCCGCCGACGGCCCCGAGCACCTGATCTGGCACCCGCGCTTCGGCAAGAAGGCGGTCTACTGGAGCGCCGACCGCGGCGCCAGCTGGCAGCGCGCGGCGCTCGAGGTCGACGACTGGGACGCGATGTTCTTCGGCTCGCGCCGGCGCCTGGCCGCCGACGGCGCCACCCCGGGCACGGCGCTGTTCTACCGCTGGAAGCAGGGCGACGTGCAGCGCACCACCGACCACGGCGCGACCTGGGCCGACAGCGGCGGCCGCCTGCCGGTCTCGACCTTCCACAGCCAGCTCAAGGCGGTGCCCGGCCAGGCCGGCACCTACCTGTTCGCCACCGGCTGGGATTTCCGCCAGCCCAGCCGCGGCCTGTACTGGAGCCGCGACGCCGGCGCCACCTGGGCCAGGGACCCGGCGGTGCAGGACGCCTGGGTGGCGGGTTTCGGCGCGCCGCGGCCGGGCGGCAGCCAGCC
>JAKLKR010000007.1:11378-62586 GCA_023150565.1 Planctomycetota bacterium
CAGCTGCGACGGCGGCGCCTCGTGGGAGATGGTGTCCGGCCGCCCGCTCGGCCTGTTCGACAAGGTCACCTGCATCACCGGCGACCCCGAGGTCTTCGGCAAGGTGTACATCGGCTGGAGCGGCAACGGCTTCGCGGTGGGGACGCCGGCGCGGCCCTGAGCGCACCCTGGCGCCCGTCTCGCCCCCTGGGGACGGCGGCCTGCATCGCCGGACCATGCCCCGGCTCCTCATCCACCCGATCCATGCCGTCCTGCGCGTGCGCTGGTGGATGTGGCTCGCCGGGGCGCTGAGCCGTTTCAGCGCAGCACCACCGTCTGCGCCTGGTCCTCGAGCTTGAGGCTGGGCGACCAGCGGGCATGGCCGTCGAGGAAGGCGCAGTTCATGCCCTTGCGGTGGCGCGGCACCGGCAGGAAGGGCTGGAGGTCGCCGCCGGCAACCCAGGCCGGCGGCTGGGTGATGTCGGCGTAGTGCTTGAGCGGGGTGTAGATGAAGGTGCGGCCGTCGCCCGCCACATCGGTGCTGGATACCGTCATGTCGAGCCGGCTGCGGGTGCCCAGCCGGGCCGGGATGTCGTAGCCCGGAGACATGGCATCGGCATGCAGGCGGTGGTTCAGGCCGTAGGAGCCGCCCCAGGGGCTCTGGGTGTTGGCCGGGCACTTGAGCAGCTTCCAGGCCCCCTTGAAGGTGCGGATGTCGCCGAAGCCGGGGCTTTCGATGTCGAGCATCTGGCCGAGGTTCTCGCTGCGGTACCACCAGCGACTGCTGTAGTCGAGCGACAGCGGCAGCAGCCCTTCGCGCTCGCTGGTGTAGGCGATCGCCGCCATCACCACCTGGCGCTGGTTGGAGGCGCACACCATCGACTGCGCCGCCTGGCGCACCGTGCCCAGGGCGGGCAGCAGCATGCCGGCGAGCATGGCGATGATGCTGATCACCACCAGCAGCTCGATCAGGGTGAAGGCGGAGCGGGTGGGCGGCATGGCGGGTCCTCGGGGGCTGCACCCGACTACCCGGCGAAGGGAGCGCTCCTGTACAATGGATCTGGTTTGAAGGCGGAGTTGATGGTTCGCGGTTGATCGTTGACCGGTGCGACGCCAACCCATGGCACCTGATCCAGCGGTTCACACCCGTAGGTGTAGTATGCCAACCATCAACCATGGACCATCAACCGCCAACGGCGGGTTTGACGATCAGCGCAGGATCACCGAGACGGCCTGGTCCTCGAGCAGCAGGTTGGGCGAATAGCGCACATGGCCATCCAGGAAGCCGATGTTCATGCCCTTGCGGTGGCGCGGGATGGGCAGGTGGTGCTGGAGGCTGCCGCCGCCCGCCCACACCGGGGGCAGGTTGATGTCGGCGTAGATCTTGACCGGGGTGTAGATGTACATGCGGCTGTCGCTGGAGACGTCGCCCAGGATCACCGTGCTGCTGACCTTGCCCACGCTGGAGGTGGCTCGCGGCGGATAGGCCGGCACGCCAGCCAGCAGATCGGTGGCATCGCAATGGAAGCGGGTGTTCAGGCCCTGGTTCACCCCGGTCTTGTTGAGCCGGTCGGAGGGGCACTTCAGCACCTGCCAGGGGCCCTTGATCATGCGCACATCGCCGGTCGCCAGGCTGGCGTTCCACGGCATGGCGGTGTCCTGGATCTCGAGGTACTGACCCAGACGCGCGTTGGCGAAGTAGTGGTAGGGCCCGGCGCCGCTCGGCAGCGGGCCCCAGGAATAGGGCAGCACGTCCTCGTTGTCGCCGCAGTAGCCCACCACCGCGAGCAGGAGCTGACGCTGGTTGTTGGCGCACGACGCGCTCTGCGCCGAGGCCTTCACCAGCGATATCGCCGGCAGCAGCATGCCGGCGAGGATGGCGATGATGCTGATCACCACCAGCAGCTCGATCAGGGTGAAGGCGCGGTTCATTGGCCCATCTCCTTGCGGAAGCGCGCCATGCGCTCCTCGCCTTCGCCGGTCATGAAGCGCTGCGCAGTGGCGATCTCGCGCGCGGTGAGCGCGCGCTTGAGCGGCGCGATCACCGGCGTGCGCGCGGCGTTGCCGGCCGGGATGAGGGGGAAGAGGTACGGCTTGCCGGCCTGCTGCGGCACCACCGCGGGATCGGGATGGAAGTAGGCCGGCCAGGCGGTGGCGCCGCCGGCCTCCTGGGTCGAGGCCGGGCCGGTGATCTCGCCGCGCACCACCAGCACCCGGGTATCGTCGTAGCCGGCCGCCCCCTCGGCGATGTAGGTCCAGGGGAAGTCGCGGAACCCCGCCAGCGGCTCGGCGGTGGAGGCACGCCACACCCACACCGCCGCGATCACCGCGACTAGCAGCAGGACGCCCAGCACCAGGTTCCGCGGCTTCATGCGGCGGTTCTCCGGTAAAGTATGGCCCAGGAACGACCTGCTGGCAAATCGCTCATGGCAGGACCACCTCATAGGCCATGCGCGCACCCTCGGTGCCGCGCACCCGCAGGGGGATGGTCAGGCCGCCGGGACCGGCCACCGCCGCCACCTTCTCCAGCCGGCGCCCGCCGCCCGACAGCGCCCACACCTGGTAGCGCCCGGCCTCGGTCAGGGCGATCTGCACGCTGGCGGCGCCGTCGCGCACCAGATGCGGCAGCTTGCCCCAGTCGGTCATGCTCTGGCGGCTGGACTCGTTGTACTTGGCGCCGGTGTTCTGCAGGTCGGTGAGATGGGTGATGAGCAGCCGTCTGGCGCTGCGGATGGGCGCGCCGTCGAGGCTGCTGACCAGCACGGTGGCGCCGGTGGTCAGGCCGTCGATGCGCACCCCGGCCCTGGCGGCGTCGATGGCCAGGCCGGGATCGGCGTAGCCGCCGGCGCTGCGCGGGGTGTCGATGGTGAGCACGCCGCGCTTGCTGTCGATCACCACCTCGCCGGTCTCGCTGCGCTGCACCCCGTCGGCAGGCAAGGCCAGTTGGGCATCGCGGTCGCCGGCGCCGCGCGCCGGCACCGCGATGGCGCCGGCCGGGGCCTGGGCCGCGTCCTCGACCACCGCGCAGCCGATGCGCGTGGTCCAGGCCAGCCAGTCGAGGGTGCCGAGCTTGAGCCGGCTGGGCGGGTCGCGCAGCTGGGCCTTGGTCAGCACCAGCGCCAGGCGCTGCGGCGCCGGGGCCAGGTCGCGGCGCAGGTAGAGCAGGATGGCGGCGCGGTCGCCGGCCTGGCTGAGGGGATCGCTGACCAGGTTGAACCAGTCCATGGGCGCGGGCGCGAACAGCTCGGCGTCCTTGTGCGCGTAGGCGAAGCGCCACAGCGCGTCCCAGTCCTGCAGCGACGCCAGCGCCCCGGTCAGGGCCCCGCCCATGCCGCGGAAGCGGCCGGGGGCGGTGTAGTTGTACTCGCTGACGGTGAACGGCTTGCCCCAGATGCGGGCGCCGGCGCTGGCGGTGCCGCCGGGGGCGCCGTCGCGCACCGGGTTGGCGTAGCGCCCCGACACCGGCAGGCGCAGCTGCGGCGGGTGGTCGACGTAGAAGTGGTCGTCGACGTAGTCGAAGGTGGCGCGCACCCCCTGGCCGGAGGGCGACACCGAGCCGTAGTTGAGGTCGGTGAGCAGCGCCGGGCACTTCAGCTCGTCGCGCAGCAGCGTGCGCATGCGCTCGACCATGGCGCGCTCGGTGTCGGCCTTGAACACCTGGCAGGCGCGGGCGCGGCGGGTGCCGCTGCCGGCTTCGGCGGGCAGGGCCACGGTGCCGGCGGCGGGGTCCTCGCTGTCGGCCAGGTCGCCCAGCGCCAGGTCGAGGGCGTCGCGGTCGGGATAGCGCGCCGCCAGCCAGCGGTTCCACGCCGCGGTCCACTGCGGGTTGGCCCTCACCTCGGCGTGGCCGCCGATCCAGCCCTCGTTGATCAGCGACACCCAGGCCAGGGCGGGGTCCTCGGCCAGGCGCTTGCCGGTGTAGGGGTTGACGTGGTCGAGCAGCTTGCGCGCGAAGGTCGCCCAGTCCTGGAAGGCGGGCTCGTGCACCGGGATCAGCATCTTGTAGCGGTCGGGCTTCATCAGCCCCTCGCCGCCCAGGCCGATCTGCCTGGGCGCCACCGGGCGCGAGACGTAGAGGTCGGTGGTCAGCCACAGCCCGCGCCTGGCGCAGCCGGCCATCAGGTAGTCGAGCTGGTCGACGCGGGCGGGATCCCAGTCGAAGCCCGGCTTCCAGTCCTGGCTGCCCAGGCGGAACTCGTAGTGGTGGATGCGCACGCTGTTGTAGCCCAGGCGCACCAGGCGGTCGAGCAGGCGGTCGACCTGCTCCTTGGGCAGGTACTGGGCCGAGAAGCACAGGTTCACGCCGTAGAAGCGCTTCGGCTTCTGCGGCTCGTCGGCGTAGGCGAAGTGGCCGTCGGCGGTGGCGATCACCCGCCCCTTGGACCCGCACGGCCCGTCGGTCAGGCCGAGGGCCGCAAAGTCAAGCGCCGAGCCCGGCTCGATGTCGAGCTCGGTGGCCAGCGGCACCCACTCGTCGCCGGCCGCCAGCGTCACCGGCAGGTCGCGGCGGGTGCGCAGCCCGCCGGGCACCGCCACCGTCATCGCCACCGTGGCGCGCTCGCCGGCCGCCAGGGTGCCCATCGCCCGGCCGATGCGCACCACGAAGGTCTGGCCGCCCCAGCGGCGGTTGTCCTGCAGGGTCACCATGGTCGGCTGGGGGAAGGCCAGCTCGAGGCGCTGACCGCCGGGGATGGTCAGGGCCAGGGTGCGCGCGGGGGCGTTGAACAGGTGCGCCTCGCCGTGCAGGGCGGGGAAGGTCCCGCTCTTGTCGTCGGCGGTCCAGCTGCCGCCGGCCAGGGCCTGCACCGCGAACTCGGCGCTCAGCGCCAGGCTGTTGAATGGGGCGGCGGTGGCGGCGGTGAGGCTCCACGACACCGGGGGGCGTCGGCGGCCGGCGCCGGCCCCGCGACCGGGGCGCCGAACTTCCACTGCGGGTCGGCGGTGAACGGGGCGAAGGTGCAGACCGCGGTGCCGTCGACCGCCAGGTGCAGCCGGCCATCGGTGCCGAGCGCCAGATCGGCCGGCTCGGCGGCGACAGCAGCCGCGCACAGGGTTGCGAGCAGGATCAGGGCATGGCGCATGGGCGGTCCTGGGTGGGGCGTTCAGCCACTACCCGCCCAGGGCTGCACGTCTGTACAACGACCTGGCGGGTCAGGGCGCGGGGGCGCCCACGGTGCAGGAGTGTACCACCAGACCGACCGGCCGGTTCCAGGCCCCCACCGCCACCCCGCTGATGCGCGCGCCCAGGGCCTGGGCGAGGGCGGCGCCCTTCTCGACCCGCAGGTCGCCGAAGCTCCAGGTGCGCTGGTGGCGGCCGGCGGGCAGGTCGATGTGGACCGCATAGACGCCCAGCCAGTCGCGGCCGTCCGCCTGGCGGCAGACCAGGAACACCGCGAGGGTGCCGGGATGCGCCAGGGTGGCATCGATGGCGATGCCCAGATCCGGGCGCAGGCGGGCGTATCCGCCGTCCTTGTGCGGGATCTCGACCCGCTCCGAGGTCGCGTCGACCGCCGCGGCGGCGATGCCGTCGCCGCGCAGGGTGCCGGTCCAGCCCTGGCCGCGCGCCGCCTGCCAGGCGGCGGGATCGAGCCGCACCAGGGTGGCGCCGCCGGCGGCGGGGGTGGCAGGCATGACCTGGAGCGCCCCGCCGCCGCCCACCATCGCCAGCCCGCCGGCGGCGACCTCGCGGCGCTCGCCGCCGGCGCTCACCGCCACCGTGCCCTCGGCCACCGCCACCGTGCTGCCGGCCGGGGTGCGGCTGACGCTGAAGCGGGTGCCCACCACCGTCACCGCCAGGCGGTCGGTGCGCACCGCCAGGCTGCGCCCGTCCTGCTGGTGGGCGGCGTCGACCGCCAGCCGTCCGCCGCGCAGCAGCAGGTCCTTGGCCGGGCCGGCGGCGGCGATCTCCAGCTCGCCGCCGGCGGCCAGCTCGATGCGGGTGTCCTCGCCCGGCCAGCGCAGCACCGCGGTCGCGCTGCGCGTGCGCACCAGATCGCCGGCGCGCAGCGGACCGGCCGCAGCCACGTCCAGTTCGCCGCCCGCGCGCACCACCAGCGCGCCCTCGCCCTCCAGCTGCGGCCCGGTCGGGGTGGAACCGCCCGGCCACAGCCCGATCCCCACCATCAGCAGGGCGGCGGCGGCCAGCGCCGGCCACCAGCGCAGCAGCAGCGGCCGCTGGCGGCGCTGCGCCACCCGCGGCAGGGCGGTGTCGTAGGCCAGCGAGCGGGCGAAGGCGCGGCGGGCCTCGCCGTCGGCGGCGAGCAGGGCGGCCAGCTCGGCCACCTGGGCTTCATCCAGGGCTCCGTCGAGATGGCCGCCGATGAGCTGGTCGAGCCGGCGTTGCACTTCAGGCGCCATGGCCGTCCTCCCGCGCCAGGCGCTGGCGCACGCAGTCGGCCAGGGTCTTGTGCAGCCGGCAGAGGGTGACGTACACGGTGTTGAGCGGGCGGCCCAGGCGGCGGGCGATCTCCTCGCCGGGGTGGCCGTCGCCATAGCGCAGCTGCACCAGCTGGCGCGCGCCCGGCGACAGCCGGCCCAGGCAGGCGCGCAGGGCGTCGAGGCGGTGGTCGGCGACCTCGTCGGCGGCCTCGGTCAGCTCGCGTTCGGCGAGCTGGGCCAGCCGCTCGGACCCGGCCGGGCGTTCGCGGCGGTGGCGTTCCAGGTGCTTGAGCGCCTCGAAGCGGCAGATGCGGCGGATCCAGCCTTCGAAGGCGGCCTCGTCGGGCACCTCGGCGTGCTTGCGCAGGCAGATCATCGCCGCCTCCTGCAGCACGTCCTCGCAGCCGTGCAGGCTGCCGACGATGGCGCGGATGTAGAACAGCAGTGGGGCGCGCCGGGCCTCGAACAGTTCGGCGGCCTGGTCGCGCTCCATCGCCCTGATGGTGGCGCCGCCCGGCCCGATGCACGTCCCGGCCCCGGCCGGCGCTCCTGCCCATCAGTCACGCTCATGCCCACTACCCGGCGGGCGGAGGATTCCTGTACAACGGAATCGCCCGGAGGGCGTAAGGCGCCGTCAGCCCCGGGGCGGCGGCGCACGGCGCAATCCCGGCAAATAAAGAAAAAATAAAGGGGCGAGGAAATAAAGGGGCCACACCACCTCATCAAGGTGGGCAAATAAAGGGGCCACACCACCTTATCAAGGTGGTGTGGCCCCTTTGTTCCCTTTGTTCAGCCGCCTGAGGACGGCCGGGGTCGCGGCGCCGCTTGCATGGGAGGCGCAGGCGCAGGCCCGGTACACCATCCGCTGCCGGCACCGTGCGCGGTGCCCAGACGGCGAAAGGGCAGCCATGTCCGAGGTCTCCTTCCATCGCGTGCTGCGCGCCCCGCCGGAGCGCGTGTACCGCGCCTTCCTGGAGCCGGCCGCGCTGGCCAAGTGGCTGCCGCCCTTCGGCTTCACCGCCACCGTGCACCACCTCGAGGCGCGCGTCGGCGGCGGCTTCCGCATGTCCTTCCGCAGCCTGGCCAACGGCCAGGAGCACGCCTTCGGCGGCACCTACCTGGAGCTGGTCCCCGCCAGCCGCCTGCGCTACACCGACCGCTTCGACGATCCCGGCCTGCCCGGCGAGATGGAGGTGGTGGTCGAGCTGGCGGCGGTGTCGTGCGGCACCGCGCTGTCGATCCGCCAGAGCGGCATCCCGGCGGCGATCCCCACCGAGATGTGCCACCTCGGCTGGCAGGAATCGCTGCTCCAGCTCGCCCAGCTGGTCGAAACCGCAGCCTGACGCCGGCACCGCTGCTCACGCCGGCGGCGCGTCATCCGTCGCGTCGGTTCCGAGCGGTTGTCCGCCGCGGTGCCGGCGCCGGTAGGCGGCGGGCGGCATGGCGTAGCGGCGGACGAACATGCGGCTGAGGTACTGGCGCGAGGGGAAGCCGCAGCGCGCGGCGATGGCGTCCAGCGGCAGGTCGCCACCGGCCAGCAGCCCGGCGGCGCGCGCGCAGCGCTGGTGCAGGATGTACTGCACCGGGGTCATGCCGTAGGTGCGGCGGAACAGGCGGATGAAGGGTTCCACCCCCAGGCCGGCGAGACGGGCCAGGTGGGGCACCGGCAGCGGCTTGCCCAGGTCGCGGGCGATGGCGGCCACAACCTGGTCGAGACGATGGCCGGGAGCGGGCAGGGCGCGCCGGCGCGCGGCCGGGTCGAGGTGGGCGATGGCCTCGGCCAGGCCGAGGGCGGCCAGGGCCTGGGCTTCCTGCGCCGGCCGGGGATCGTCGGCCGCGCAGCGCGCCAGTGCGCGCGCCCAGGCGCGGAAACGCTGCAGTGCCGGCGCATCCCGCCAGGACCAGGGGTGCGGCCACAGCGCGGCGGTGAGCGCCTGGCCCAGGCTGGGGATCTCGGCATGCACGAAGGCGTGCACCACCCCCGGGGCGGTGAAGAAGGTGAACGGGAGCCAGGCGGGGATGACGGTGATCGCATCCACGTCATAGGTCAGGGCGCCGCCCGCCCATTCGAGGTGCAGGCCGGGACGGTCGACGATGTAGAAGCGCCAGCAGGCGGTGCGGATGCGGGCCCGGTGCCAGCGCGCCTGGACCGGCTCGTTGCCGCAGGCTTCGAGGCGCCAGACCAGGGTCGCCGGTGCGTCCCGACGATGCAGCTGGCCGTCGCCCCCCAGGTCAAAATCGGACACATCATCGGGCATTGGGATTCATGACATGGAGATCCCCGCCAGGTACAAGACCGGGGCATGCTCCCTGGGAACGGCACCCCTGCCCCGGTTCGCACCACGGCCTGCACCCGCAAGGCGCCGGCGCAGGAGGCCTTCACCCTCATCGAACTGCTGGTGGTGGTGGCCATCGTCGCCGTGCTCGCCGGCATGCTGATGCCGGCCCTGTCCCTGGTGCGCACCGCCGCCCGCGCCACCCAGTGCAGCAGCAACCTGCGCCAGATCACCCTGGCGGGCGAGTGCTACGGCGCCGACTGGGAGGGGTTCCGCGTGCCGGTGTACAGCCCGGGCGATGCCGGTCCCTCCAACGCGGTGCGCCACTGGGGCGGCTTCCTCCAGGGCTACCTCGGCTGCGACCCCGCGCGCACGGTGCTGTCCGCGGCCAGCGACCTCAAGCCGCTGGTCTGCCCGGAGAGCCCCAGGCGCTTCGGCTTCGGCGGCAACATGTCGTGCAACGGGCTGTGGAATGCCGCCAATCCCACCTGGGGCAGCTTCGTGCACATCTCCTCGGTGCGGCGCCCGGCCGAGAAGGTGGCCTTCGTCGACTCCATCGCCGCCGCCCAGGGCCAGATCACCTGCGGCAACGTCCCCACCGACTCCTTCGGCTGCTGGCGCGGCTACGTCAACAGCGGCGCGACCGCGCCGCCCGCCTTCACGGTGAACTTCATCCACCGCCGCCGGGCCAATGTCGCCTGGGTCGACGGCCATGTCTCGGCCATGGGCAGCGGTGACGGCCTGGTGAAGGCCGGCGACCCCGCCTGCGACGACCAGTGGTGGAGGCGGTAGTGGGCTTCCGTCTCGCTCTGCTGCTCGCCCTGCTCGCCCTGCCCCTGGCAGCGGCGGAGGGGGACGACGAGCTGCGCTCGCAGCTCGATCCGGCCCAGGTGCCGCGCGCCAGCGGCGCCGCCAACGCCTACCGCATCCTCTACGTCGGCGACAGCATCACCCTGCACGGCACCAGCGCCGCGGTGCAGAAGAAGCTCAAATGGGGCCACGTCGCCGGCATGGCGGCGAGCGCGGAGGGACTCGACTACGCCCACCTGCTCGCCGGGCGCATCGCCGCCGCCCTGCCCGCGCGCACGGTGGAGATCCGCTACCACACCCTGGGCGGCAGCGGATCGGCGGCGCAGCGGCTGTCCGCGGTGGCGCAGGTGCTGCCGGTGGCCCCGCACCTGGTGGTGGTGCAGCTCGGCGAGCACGAGAAGGAGGCGGCCGGGGCCGAGGCCTTCCGCACCAGCTACCGCGGCCTGCTCGCCGCCTTCGACCAGCTCACCCCCCGGCCGCTGGTGGTGTGCACCGGGGTGTGGAACCCCTACGGCAAGGGGACGCGCACAGCCTACCAGGGCTGGCCGGCGACCCTCGACCGCATCATGGGCGAGGCGTGCGCCGAGCGCGGCATCGCCTTCGTGCCGGTGATGCGCTACGCCCTCGATCCCGCCTGCAGCGGCAGCGGCGAGAGCAGCGGGGTGCAGTGGCATCCCAACGACCAGGGGCACCGCGGCTACGCCGACGCCCTCTTCGCCGCCATCGCGCCCGCCCTCACCCGCTGACCCCCCATCGCCATGCACCATCCCCCCCTCGCCCCCCTGGCCCTGCTCTGCTTCGTCCTGCTCGCCGGCACCGGCTGCGGCGAGGATGCCCGCACCCAGCCGGCCGCCGCGCCGGTCCTGCGCGGCTTCACCACCCAGGACATCAGCATCGCCAACCTCGAGGACCTGCGGCGGCGGTGGAACGCCAACTCGGTGCGCCTGATGCTGCGCCCGAACTACCTCGCCCGGCAGGGCAGGCTGGCGAACCTGCACGCCGGGTGGGAGCGCATCCTGCGCGAGCTGCCGCCCTACCTCGACCGCGCGCGCGAACTGGGCGTGACCGTCATCCTCGACCTGCACGAGGTCCCCAACGAGCGCAGCGCCGGCTACAGCAGCGATGCGCGCAAGCGGAAGTCCGAGTTCTGGGCCGACCGCAGCAACCTCGACACCATCATCGCCTGCTGGCGCGACCTCACCGCGCTCTGCGCCGGCCGGCAGCAGGGGATCTGGTACGACATCCTCAACGAGCCGCTCGACTGGGCCGACTTCCCGCGCCCGGTGCGGGTGTGGCCGGAATGGGCGCAGGCGATCATCGACGACATCCGCCGCACGGACACCGTCCATCCGGTGGTGGTCGAGGTCGGCCCGGGCGGGCTGTGCTGGGGCTTCAGCTCGTTCCCGCTGCTGCGCGGCGAGGGCATCATCTATTCCACCCACCAGTACCAGCCCCACGCCTACACCCACCAGGGCATCCGCGAGATCGGCAACACCGACCTGGCGCGCACCTACCTGGCGACCAGCCAGCCCTGGCCGGGCGACTACTCGGACAGCGGCGGCGGGCGCTGGGACAAGCAGCGCCTGTACGCCGAGCTGAAGCCGATGATCGACTTCCAGAAGCGCCACGGGGTGCGCATCTACATCTCCGAGACCGGGGTGGTGCGCTGGGCCCCGGATGCGGCACGCTACGCCCGCGACAACCTCGAGCTGTTCGAGGAGCTGGGCTGGGACTGGTCGTTCCACGCCCTGCACGAGAACCCGATGTGGTCGCCGGACTACGAGCCGGCCTATGGCGCCACCGCGGCCAGGACGGCGGCGCCCACCCCGCTGGGCGCGGTGCTGCACGAATTCCTGGCGCGCAACCCGCGCTGATCCCCGGCCGACCGCCCGCGCCGAGGCGGCGGGGCGGCGCCGGCCCGCCTGTCGGCAAACCCCACAGCGCGGATGCCCAGGCGGAGGATAGGCATATGCCAGCACACGACGCCTCCTCCTGGACCGCCCGCCATGACCCCCACCGGCCTCCTCCTCGGCGCGCTCCTCGCCGCCGGCTGCGCCCTGCCCGCGGCGGAACGGCCGCCCAACGTGGTGCTCCTGCTCGCCGACGACCTGGGGGGCGCCGACCTCCGCTGCTACGGCCACCCCTACGCGCGCACCCCCAACATCGACGCCCTGGCCCGGGACGGGACCCGCTTCACCCAGTGCTACGCCACCGGCGCCACCTGCTGCCCGGCCCGCACCGGGCTGATGACCGCGCGCTTCCCCGCCACCTACCAGGTCTACCCCGCCAACGGCGGGTTCGCCGGGCAGCCCACCGTCACCGACCATCTCAAGGGCGCCGGCTACGCCACCGGCCACTTCGGCAAATGGCACATCGGGCCCGAGCGCCGGCCGGGGACCTATGGCATCGACGCCATCGGCGCCGGCGGCGATGCCGATGACGGCAAGCGCAGGCACCGGGATGACGGGCGCGGCCGCGATGCGCCCATCATCGACGCGGCCATCGGCTTCATCGAACAGCACCGGGACCAGCCCTTCTATGTGAACGTGTGGGGGCACATCGCCCACAATCCGGTCGATCCCCCGCCGGCGCTGGTGCGGCGCTGGGATGGGCTGGCCCTCGCCGATGGCGACTTCCCCCTGCCGATGCGCGGCAAGCTGGCGGCGGTGCGCGCCGCCGGCGGCGACGCCGAGGCGGGCATGCGCCATTATCTCGCCGAGGTCGAGGCGCTCGACGATGGCGTCGGCCGGCTGCTCCGGCGCCTGGATGAACTGGGGCTGCGCGAGAGCACCATCGTCGTCTTCAGCAGCGACCAGGGCGCCGACATGGGCAAGGCCGCCAAGGGGGGGCTGCGCACCAACCAGATGGGCAGCAACGGTCCCTATCGCGGCGGCAAGCACACCCATTGGGAGGGCGGGGTGCGGGTGCCGTGGATCGTGTGCTGGCCCGGGCACGTCCCGGCAGGCCGCTGCGACGACCGTTCCGTGCTCAGCGGCGCGGACTGGCTGCCGACCATCTGCACGCTCGCCGGCGTGCGCGTGGAGCCGGCGGGCATCGACGGCGAGGACGCCTCCGCCGCCTGGCTGGGCCGGGGCGAGCACATACGCACGCGGCCGCTGTTCTGGAAGACCAGCTCCCCGGGCAGCGAGGCGCTGGTCCGCGACGGGCGGTGGAAGCTGCGCCTGCCCACCCGCCGGCGGGACGGCGAGGTCGAGCTCTACGACCTGGACCAGGACCCGGGCGAGTCGGTGAACCTGGCCGGCAGGCATCCCGAGACCGTCGAGCGGCTGTCGACCGCCCTTTCGGCCTGGGTCCGCTCCCTGCCCGCCAGCTACGACAAGACCGGCGACACCGAGGACTGAGAGGGAATAAAGGGGCCACACCACCTTATCAAGGTGGTGTGGCCCCTTTATATCCCTTACCTTATCAAGGTGGTGTGGCCCCTTTATATCCCTTTATATCACCCCGGCAGGTAGACCTCGAGGAAGGCGCGCAATTGCGCCTGCTGGGCCTGGTCGAGGGGGTGGCGCTCCTCGCTGATGCCGCTCGATTCGGCCCAGGCGCAGATGGTGCCGTGGTCCTGGATCACCGCGTGCCAGGCGCCGGGCTCGATCACGTACCAGGTCTGGGGCAGGATGGGCAGCGCCGCCACCTCGCCGGGGGCGTCGCCGCGGCCGGCGAGCACCAGCACCGCCCGCCCCTGCACCAGCACCCCGGCCTGGCGGCCGCCGCGGTTGCGGGTGAGGTCGGCCACCCCGCCGGGCATGCGCTCGGGGGTGGGGTTGGTGAGGCCGAGCTGCCACATGCCGCCGTCGCCGGTGACATCGCCCTGGGCCACCCGCACATACCCCTTGGCCCGGCTGCGCCCGACCGTGAGCTGGTCGGCGACCCGGCGTTCGAGCAGGAAGGGGTTGCGCTGCACCGCGTGCGCCACCAGCAGCGCCACCACCCCGTCGGCGCTGCGCCCGTCGCTGAGCAGGTGCACGGCGTCGTCGGCCAGGCGCAGCGCGCCCACCGCGCGCGCCATGTCCTTCTCGTCGCGGGCGCGGATCTGCGCCGCCACCTCGGCCAGTGCCGGCGGCGGCGAGCCCGCCGGCCATTCCGCCAGGCGGCGGCGGGCGCGCTCCTCGGGCGAGGCGTCGAGGTAGACCTTGAGCTGGGCGTCGGGGGCGATGACGGTGGTGGCGTCGCGGCCCTCGATCACCGCGTCGCGGCCGGCGACGATGGCCTGCTGCTGCGCCACCAGGTGGGCGCGGCAGGCGGGGTTGTCGGCCACCCGCCAGATCTCGGGCACGGTGGCGGGGGCGCGGATCAGTTCGTCGCCCAGGCGCTCGCCGTCGAGCTGGACCTGGCCGTCGGCGCCGAAGCCGATGCGGCGGGCGCAGACATAGGCGGCCACCGCCGCAGGATCGTCGCGGTCGGCGCCGCTGCGCAGCAGCCCGACGGTGGCGGCGCGGTACATCGCCCCGGTATCGAGGAACAGCATGCCCAGACGGGCGGCCAGGCGGCGGGTGACGGTGCTCTTGCCGGCGCCGGCGGGGCCATCGATCGCCACCACCATCGGACGGGCCATCACCGGTCCGCCGGGGCGCTGGGGCTGGGGGTCGCTCATGCGCGGGTTGTGGGCGGCGGCGCGCCCGGCGCAACTCAGCCGCTGCGCTGGAGCAGCAGCAGCGAGATGTCGTCGGCCGGGGGCTGGCCCTGGCGGCGCTCGGCGAGGGCGGCGAGGATGGCGTCGGCGCCCTGCTCGGGGGCGAGCTGGCGCTGGCCGTCGATCAGCGCGCACAGCCCGGCGCTGCCGAGGATGGCGCCGGTGTGGTCCTCGGTCTCGGTCACCCCGTCCGAGATCGCCAGCAGGCGGTCGCCGGGGGCGAGCACGGTGCGCCAGGTGGTGTAGCCGGACTCCTCGGGGGTGAACAGGCCGATCGGGTGGCCGGACATCTCCGGCACCTCGATGCCGCCGGCGGCACGCACCACCAGCGGCGGCGGATGGGCGGCGCACACCACCTCGACGCTGTGGTCGATGAGGTCGTAGATGCCATAGAGCAGGGTGCAGTACTGCAGCTGGCGGGGGGCGTGGAACAGGCCGGCTAGGCCGAGCGCGACCTCGGCCGGGGGCACGATGCGGTAGCCGGGGGCGGCGGCCTGCGGCTGCTTGAGCAGCGAGCCCGAACCCAGCACCGGGCCGAGGTGGCGCGACACCTGCACCGCCATCAGCGCCGCCGCGACCCCGTGGCCGCTGACGTCGAGCACATAGAAGCCGGCGCGGCGCTCGTCGAGGCGCACCAGGTTGAGGGTGTCGCCGGCCAGCTCCTCGCACGGCAGCAGGCGCCAGGCCGCGGTCAGCCCGGGCAGCGAGGGCAGGCTGGCGGGCAGCAGGCCGCGCTGGGCGCGCTGGGCGGCGCGCAGGTCATGCTGCATGCGCGCGTTGGCCGCCTCGAGCTCGGCGTTGCGCCGCGCCAGCTCCTCCTGCAGGGCGGTGATCCGCCGCGCCACCGCCAGGCGGGTGCGCAGGTCGTCGCGCGACACCGGCTTGGCGAGGTGGTCGTCGGCGCCCGCGAGCATCGCCGCCGAGACGTCCTCGCGCTCGGTGCGGGCGGTGAGGATGATGATGTAGGTGTAGGGACCGGGCTGGGCGCGGATGCGCCGCACCAGTTCCAGCCCGTCCATCCCGGGCATGGTCCAGTCGGAGATCACCAGGCGGATGCCGCCCTGCTGGAACCGCTCCCAGGCGGCGGCGCCATCGGTGACGCACTCCGGCTCGTAGCCCTCGCGCGCCACCAGCGCCGCCAGCACCCGTTGCGATACGGGATCATCATCGACCAGCAGGATCTTCATCCGCGGTCGACATTAGAAGGCGGGAAGGGCAGGCCAAGTGCGGGCTGATCAGCCCTTGGCCTGGCGCCAGGCGAGGAACTCGCGGAACAGGTCCACCTCGTCGCCTTCCAGCACCACCGCCCGGCGGGCCATGCCGGCCTGCCAGCGCGGCATCCCGGCGGGCGCCCGGCCCGGGCTCGCAACCCAGTAATCACCGCCCTGGACGCGCACCCCGTTCTCGATCCGCTGCTTCCAGCCGCCCACCACCTCGGTGCCGTCGGCGAAGTTGCCATAGACGGTGACGAAACCCAGCTCGCACACCCCGCGCAGCTGGGCCTCGGTGGGCATCCAGCCGGCCGGGGTCTCGGCGCGGAAGTAGAGCTCGATCGACTGGTCGTAGTCGTGGGCCACGATGTTGGCCACCGCCTGGCCGGGGAACAGGCGGTCGATGGCGGTCCAGATGCGCGCCCCGGCGTTGCCGGAGCGGAAGTGGTCGGAGGCGGGGTCGTCGGGCATGGCGGGCACCTGTGGGCGCGCGCATGATGGATGCATGCGGACGGGAGGAAAGCCCGGCGCCGCCGCCCCCTCACCAGCGGCAGTAGCGGTGCGGATCGTCGGCCACCACCCAGGTGGTGACGGCGTCGCCCCAGTACCAGGCCGGGGGCTCGCGGCCGACCGCGCGCAGTTCGAGGTCGGCGGGCGCGCCGGTGAAGCCGCCGTCGCCGAAGCCGTCGAACACCCGCACCGCGAGCTGGTGGCGGCCGGCGCCGGCGAGCGCGGCGGGGATGCGGTAGATGCGCGGCGCCGACCACCACTCGCGGGTGGTGGCGCCGGTGGCGCCGATCTCGCGCCCGTCGAGGAAGGTCTGGTCGTAGTCGTCGATGGTGCCCAGGCGCAGCTCCAGCTCGCGCCCGGCGAGGGCGGGCGGGATGTCGATGGTGCGGCGGTAGAGCGCCTCGCCGTCGACATCGCGCCAGGGCGCCCCCTGCGCGCTCCAGCGCCCCGGCACCTCCAGCGTCCGCCAGCCGGGGCCGGCGGGGTCGCCGGCCAGGGCGGCGGCGGCGGTGGCGCTCATCCCCGGGTCGTGGCGGCCGGGCCTGGCCGCGGGCGGCAGCGGCTGGGTCAGCAGCGCCGACCACGGGCCGTCGAGGGCGAGGGACTCGTCGGCGCTGCGCTGGAAGATGCGCGCGTCGCTGGCGAAGCCGGCCCCGAGGTTGGCGAGGATCTGCGCCAGGGCGCGGGCCTGGCGCCAGCGGGTGAGGCGCAGGTAGGTGCGGGTGTCGGCCGGCAGCAGCAGCGGGTCGAGGCCGCAGACGATCAGCAGCCCGCCGCCGGGGGCGCGGCGCCAGGCCAGCTGGCCGCCGGCGGCGACGGTGAAGCCGGGGGCGTCGGCGGCCACCACCCGCGCCGGCCCGGGGGCGCGGCGGTGGAGGTCGGACAGGCCCAGGCCGGCGCACCACGGCTGGTCGGGGACCTCCCAGCTGCCGCCGAGGTCCTCGACCAGGGTGGTGGGCACCCCCAGCGCCGCGCCGTCGAGGGCGAGCACGGTGCCGCCGCCGGCGAGGTGGGCCTCGACCGCGGCGCGCTCGGCGCCGGGACCGGCCACCAGCAGCGCCGCGCGCCCGGCCACGGTCGCGCCCAGGGCCGCGAGCAGGCGTGCGCCCTCGGCCCCGCCGCAATAGGCCACCGCCCCCGCGCGCCCGGGCAGGGCGGCGCGGGCGCAGTGCGCCAGCAGGTTGGCGGCCAGGCGGCGGGCGGCGGCATCCGCCGGCACGTGGTCCTCGAGGTCGAGGGTGCACCAGGTGGCGCGGCCGGCGCCCAGGTCCAGCTCCATCAGCGGGGTGGAGGCGCAGGCGAAGTCGCCCTCGAGCAGCGGCCGCCAGCCCGACAGGTGCGGCTTCTCGACCATCGCGCTGCACACCCCGCCGCGGTTGCCCCAGTGCCAGCCGTAGGCGGGCCCGCCCGAGGGCGCCAGCTCGCGGGCGGTGACCGCGGGGTGGGACTCGACCAGGGTGCTGTGGCCGGCCCAGTCGGCGAGGTCGTCGTCGACCAGGCCGTCCATCAGCGGATGGCGGGGATCGACCGCGAACACCCGGCGCACCACCTGGTGGCCGACGCGCAGGCCGAGCCGGCGGCGCTGCCAGGCCGGATCCTGGGCCAGCACCAGCAGGCGGCCGCCGCCGCGCACGTGCGCCTCCAGGTCGCCGGGCGGGGTGGCGCCGCCGGACAGCGCGCCGCGCCCGACCACCACCAGGCCGGGACCGGGGCGGCCGTCCCAGGCCTGCACGCTGCAGCCCAGGGTGCGCAGCAGCCCGGCGCTGGCGCCGGCGGGATCCCACAGCGCCAGCGCCAGGCCGAGGGGCGCGGGCGCGGGGAAGGCGCGGAAGGCGAAGCGGTCGCGGTGCTCGGCGGCGCCGATGCGCGCCACCAGCTCGATGGCCCCGGCGGCGGGCGCGGCGAGGTCGGCGGGGATGGCGAAGGCGATGGCGGCGCCGGCGGTGGTGGCGGGGGCGATGCGCCCGGCGGCCTCGCCGCCGCCGATGGTGCGCCCGTCGAGGGTGGCGCTCCAGCGCAGGCTCCAGTCCTGCTCGGCGCGGGTGTCGTTGAGCAGCGCCGCCTGCTTGGCCACCTGCTGGCCGGCGGCGAAGGCGTGGTCCTTGGCGGTGAAGGCGGCGGGGTCGGCGGGATCGGACGGGGCGGCGATCCAGGCCAGGGTCGGCCCGTTGCTCTCGATCAGCGCCCGCCCCCAGGCCAGCGCCGCGCCGCCCTGCGGGCGCAGGAAGTGCAGCTTCCAGGTCGCCGCGGTCGGCCACCACGGGCCGCGCTCGCCGGGCCGGAAGGGCGCCAGCGCCTCGCGGCCGTCGGCCTTCTCCCAGCCCTGCTCGAAGGCCCAGGGGATGGGCAGGGTGGTGCAGCCGATGGTGCGCCACGAGCGGAAGCTGCGCCGCAGCTGCATGGCCACGTGCTCCTGCATCAGCGGCGTGACCGGGGTGGCGTTGAACTGGCGGTACTGCTGCGCCGACTCGAACTTCGCCGGGTTGGTGGCGCGGGTCTCGGCGGTCTCCTCGCGGTAGGCGCGCGCGCCGTACTCGGCGGCGAGGTACTCGGTGGCGAGCTGCTCGGTGTAGACCGCGCCGCGCCCCAGGCCCCAGCCGCCGCCGTTGCGCCCGCGCCGGTAGTCGCAGGGCGGGAAGGGCCCGAACTCCACCGGCCAGTACGGCCCGGTGCCGCCGCGCACCCACGCGCTCAGCCACTCCTCGGTCTCCTGCACCTGGGCCAGGCAGGGGTAGAAGTTGACGGTCTGGAAGTCGCCGGCGGCGCCGCCGGCGTGGTTGATGATCGGCCGGGTGGGGTCGAGGCCGCGCAGCAGGGCGTTGGCGTCGCGCGCGGCGGCGTTCTCGGCCCGGCGCGGGCCCTGCTCGCCGCGCGCCACCATCACCTCGGCATGGCCGGCCACCCGCGGATCCTGGTCGTACCAGTCGGTGAACAGGTTGGGGCTGTGCACCCACATGATGACCGCCGGGTTGTTGCGCCAGCGCCGCACCTGCGGCTCCAGCCGGCGCCGCCAGTCCGCGCGCGCAGCCGCGTCCCAGGCCGCCGCCTGCCCGGCCATGGTCGCCAGGCTCGCCACCACCGGCCAGCCCTTGCGCATGGCGCGCTCGTACCACAGGTCGCGCCACTCGGCGGTGCCGCGCTCGTCGATGTCCCAGGGCCAGAACTCCTGGGCGTTGAAGCCGGCGGCGCGCAGGCCGTCGATGGCGGCGTCGATCTCGGCGCGCTTGCCGAAGTGCTGGTCGAGGGTGTTGCCGAGCACCCCGGGGCGCAGGCGCAGCTCGGCGTCGTTGAGCAGCAGGCGCCGGCCCTCGATCCGGAACTCGCGGAAGCCGAAGGTCTGGGCGTACTCGTCGTCGAGACCGGCGCCGCGCGCGGCCAGGCGCAGCTCGTACAGCTCGGGGCGCTCCAGGTCCCAGCGCCGGGCATCGTCCCAGTCCCAGCCCAGGCGCACGGTCTGCAGCGGCGCCGCCGCGACCTCGGCGGCGGCGGCGAAGGTGCGCTCGGCGGCGCCGTCGGGGCCGAGCATGCGCGCGGTGAAGGCCACCCGCCCCGCCTGCGCCACCCCCGCCAGCTCGACCGCCAGCTCGACCCGGCGCCTGGCGGTCGAGGTCTGCACGAACACGTCGCCCACCCGCGCCCCCGCCGGCCGCGCGTGCAGCAGCACGTCGCCGGGCAGGCCGCGCGACTCCAGCGGCTTGCGCCGCTGGATGGTCTGGTTGGCGCCGGTGCCCATGAACTCGGTGCTCTCGGCCTCGGCGGCGGTCGCGCTCACCCGCAGCGCCAGGCGGTGGGTGGCGCCGGGCCGCACCAGCGCGGTCAGGTCCAGCTCGCCCCCCGGCCACGCCAGCGCGCCCGCCGGGCGGCCGTCGAGGAACACCGCGGCGTCGGTGCACACCCGGCGCAGGTCGAGCACGATGGCGCGCCCGGCCCATCCGGCGGGCACCGCCAGCGGGCGTTCGTACCAGGCGTGCTCGACGCGGTTCCAGGCCTCGTCGTGGGGGTTCAGGCGCTCCAGCCCGTTCCAGGCCGGGCCCTGGCCGCGCCCCACCAGCCCCTCCATGTGGATGCCGTGGTGGGGGCGGAAGGCGAACAGGCCGGGCACCCGCGCCAGGCCCCAGCCCTCGGCCGGCACCGCGGCGTCCGCGGCGGCGGCGGGCTGGAAGCGCCACAGCCCGTTGAGGCACACCGTCTGGCGGGTGGCGCTGACGGTCTCCACCGGCTCCTCGCCCCAGGTGGAGCCCTGGGGCGGGGCCGCGGGCTCGGCCGCACCCAGGGCGCAGGCCAGGGTCAGGGCGAGCAGGGCGCGCTGGGGCATGGTCACTTCCAACGGGTGGTGGCCGGGCTCAGCTCGGACATCGGCAGGGCGAGGGCGGAGCCGTCGAAGCACACCGCGCTGGTGCGGTTGCGGTGGCGGTACGAGATGGTCGACGGCACATAGCCGGTCAGCTCCAGCTGGGCGGTCCAGTCGCCCGCCTTCGCGCTCTGCAGCAGCCAGTCCAGGCCGTCGGCGAACATCACGATCTCGGCGCGCACCAGGCCGGCGCGCGGCGCGATGGCGGCGTTGAGCGGATAGGTGGCGCCGGTCCTGGCGTAGCCGGGAGCGCTCCAGTTCAGGCCGTAGCAGGATTTGATCCAGCGGCTGGGATTGCGCCGGAGGTTCTCCGGGCACAGCAGCTTGGCGGGCAGGGCGCTGGTCGCCGCGAAGACGTTGTAGGTCTCGCTGCCCTCGGCGTAGCGCGCCAGGAAGTCGGCGTTGAGCACCCACGGCGCGGTGCCGTAGCTGGCGTTGCCGGCAGCATCCGACCAGAAGGCCGGCACCAGCTGGCCGTCCCAGTCCAGGGCATAGCCCTGGGCGGCCAGCCCCAGCTGGCGCAGGTTGGACACGCAGGCCACCCCGCGCACCGCCTGGCGCACCGTCCCCAGCGCCGGCATGAGCATCCCCGCCAGCACGGCGACGATGGCCATCACCACCAGCAGCTCGATCAGACTGAATCCGCAGCGACGGGAAGTGGCCATGACCAGATCTTACCCCGGAACTGACGGCCATGCGATACGGCCTGGCGAACGCCGCTTACGCTTTTGCGGCAGGAGCGCCCCCGGGCTGAAGCCGGGCGTGCTGCTGGTCAACACCGGCCGCGGCGGCCTGGTCGACGAGGCGGCGCTGCTCGCGGCCCTGGCCAGCGGACGCCTGGGCGGCGCCGGGCTGGACGTGCTCACCAGCGAACCGCCGCCCGGCGGCCACCCGCTGCTGGACCCGCAGGCGCCGTGGGCGGGACGGCTGTGGGTGACCCCGCACCTGGGCTAGGCCACGGTCGAGGCGCACGCCCGCCTGGTGGCCACGGCGGCGGAGAACCTCGCCGCCTTCCTCGCCGGCCGGCGCAGCAACCGCGTCGACTGACGCGGCCGGGGCAGGGCGGTGGTGGCGGGCAGGGACCGGCCGCCGTCGTGTCGCGAATCCGGCGCCGCTTTCCGCAGGACCGGCTTGCGGGCGCCGGCCACGATCGCCAGCATCACCTCAGCCGAGGTTGCCGTCCGATGGGAAGGTCCTGCGCCGCCGCCGTGGGCGGCCTGATGCTCCTGCTGCCGCTGCTGCCGGCGGTGGAGGCGATCGTGGTCGACGCCGGCGCCGACCGCCACCCCATCAGCGCGGGGATCTACGGGGTCAACTGCCCGTTCGGGGCGCGCGCCGGGCTGCTCGCCGACCTCAACGTCAGCGTGGTGCGCTGGGGCGGCAACAGTCTGGGCCGCTACCACTGGCGGAACGACGCCGACAACAAGGGCGCGGACTGGTTCTTCGAGAGCATCCCCGCCCCCAGCCGCGGCGGATCCTCGGCCGACGAGTGGCTGGCCGAGGTGCGCGCCGCCGGGGCGCGGGCGCTGATCACCGTGCCCACCATCGGGTGGCTCGCCCGCCTCGGCCCCGGGCGCGGCAAGCTGGCAAGCTTCTCGCAGGCGACATACGGCCCCCAGCGCGCCAGCGACCGCTGGATGCCGGATGCCGGCGACGGAGTGCGCCCCGACGGCACGCCGGTCGCCGGCAACGACCCCGCCGACGCCAACAGCCCCAACAGCCCGGCGCTGCAAGCGGCCTGGGTGGCGCACCTGGCCGCGACCTGCGGCCCGGCCGCCAGCGGCACGGTGGCCTGGTACCTGCTCGACAACGAGCCGTCGCTATGGCACCAGACCCACCGCGACGTGCATCCCGAGCCGGCCCACGACGAGGAGGTGCTGGCGCGCATGCTCGCCTACGCCACCGCCATCAAGGACGCCGATCCCACCGCCCTGGTCGCCGGACCGGAGGAGTACGGCTGGGACGGCTACTTCTGGAGCGGCTTCGACCTGCACTGGCGCGGCGGCCACGGCCTGTCCCTGGACGCGCCCGACCACCGTGCGCACGGCGACTACGTGCCCTGGCTGCTCACGCGCATGCGCGCCGCCGAGGCCGCGGGCGGCCGGCGCCTGCTCGACGCCCTCAGCCTGCATTACTACCCGGCCAAGGCCCGGGGCACGGACGGGCGCTGGTACGACCTCGAGGGCAACGGCCCCGAGGCGGACTGCGCCCAGGCGCGGGCGCTGCGCAACCGCTCCACCCGCGCGCTGTGGGATCCCGCCTACGTCGACAACAGCTGGATCGCCGGCTCGCCCAACGACGCCTCGGGCGGGGTGGTGCGGCTGCTGCCGCGCATGCGCGAGTGGGTCGCGCGGCACTACCCCGGCACCCGCATCGCCCTCACCGAGTACCGCTGGGGCGACGCCGGCCGGCCCAATGGCGCCACCACCCAGGCCGACGTCCTGGGCATCCTCGGCCGCGAGGGCTGCGACCTCGCCACCCGCTGGATCGTCCCCGATCCGGTCGACGAGGCCCCGGTGTGCAACGCCTTCCGCATGTACCGCAACTACGACGGCGCGCGCTCGACCTTCGGCGAGCTCGGCGTGC
This sequence comes from Planctomycetota bacterium, assembly GCA_023150565.1. Taxonomy (GTDB): domain Bacteria; phylum Planctomycetota; class UBA11346; order UBA11346; family UBA11346; genus JAKLKR01. The sequence continues at coordinate 34,131 of JAKLKR010000007.1, forward strand.
GCGCCGCCGCCCCCGATCCCGACCGGGTATCGGCCTTCGCCGCGCTGCGCACGCGCGACGGGGCGCTGACGGTCATGCTCATCAACAAGGAGGACGCGGAGAGCGCGGTGGAGCTGGCTGTGCGCGGCTTCCGCCTGGCGGGGACGGCCGAGGCCTGGCAGACCGCCGGCCCGCAGGCCGCCATCGCCCGCATCGCCGCCCCGGCGCTGGCGGACGGCGCGCCGGCGCTGCGCCTGCCGCCCCAGTCCCTGACCCTGCTGATCCTGGCGGCCGCGCCATGAGCGCGAGCACCGGCGATGGCGTCACAGCGCCCGCCGGAACCCGTTGCCTTGCCGTGGGTATACTCCTCGGCGAAGCGCGATTCCAGACGCCATTGCGACACCCGGGGCTGCTTTCGCGACGGCTTTCGCACGGCGCGCGCCGGACGGCGATGAGGCGCCAACGCCGCGCGCGGAACCCCGTATGACTCCGGCATGGACATGATCCGCGCCCTGCTCGCCACCGCCCTGACGCTGGCCGCCGCGACCGTGCCGGCGGCCGAGGGCTTCGTCAGCCCCGCGCTGCCGGCGCCGGCCGGCGAGCCGTTCGGGAGCGACCCGCTCGCCCTCCTCACCCTCACCAACAGCACCGCGCGCAGCGCGGTCTGCGAACGCCTGCCGGCGGGCGCGGACCTGCCGCCGGGCGGCGCGCTGCGCGTGCGCCTCGATGGGCCGGCCACCCCCGGCTCGATGCCCTGGCACATCCAGCTCACCGCGCCCAGCGCGGCGGCGATGGCCAAGGGCACCACGCTCCTGGTCGAGTTCTGGATGCGCACCGAGAGCTCCGCCGCCGAGACCGGCGAGGGCCTGGCGGGGGTGGTGCTGGAGGAGGCGCAGGCGCCCTACGCCAAGGCCATCGAGCAGGAGGTGGCGGCGCCCTCCGACGGCGCCTGGGTGCGCGTCGCCGCCGCCGGACGCGCGAAGAGCGACTACCGCACCGGCCGCGCGCAGGTCAACATCACCCTCAACAGCGCGCGCAGCCAGGCCCTGCTCATCGGCGGCCTGCGCGTGCTCGACCTCGGCCCGGCGGTGGAGCCCAGGGACCTGCCCCTGCCGCGCATCACCTACGAGGGCCGCGAGCCGGATGCGCCCTGGCGCGCCGCGGCCCAGGCGCGCATCGAGACCCTGCGCAAGGGCGACCTGGCGGTGCGGGTGGTGGACGCCCAGGGCCGGCCGCGCGCCGGGGTGCCGGTGGCGGTGGACATGGTGCGCCACGCCTTCCCCTTCGGCATCGCCATCAACGGCTCGTGGCTGGTCGATCCCGGCGCCGACGGCGAGCGCTGCCGGGCCTGGGTGCGCGACAACTGCTCGATCGTGGTGCTCGAGAACGACCTCAAGTGGGGGCCGTGGGAATGGGGCCTGGCCAACGACCGCCAGGGGCCGCCGGCGGCGGGCGACCACCGCCACTCGCGCACCCGGGCGCTGGCGGCGCTGCGCTGGCTCAAGGACCAGGGCATCGCCGCGCGCGGGCACTGCCTGGTGTGGCCGGGCTGGACCTACCTGCCCCAGCGCCTGCGCGCCCTGGCCGGCGATCCCGCGCGCCTGGCAGCCGAGGCCGACGGGCACATCACCGACATCCTCGACGCCACCGCGCCCTGCGGCATCGTGGAATGGGACGTGGTCAACGAGAGCTGGGCCAACCGCGACCTCAGCGGCGCCATCGGCCCCGGTGCGCTGGCCGGCTGGTTCCGCCTCGCCGCCGCGCATGCGCCGCCGGGCTGCCGGCTGTTCTACAACGACTACGCCCACCTGCGCCGCGCCCCCGGCGGCGAATTCCGCGCCTTCGTCGAGGAGCTGGTGCTGGGCCTGAAGCGCGACGGGGCGCCGATCGCCGGGCTGGGCATCCAGTCGCACTTCGGCTCGTCGCTGCCCGGCCCGGCGGCGGTGCTGGCCGAGCTGGAGGCGGTCCACGGCCGCATCGGCCTGCCCCTGGGGATCACCGAGTTCGACGTCAACCCGGCCGAGCAGGAGGACGTGCAGGCGGACTTCACCCGCGACTTCCTCACCGCCTGCTTCTCGTCGCCGGCGGTGTCCGAGTTCCTGATGTGGGGCTTCTGGGAAGGCCAGCACTGGCTCAAGCCGGCCGCGCTCTACCGCCAGGACTGGTCGCCCAAGGCCAACGCCCGCGCCTGGGAGTCGCTGGTCAGGGGCGCCTGGTGGACCCGCGCGCGCGCGGTCACCGACGCCGACGGGGTGGCGCGCGTGCGCGGCTTCAAGGGCCTGCACCGGGTGACCGCCAGCGTCGACGGCCTGGCGCTGTCCACCGACGCCGTCATCGGCGAGCGCCCGGCCGAGGCGCTGCTGGGCGCCACCGTCCCGGCGCGCTGATTCGTTCCGTCTGCCGCGAAGGATCCTCCGTGACACGCTCCCCGCTGCCGTGCCTGCTCGCCACCCTCCTGCTCGCCGGACCGCTCGCCGCCGCCGAGGGCGCCGCCGCGCCGCCGGTGCTCAACCCCTTCGACGCGCCCTTCCACTACGCCTACCAGGACTGGGAGGAGCGCATGACGGTGGCAGGCGGCGTGGCGCACATCGCCGGACGCACCAGCCGCGGGGGCGGCGGAGTGAACGGGGCGCTCGACCTCGCCGCCCACGCCGAGCGCTCGCCGGCGCTGCGCCTGCGCACCCGCGCCGGCAGCAGGGCCCAGGGGCTGGTGCTGATCGTCTCGGACGTCCAGGGACGCAGCGGGCGCTGGCAGTTCCGCCTGCCGCCGCCGGCGGCGGAGTTCGCCACCGTCACCCCCCAGGGCGGGGCCCCGCTGGCGCTGCCCAACCAGCGCGAGGACCGCGAATCGCCCAAGGCACCCCGTCCGCTCGACCTCGCGCACGTGGTCCAGTACCAGTTCTGCGGCGACTGGAGCGACCAGCCCATCGACGTCGAGATCGACGCCCTGGTGCTGGTCGATGCCGACGACCGTCTGCGCGCCGAGCGCGCCGAGCGCACCCGCCTCGACGCCGAGGCGGCGGCGAAGGCGGCGCGCGAGGCGGCCGAGGCGGGCGCCCGCGAGGCCAAGCGGCGCGAGCAGCTGGTCCGCAGCTACGGCTACGCCAACGAGCAGTCGCCGCTCATCGTGCAGACCGGCCTGGCCGCGCCCGACGTGGTCGCCATCACCATCGAGGCCCAGCGCATCACCCCCGCCCGCATCGCGCCCTACCAGCCCCAGCCCGGCGACGAGAAGATAGAGGAGCGCTGGCCCGACGGCGGCGGCAACCACGGCGTGCGCCGCGCCAAGCTCATGCGCGGCGGCACCTGCGTCGGCTACCTGCAGGGGGCGCGGCTCGACCAGCTCGCCATCGGCGAGGGCGTCGAGGGCCACCCCTTCCTCGCCTTCCTCGCCGATCCGCCCGGGAACTACACCGTCACCTCGGCCGACGACCCCGCCTTCGCGGCCGGCGTGCGGCCCCTGGCGGTGCACCGCAAGACCCTGCCCACCAACGCCCAGCTGCCGTGGGGCGCCTATCCCACGCGCACCCGCCTCTACCTGCGCCTGCCCCAGCCGGTGCGCGCCGGCTGCACCTACCAGGTGCAGACGCGGGCGATCAACGTGCGCAACCCCGACCCGCGCTTCACCGCCGACTTCGCCCGCCTGCCCAGCGAGGCGGTGCACGTCAGCCAGATCGGCTACCGCCCCGACGATCCGCTCAAGCGCGCCACCCTCTCGGTGTGGCTGGGCACCGGCGGCGCGTACCGCTTCCCCGCCGGCCTGCGCTTCAGCCTGGTCGACGAGGCCGGGCGCACGCCGGTGTTCAGCGGCGCGGTCGAGCTGGCGATGGACGCCGACGGCAGCGAGCAGCTGTGGTCGGTGGCGCCCCGCAACTACGCCCGCACCGCGGTCTACCGCATGGATTTCGGCGCCTTCACCACCCCCGGCACCTACCGCGTGGTGGTCGAGGGGGTGGGCTGCAGCCTGCCCTTCGAGATCGGCGCCAAGGCGTGGGAGAAGGCCTTCCTGGTGCAGATGCAGGGCCTCTACAACAACCGCAGCGGCGAGGCCGTCGGCCCGCCCTACAGCGCCTTCGTCAAGCCGCGCGACTTCCATCCCGACGACGGGGCGGTGGTCACGCGCTCGGCCTTCGACGTCATGGCCAAGGGCATGTACCGCAGCGCCGACATCCCCGAGGGCGACACCGGCGAGACGGTCACGGACGCCTGGGGCGGCTACCACGACGCCGGCGACTGGAACCCGCGCCGCGCCAGCCACCTGCTGACCACTCTGGCCCAGCTCGAGCTGGCCGAGATCCACCCCGGCTACTTCAACGCCCTGCGCCTGTCCATCCCGCCCGCCGCCGGCATCCCCGACCTGCTCACCGAGGCGCGCTTCGAGATCGACTGCTTCCGCCGGCTGCAGCGCCCCGACGGCGGCATCCCCTACGGCATCGAATCGCAGGTCGACCCCATGTTCGGCGAGGTCAGCTGGCTGTCGACCCAGCACCTCTACGTGGTCGCCCCGACCATGCGCGACTCGTGCCTGTACGCCGCCGCGGCCGCGCGCCTGGCCAAGCTGCTCTGGCCCTTCGACGCCGCGCAGGCGGCGGGCTACCTGGACAGCGCCCGACGCGCCTTCGCCTGGGCCGAGGGCGAATACGGCCGGCGCGGCGCCGCCGGCGCCCTCGCCCAGGTCAAGGACCTGTGGATGACCCAGGACGCGCGCAACCTCGCCGCGCTGGTGCTCTACGACCTCACCGGCGAGCGGCCCTACCACGACGCCTTCCTCTCCGGCACCTGCCTCAAGGACCCCGGCGCCGAGCTGTGCGCCTGGGACGTGCACATCCAGACCGACGCCGCGTTCCTCTACGCCCGCCTCGACGACGCCCGCGCCGACGCGCGCATCAAGGCCAACGCCCGCGCCGCCATCCTGCGCCTGGCCGAGGCCTCGCTGGCCTACGCCGCCGGCAACGCCTTCAACCTCACCTCGCGCGAGAAGGGGCGGCCGATGTTCGCCGGCTTCTTCAGCGTCTCGGGCGGGATGGAGCTGGCGCGCGCGCACTTCCTCACCGGCGAGCGCAGGTACCTGCTGGGGGCGGTGCAGTCGTGCCAGTTCCAGGCCGGCTGCAACCCCAACAACCTAGTCTACACCACCGGCCTGGGCAGCAACCCGGTGCGCAACCCGCTGCACCTCGACTCGCGCTCCAGCGGCCAGCCGGCCCCGCCCGGGCTGACGGTGTTCGGCAACAGCGACTACTGGAGCCACCGCGGCGGCTTCTGGGACATCAACCTGCAGTTCGTCAACAAGCCCGACCAGCTGTGGCCCGACGCCTACGACTGGCCGCTGCACGAGGCCTACTTCGACGTCTGGCTGCTGGTCTCGGCCAACGAGTTCGTGATCGACACCTGGCAGCAGAACGTCTTCGTCTGGGGCTATCTCGCCGCCCGGCCCTGAGGTAAGCTGACGGCATGCCCACCCGCCGCATCGCCGTGCTGGTCGAGACCAGCGGCAACTTCGGCCGCGACATCATGCGCGGCGTGGTGGACTGGGCGCGCGCGCACGCCGACTGGCAGTTCAGCATCGAATGCGGCGACGCCTCGCGCACCGGGCTGCTGCCCGGCTGGTGCGGCGACGGGGTGATCTGCCGCTCCCAGGGGCCGCAGATGGACGCCGCGGTGGCGGCCAGCGACCTGCCGCTGGTGGCCCTGGGAAGCGCCATCAACGGACGCCGGGCGGGCACCAGCCAGGTGGCGCTGCAGCCCTGGCACACCTGCGACCTGGCCGAGCAGGCGGCCGCCCACCTCACCGGCAAGGGCCATCACCACCTCGCCTTCTGCTCCCATCCCGAGAAGGGCGACTATGGGCGCCTGGCGGCGTTCGTCGCCGCGGTCGGGCGCCCCGTCCCCGCCTGGCAGGCGCCCGAGCGCGGCGACCGCCGCGCCCACCTCGCGCGCTGGCTGGAGGGCCTGCCGCGGCCGTGCGGGATCTGGGCCGCCAACGACTCCACCGGCTTCCTGCTGCTCGAGCTCTGCCACAGCCTGGGCCTGGCCGTGCCGCGCGACCTGGCGGTGCTGGGCTGCGACAACGACTCGTTCCTGTGCGAGCTCGCCCATCCCGCGCTGTCGAGCGTGGCCCAGCCGACCTACGCCCTCGGCCGCCTGGCCGCCGAGACCCTCGACGCGCTGATCGAGCGGCGGCCGCTGCCGCCCCCGGTGGTGCCGCCGGTGCGGCTGGTGGCGCGCGCCTCGAGCGACTGGAGCGCGAGCGCCGACCCCCTGGCCGCGGCCGCGGCCGCGCGCATCGCCGCCGCCCCGCCCGGCACCACCATGGCGGCGATCGCCCGCGGGCTGGGGGTGTCGGCGCGCAGCCTGGAACGCCACCTGCGCGGCGCCACCGGCACCACCCCCGGCCGGCTGGCGCGCGACCGCCGCCTGGCCGAGGCCCAGCGCCTGCTCGCCGGCAGCGACCTGGGGGTGGCGGCGATCGCCGCGCGGGTCGGCTACAGCGCGCCGGCGCGCATGACCGAGGCCTTCCGCCGCGCCACCGGGCTGTCGCCCGGCGCCTGGCGGCGCGAGCACGCCGGCGGCTGAGCTGGGCGAGCGCGTTTTTTCACAAGATGCTGTCCTCATTAGTCTTGGATTGATGGCAGGGAGCCGCCACGAATAAAAGCCGATGGCACCCCCGGCAAGTGCCTCCTTCCGCCCCGTCGCAACCCCTTCACCCTGCACCCATGCCCCTGATCCTCGCCCTGCTCGCCGCCCTGCTGCTGGCCTCGGCCCCGGCCGGCGCGTCCGCCAGCTCCGCCACCGCAGCCGCCGCCCAGGCCACGGCCGCCAGCGCCGCCACCACCCCGGTGGCCTACCTGCCGATCGACGGTCCGATCGATTCCGGGCGCGCGCGCTTCTTCAAGCGCGCCCTGGCCGAGGCCAGGACCAAGGGCGCGCGCACGGTGGTGGTGCACCTGACCACCGATGGCGGCCGGCTCGACGCCGGTCGCGAGATGCTGCTCGAAGCGCTCAACGTCGGCGCCGACGGCCCGCGCCTGGTGGCGTTCGTGGACAACCGCGCCTATTCCGCCGGCTCGCTCATCGCCTACGGCCACCACGAGATCCTGCTCACCCCCCAGGCCACCATCGGCGACATCGGGGTGATCATGCAGAAGCAGGACGGCACCATCGAGTACGCCCCCGAGAAGGTCGAGACGGTGGTGCGCACCCTGCTGCGCTCGGCCGGGCAGAACCGCGGCTGGAACACCGCCAAGCTGGCCAAGATGGTGGCGCGCGAGCAGGTGCTGTGGCAGATCGACCGCGAAGGCGTGCGCGAATGGGTGATCGGCGACGACCTGCCGGCCTTCCTCGCCCGCCACCAGGAACTGCGCCGCGACGGCGATTTCATCGTCGCCGGCCCGGCCTCGGCGGCCGAGACCCGGCGGGTCGGGCACACCGTGCTGGGCGAGGACCGCCTGCTCAGCTACACCGCCCAGGGCGCCATCGACGATGGCATGGCCACCGCGCTGGTGGCCGACCTTGACGCGGTCTACGCCCGCCTCGGCACCAGCAAGGACGCGGTCATCAGCCTCTCCCCCACCCGCACCGAGTCGGTGAGCTGGACCCTGGCGGAGTTCGCCCCCCTGCTGGCGGCGCTGGCGGTGATCTTCCTCATCCTCGAGTTCAAGACCCCCGGGGTGGGCATCTGGGCCACCCTGGCGGTGGTGTGCGGGGCGGCGTTCTTCGTCTGCCAGTTCTACATGGAGCTGGCCAGCTACGTCGAGGTGGTGCTGGTGGTGCTGGGCATCGGCCTGGTGCTGGCCGAGCTGTTCCTGCTGCCCACCGGCGGCTGGCTGGCGATCGCCGGCGGCATGCTGATGGCCGGCGGCTTCGTGCTCGCCTTCATGCCCGATGTCAGCCAGTTCGACCCCAAGACCCCGGAATGGGGCGGCAACCTGGCGGGGGCGCTGCTGCGCAGCCTGCTCGCCCTGTGCGCGATCACGGTGGCGGCGGTGCTGACCATCATCGCCCTGCCGCGCATGGCCCTGCGCACCGGCCTGGCCACCGCCACCGCCATCGACGGCACCAGCGCGGCGCCGCTCGAGCACGACCTCGCCGCCCTCGCCGGGCAGCGCGGCACCGCCAGCAGCGACCTCACCCCCAGCGGGCGGGTGGCGGTGGGCGGGCGCGAGGTGGGCGCCGCCAGCGAGCACGGCGAGTTCATCCGCGCCGGCGCCGCGGTGGTGGTGGTGGGGGTGCATTTCGGCGAGCTGGTGGTGCGGCCGGCGGGGGAGGGCTGAGCCATGGCCGGCGACCTGCTGTGGAGCCTGGGCCTGATGGCGGGCGCGGTGCTGATCCTGGTGGCCGAGATGTTCCTGGTCTCGTTCGGGATGCTGGCGCTGGTCGCCCTCGCCCTGGCGGTGGCCTCGGTGTGGTTCGCCTTCCACGCCCATCTGGTGGCGGGCCTGGTCATGCTGGTGGTGGCGCCGGTGGCGGTCTGGTACGTGGTCGCCTGGTGCATGCGCCGCATCCACATCAGCGGCCTGGTGGCGCGCGAGGTGGTCACCGCCGAGGCCGGCTGCCACCACAAGGCCTCGCCGGCGGGGGCGCTGGTGGGGGCCGACGGGACGCTGGTGACCGACGCCCTGCCCAGCGGCCGCGCCCGCTTCGCCCATGGCGAGATCGACGTGCAGGTACGCGGCGCCGGCCTGGCGCGCGGCGCCCGGGTGCGGGTGGTGGAGGTGAGCGGGGCGGTGGTGGCGGTGGTGGCGGTGGAGACACCGGCGGCAACCCCGCCGGTGCAGGGTTCCACCCGCGCCTCGACGCCATAGCCTTGCCGCCCCGGAGGCCTCCCATGCGCATCCACCTGGTCCTGTCCCTCGCCGCCGCCTGCGCCGTGCAGGGCTTCGCCGCCGACGGCTACCAGCCGGTGCTCGACGACAGCCGCCGGCCGATGCTCGGCATCGAGATGACCCCGGTGCCCACCCACATCCTCGACCGCGAGGGCCTGACCCCCGGCCAGGGGGTGCTGGTGCAGGGGGTGTTCAGCGAGACCGCCGCCGCCCAGATGGGCCTCAACAAGGGCGACATCATCCTGGGGGTCAACGGCCAGCCCATCACCAGCATGACCGACCTGCGCAACGAGGTCGGGCTGAGCCAGTCCGGCGATCCGGTCGAGGTGGCGGTGCGGCGCAACGGCGAGACCGTGACCATGAAGTCCGACCTCAAGCCATGGCCGGCGCACATCCCCTACACCCCGCTCGACGCCGCCGCGGAGAAGCGCTTCCGCGACTGGCAGGATCGCCGCCAGGGCCGCCTGGCCGACGACGCCCGCGCCTTGCGCGACCAGATCAACGACCTCAAGCGCCAGTTCGACCCCGCCGCCGAGCCCCCGGGCCCCGGCCAGGCCGGCCTGCCCGACGCCGGCACCGGCCTGCCCGCCTTCCGCATCGCCCTGCGCGTGCCCGCCGGCCCGCTCGCCGCCAGCGAGGCCGAGGCGGTCGAGGCCGGCCCCGAGGACGCCCTGCGCGACCCCACCGGCGGCAACCGCGCCTGGGTCGGCCGGGTGCGGGTGAACGCCGCCCCCCGTCCCTGAGCGACAGCCACGAGAGCCATGATGATGATGCGCACCGCCCCCCTGCTGCTGGCAGCCGTCGCTGCCTTCGCCGCCGAACCCGCCGCCCCGGCCACCGCCGGCGCCAGCGCCAGCGCCGCCAGCAAGGGCGAGGCCGCCCCGGTGCTGCGCCCCAGCTTCGGCTGGACGGTGCCCGACGGCCCGGTGGACCCCAAGGATCCCGGCCTGGCGGTGATCGAGGTGCGCCCCGGCAGCACCGCCTCGGCCCTCGGCATCGAGGCCGGCGACCGCATCCTGTCGCTCAATGGCACCCCGCTCAAGGCCAGCGACGACGTGCGCACCTTCCTCGCCGGCAGCACCATCGGCGCGCCGGTGACGGTCGAATTCAAGCGCGGCGGCCAGGTGCGCACCGCCAGCGGGGTGATGCTGGAGCGCCCCAAGCCGGTGAACCTGGCCCAGGAGCTGGCCAACGCCCGCGCCGAGCTCGCCCAGCTCAAGGCCCTGGCCGCCGACAAGGCCAAGGAGCCCAGCCTGGCCGAGGTGCTGCAGGCGCTGCAGGACCTCGACAAGCGCCTGCCCAAGGCGGTGGCGTCGTTCAAGAAGCAGTACCCCAACGGCGAGTTCGACGTCCGCATCAGCATCACCATCTGCAGCGACAAGAACGCCAAGGACCCGATCGAGATCACCAACGTCGGCGCCGGCCCGGCCACCCCGGCCGCCACCGCGAGCGGATCCGCGGCGAAGGACGAGAAGAGGAAGTAGCCGGGCGGAAGACCGGTCTTCCCTGGGACCGCCGGGCTCCAGCCCGGCAATTCGAGTGGAAAACTGCCGGGCTGGAGCCCGGCGCTCCCAGGGAAGAGATCCCTGCCCTATTCCGCCAGCAGGCGCTCCAGCCGGGCCTGGAAGCCGGCGTATTCCTGCTCGACCGGCAGCTGCGGGAAGTCGCGCACCACCGCCGCCGAAGGGCGGAAGAGGATGCCGGCGTCGGCGGCCAGCAGCATGGCGGTGTCGTTGTAGCTGTCGCCGCCGGCGAGGACGCGGAAGTTCAGCGCCTTGAACGCCTCGACCCCGCGCCGCTTCTGCTCGGCCAGGCGCAGCTTCCAGCCGGCGATGCGGCCGTTGGCCTCGACCTCCAGGCTGTGGCAGAACAGGGTCGGCCAGCCGAGCTGGCGCATCAGCGGCTGGGCGAACTGCAGGAAGGTGTCGCTGAGGATCACCACCTGCATGCGCTCCCGCGCCCAGTCGAGGAACGCGCGCGCACCCGGCTCCGGGCCCATGCCGGCGATCACCGCCTGGATGTCGGGCAGCCTGATGCCGTGGCGGTCGAGGATCTCGATGCGGTAGGCCATCAGCTTGGCGTAGTCGGGCTCGTCGCGGGTGGTGCGGCGCAGCTCGGGGATGCCGGTGCGCTCGGCGACGTTGATCCAGATCTCGGGGACGAGCACGCCTTCGAGGTCGAGGCAGAGGATGGTGGGCTGCATGGGGGGATCCTCAGACCTTGAGCTCGCTGGCGCCGGCCAGGCGGTCGGCGTACTTGGCCAGCAGCGGCTGCACCTCGTCGGCGAGGAAGCGGTCGACCTGCTGCGCGGCGCGGCCGGTGAAGGTGCGCGGGTCGAGCAGGGCGTCGAGCCGGGGGTGGATGGCGGCGAAGAAGGCGTCGGCGCGGATGCGCTGGATGAGGTCGTTGTCGAGCCCCTCGTCCTTGACCCGGGCGGCGGCCTGGTGGCTGAGCACGCGGATGCGCTCGTGCACGTCCTGGCGGTTGCCGCCCGCCTCGACCATCGCCATGATGATGTTCTCGGTGGCCATGAACGGCAGCTCGGCGTCGACGTGGCGGCGGATGACGTTGGGGTAGACCACCAGCCCCTCGGCGACGTTCTGCAGGATGCCCAGCACCGCGTCGGCGGCGAGGAAGGCCTCGGGCAGGCAGATGCGGCGCACCGCGCTGTCGTCGAGGGTGCGCTCCATCCACTGCACCGCGTGCGTCTGGTAGCCGTCCTGGACCAGCGCCATGAGGTGGCGCGCCAGCGAGCAGGCGCGCTCGGCGCGCATCGGATTGCGCTTGTAGGCCATCGCCGAGGAGCCGATCTGGTCCTTCTCGAAGGGCTCCTCGACCTCCTTGAGGTGGGCGAGCAGGCGCAGGTCGGTGGCGATCTTGTGCACCGACGAGCCGAGGCTGGCGAGCACCGCCAGCAGGTCGGCGTCCTGCTTGCGGGTGTAGGTCTGGCCGGTGACCAGGAAGGCGCGCTGGAAGCCGCAGGCGCGGGTGACCGCGCGGTCGAGCTCCTCGACCTTTGAATGGTCGCCGTGGAACAGCGCCAGGAAGCTGGCCTGGGTGCCGGTGGTGCCCTTGACCCCGCGGAAGCGCAGGTCGCGCGCGCTGCGCTCCAGCGCCTCGAGGTCCATCACCAGGTCCTGGATCCACAGGCTGGCGCGCTTGCCCACGGTGGTGAGCTGGGCGGCCTGGAAGTGGGTGTAGCCGAGGCTGGGCAGGTCGCGGCGGGCGCGCGCGAAGGCGGCCAGGCGGTCGATCACCCGCGCGCACTTGAGCGCGAGCAGGTTGAGCGCCTCGCGCATGAGGATGAGGTCGCCGTTGTCGGTGACGTAGCACGAGGTGGCGCCGAGGTGGATGATGGGCGCGGCGGCGGGCGCGGCGGCGCCGAAGGTGTGCACATGCGCCATCACGTCGTGGCGGCGCTTCTTCTCCTCGCGCGCGGCCATCGCCCAGTCGATGTCGTCGACCTTGGCGCGCATCTGCGCGATCTGCTCGTCGCTGATCGCCAGCCCGAGCGCCTGCTCGGCCACCGCCAGCTCGACCCACAGGCGGCGCCAGGCGCCGATGCGGCGGTCCTCCGAGAAGATGCGCTGCATCTCCTTGGAGGCGTAACGGGTGCACAGGGGCGATTCGTAGCGGTCGGTGGGCATGGCGCGGCGCAGGCTAGTGGCCTGCGCCGGCTGGCCAGCGCTTTGCCGGGGATGGCCCCGATCGACCAACAGCCGGCGATTCGACCGCCACGACGCCACGACGCCACGGCCGGGAGGGAACCCACGTCCTCATCGATTTGCACGCGAAGGGTGAAGGCGAGGAATTCCCTCAGTCCTTTCCTCGTGGCGTCGTGGCGCCGTGGCGGTGACCTCTCTGCTCCTTCCGGGTTCAATGGTCGCCCGGACGGCCCTACGTCGGCCAGTCGTCGCTGCGGAAGGGCGCCGCGGGCAGGCCGTCGGCGCCCACCAGGTTGCAGCCCTCGGGGTTGTCGGCCCAGGCGTAGCGCACCGCCGCCGGGCGCTTCACCTCCGGGTGCCAGGCCACCAGGGTGCCGGCCTCGATCGCGGTCTCGGCCCAGCGCCAGCAGCGGTCGCTGCCGGCGATCGCCACCTGGCGCGGGGCGGCGCCATCGCGGGTGGCCAGGCCGGCGCCATGGCGGAAGCGCACCCGCGCCCGCCCGCCCGCATCCAGGGTCATCGATTCGTAGAGCGGCCCGCAGGGCGCCACCGCCCGGCCGTAGGTGCCGGCCAGGGCCAGGCGCGCCAGCCGGCGGCCGACGCTCTCCTTGTCCTTGGGGTGGATGTCGCCGGCCTCGCCCACGTCGATGGCCACCGCCATGCCGGTGGCGGGCAGGGCGAGGGCGGCGGCCTGGGCGTCGCGCAGCTCGGCCCACTGGCTGCTGCCGGGCAGGTCGAGGGCGGGATGGTGGTTGGCGAGCTGGACGAACAGGAAGGGGAACGCGCCCTGGCCCCAGGCCCGCCGCCAGTCGCGGATCATGGCGGGGAACTGCCGGCGGTAGAGCGCGGCCTCGGCGGCGTTGGATTCGCCCTGGTACCAGATCGCGCCGCGGATGCCGTAGGGGATGAGCGGCGCCAGCCGGCTGTCGAAGAGGATGCCGGGCGAGTTGGGGTTGCCCGGGCCCAGGCGCATGCCGGGCGGCACCACCACCCCCCAGTCCTGCTCGACCGCGTAGCGCCACATGCCGGTGAGCGGCATGGCGTCGCCGGCGCCGCCGGCGGGGAACACCCGCATCTCGGCCGCGGGGCCGGAGAGGCCGCCGTGGTAGACGTGCGAGCGGGCGCGCACCGCCACCACCAGGCGGCGGTCGGCGCCCACCAGGCGGGCGGGCACGTGGTAGACGCGCGGAGTGCACCAGGTGTTGGCGCCGTCGTCCCAGGACAGGCCGCCCACGCGCTCGCCGTTGACCCAGGTGTCGTCGTGCTTGTCGATCGCGCCCAGGTGCAGCTCGAGCTCGCGGCCGCTCCACGACGCCGGCACGGTGAGGGTGCGGCGGAACCAGAACACCCCGCTGCCGGGGTGGCCGTGCGACTGCCAGTGGCGCGGCAGCGGCATCAGGCTCCAGCCGGCGTCGTCGAAGCCGGGCCGGTGCCAGTCGGCGGCGGCCGCGGCCACCCCCTGGTCCTGGGGCGCGCCGCCGCGCTCCCATTCCGCGAACGAGGCCCAGGTGGACTCCTCGGGGTCGTGCGGGGCGTAGGCGATGGTGTCGAAGTGGCGCACGTCATCGAGCCCGGCGGGGTCCTCGACCAGGGCCTCGCGGCTCATCCACGCCTGCACCCGGGTGCCGCCCCAGGCGTTGCAGATCAGGCCCACCGGCACCCCCAGGTCGCGGTGCAGCTCGCGGCCGAACCACGCGCCCACGCCCGAGAAGGCGGCGGCGGTGGCGGCGGTGCACACCGTCCACCTGCCGTCGATCGCCTCCTGGCGGCCGAGCCTGGCCGGGGTGCCGACGGTGAGCAGGCGGACGGCGGGCAGGTCGAAGCCGGCGGGGATGCCGTCGGAGGCGTAGCACTGCGACAGCTGCCACTGCATGTTCGACTGGCCCGAGCACACCCACACCTCGCCCACCAGCAGGTCGGCGGCCGAGGCGCGGCCGCTGCGCGATTCCGCCACCAGCTCGTGCGGGCCGCCGGCGGGCAGCGGCGGCAGGCGCACCTGCCAGCGCCCCTCCGGGCCGGCCTCGACGGTGGCGAGGTTGCCGGCCAGGCGCACGGTGACGCGTTCGCCCGGGCCGGCGGTGCCCCACACCGGGATGGGCTGCTCGCGCTGGAGCACGGCGTGGTCGTGGAAGGGGGGGGCGAGGCGCATCGGGGATACTCCGGATCGCGGGATGATGGCGGCGGACGGCAGCTTTCCAGGAGCGGCCGCAGGAGGTATAGTGGGGGCATGGTCGCCTCCACCCCCCGCGATCCCTCGGGCAACGGCCTGCACCCGTCGCGGCCGTCGTCGCACGAGCCGCCCGCCGACCTCGCCGGCCACCGCATCGTGCGTCGGCTGGGCGCCGGCGGCATGGGCGCGGTGTTCCTCGCCGACGCCCCCGCCGGCGGCCAGGTCGCGCTCAAGGTGCTGCGCCCCGACCTGGGCAGCGGCGCGCACGAGTTCGCGGCGCGCTTCCGCCGTGAATGCGCGGTGATGGCCGCGGTGCAGCATCCCAACGTGGTCCATCTGCTGGGCGCCGGCGAGGACCGCGGCTGGTGCTGGCTGGCGATGGAATACCTGCCCGACGGCGACCTGGAAAGCTACCTGCGCCGGCGCGGCACGGTGATGGAGCGCGACGCCCTGGCGATGATGGCCAAGTGCTGCCGCGGGCTGGCGGCGATCCATGCCGCCGGGCTGGTCCACCGCGACGTCAAGCCCGCCAACGTGTTCCTCGACCTGCACAGCGGCGGCGAGCCGGTGGCCAAGGTCGGCGACCTCGGCCTCGCCCGCCATGCCGACGGCGAGGACCGCCTGACCCACACCGGCACCGCCTGCGGCACCCCCACCTTCATGGCCCCGGAGCAGATCCGCGCCCAGGGCGACATCGACGCCCGCGCCGACGTCTACGCCCTCGGCGCCACCCTCTTCCGCCTGGTCACCGGCCAGGACCCCTTCCAGGGCAAGTCGATCTACGTGGTGTCGCAGAGCGCGCTGCGCGACCCGGTGCCCGACCCGCGGCGCTGGAACCCGGTGCTGAGCAACGCCCTGGTCGGCATCGTGCTCAAGGCCATGGCCAAGGACCGCGACGAGCGCTTCGCCACCATCGAGGACATGCGTCGCGACCTCGAGCGCCTGCACGAGGGCCGCTCCACCACCCACGCCGGGGCGGTGCCCTCGCCCGCGAGCATGATCTTCAAGGAGGTGGTGGGCGAGAGCGCGCCGCGCAGCGCGGGTGCCGGCGGCGGCGCCGGCGATGGCGGCATGCTCGGCGGCATCAGCTGGGGGCCGGTGCTGCGCCTGGCCATCCCCGCCGCCGCCGGCCTGGCGGTGCTGTGGGGGCTGTCGAACCTGGTCGAGAGCCGCACCGAGGCGCGCCAGGCCGGTGGCGGCGCCACCAGCGCCGCCACCGCCGCCGCGCGCCCGCTGGTGGACACCGACGAGCACGGCACCCGCCTGCGCCTGCCGGTGGCCGGCCGCGTGCTGCAGCTGCGCTGGTGCCCGCCCGGGCGCTTCGCCGCCGGAGCCGACGCCGGCACGGCCACGGAACGCTCGCGCAACCTGGTGCTGACGCGCGGCTTCTGGATGCTCGACCGCGAGGTCGACCAGGGCCTGTGGGCGGCGGTGATGGGCCAGCCCGCGCCCACCGAGCCGGACTGGCCGCAGGGCGACATCGGGCGCGGCGAGGCCGAGCTGTTCTGCCAGCGGCTCAACCACCTGGTGCCGAAGGCGCAGGCGCGCCTGCCCACCGAGGCGGAATGGGAGCGCGCCTGCCGCGCCGGCGCCGACCGCGAGGTGCGCGCCGGGGCCGACGACCGCAGCTGCCGGGTGCCCGAGCTGGAACGCGCCTGGCCCGCCGCGGCGCCGGCGCAGGTGCCGCTGGCGGTCGAGGACGCCTGGCGCTGGCGGCGCGAGGACGAACGCCTGCGCCCGCGCTTCGCCGGCCGCGGCGCGCCCAACCCCTGGGGCATCCGCGACCTGCTCGGCAACCAGCAGGAATGGTGCGCCGACGACTGGGACGGCAGCTCGCCCCCCGACGGCGACGAGCGCCCCGACCCGCGCGGCACGGTGGGCGCCCTGGCGGTGGTGCGCGGCGGCTCCTGGCTGCACCCGGCCGGGCTGTGCCGCAGCGGCGCCCGCGCCGCCGCCGACCCGCACGGCGGGCGGCCGTGGATCGGCTTCCGCCTCGTCATCCCGGGCGGCGACCAGCCGGTGTTCGAGTAACGGCGTTCCGCCCCCCGGAGCGCGGCTGGGAGGGTCGAGCGCCAGCTCGACCCTCCCAGCCTTCGCCGGATCCGTCAGGACAGCGTGGTCCCGCGCGCCTGGCGCGGGGCCTGGCCGAAGGCGGCGCGGAAGCGGCGGGCGAAGTAGGCCGGGTCGGCGTAGCCGCAGCGGCGCGCCACCTCGGCCACCGGCAGGTAGGGGTCGGCCAGCAGCCGGCGCGCCAGCGCCAGCCGGCGGCGGTGGCCGTAGGCCACCGGCCCGCAGGCGAAGCGGACCTGGAACAGCGCGCTCAGGCGGCTGGCGCGCAGCCCGGCCGCCGCCGCCAGCGCCGCCACCGACAGCTCGGCGCGCGGATTGGCCTCGATCCAGTCGAGGGCGGCGAGCAGCCCGGGATGCTCGGCCGCGCGCTCGGCACCGCGCTCGCCGCGCGCCGCCAGCCAGCGCAGCAGGGCCGCGAGCAGGTCGGCGGCCACCGCCTCGGCGCCGGACTGGTGCAGACCGACCAGCTGCTCCATCCACACCGCGCCGGCGCCGGCCGCCCCGGTGGAGACGGTGCCGGGCAGCGCGGCCAGCAGCTCCTCGCCGCCCTCGTAGAGCACGCAGCAGGTGCGCCACGCCCCCCGGCTGCGCTGGTCGTGCTCGGTGCCGGCCGGCACCACATGCACCAGCCCGGGCCGGCCCTCGGCCTCCAGGGCGCCGATGCGGGTGGCCAGCCGGCCCGCCAGGACCAGCACCAGCTCGTGGCAGTCGTGGCGGTGGAACGGCACAGCGAGGTTGTCGCGGTGGATGGCGGCGGAGAGCAGGCGGGGCGGCACGGGTCCATCCTGCCCCTCCCGCGAGCGGAGGAATGTCCAAGTCGGGCGGAAGGACCTCCGCTGGCCGCGCGGCCTCCGCACCGGCAGGATGCCGGCGGAGATCAGCCATGGACCGCATCCCCGTCCTCCTCGACACCGACATCGGCAGCGACATCGACGACGCCGTGTGCCTGGCCTACCTGCTGCGCCAGCCGCGCTGCGAGATGCTCGGCATCACCACCGTCTCGGGCCAGCCGCGCCTGCGCGCCGCCCTCGCCGATGCGGTGTGCCGCGCCGCCGGGCGCAGCGATGTGCCCATCCATGCCGGCGCCGAGCTGGGCCTGCTCAGCGGCGCGGTGGTGCAGCCCAACGTGCCCCAGGCGCCGGTGCTGGAGCGCTGGGCGGCGCGCCGCCCGGAGGAGTTCCCCGCCCACACCGCCATCGAGTTCCTGCGCCGCACCATCGAGGCGCGCCCGGGCGAGATCGTGCTGCTGGGCATCGGGCCGATGACCAACCTCGCGCTGCTGTTCGCCACCTACCCGCACCTCCCCGGCCTGCTGCGCGGGGTGATGCTGATGTGCGGCATCTTCCGCACCTGGTGGCACAGCGGCCATCTGGAGTGGAACGCGCTCTGCGATCCCGCCGCCACCGCCATCGCCTACCGCCCGGCGGTCGCCAGCCACCGCAGCGTGCCGATCGACGTCACCATGCGCTGCCAGCTGCCGGGGCCCGAGGCCATCGCCCGCTTCCAGGCCTGCGGCGGGGCCATGGGCCTGGTGGCTGACATGACCGGGTTCTGGGGCGGCGGCCGCAAGACCGTCACCTTCCACGACCCCCTGGCGGCGGTGGCCATCTTCAAACCGGAGCTGTGCCAGTGGACGCGCGGCCGGGTGGCGGTCGAACTGGATTCGGCCCGCCTGGCCGGCCACACCCACCTCGACCCCGCCGCCGACGGCCCGCACGAGGTCGCGCTGGAGGTCGATCCCGCGGCGTTCTTCGCCGAATATTTCGCGGTGGTCGGCGCCCAGCCGCCCAGGTAGCCGGGCGCAGCCCGGATTGGCGGTTCAACGGACCCCTGGCTGGATAGGCTGGAGGAGCACCCCCGCCCCCACCATGACCATGATGCCGCGCCTGCTCCTGATCGCCCTCCTGCTGGCGCGGTGCGCCTGCGCGTCCGAACCGGCGCCGCTGGCGGACCGCCTCATCCCTTTCGGCTTCTCCATCAAGAAGCTGCCCCCGGCGCAGCAGGTCGAGCTGTGCGAGCGCCTCGGCTACCGGGGCCTGTGCCTGACCGGGACCAGCCCCGACACCTTCGCCGCCTTCGCCGCGCTGCCCCAGGTGCGCTCCGGCGCCTTCACCATCCCCTGCGCCCTGTGGTGGGCCGAGGTCGAGAAGCTGCCCGATCCGGCCTGGCTCGAGCGCGTGGTGGAGCAGGCGGCCCGGCTGCGGACCGCCCTGTGGATCGTCGGCGCCGGACGCAAGACCCCGGAGAACCGCGCGAAGGCGATCACCCTGCTCACCACCGTTGCCAAGGCCTGCCGGCTGCGCCAGGTCCAGCTGGTGCTCTATCCGCACCAGGGCAGCACCTTCGAGACCACCGACGAGGCCCGCGCCCTCTGGCAGGAGCTGGCCTGCCCCGAGGTCCGCCTGTCCATCCATCTCTGCCATGAGCTCAAGGCGGGCAATGGCGGACGCGTGGCCGGCATCGTGGCCGCCCATGCCGATCTCACCGCCCTGGTGTCGATCAGCGGGGCCGACGCCGACACCAACCGCCGCGGCGGCTGGGAAACGGGCATCATGCCCCTGGGTCGGGGCACCTATGACGCCCGGCCCTTCGTCCGCGCCCTGGCCGACAGCGGCTACGCCGGCCCGGTGGTCCTCCACACCTATGGCCTCACCGCGCCGGCGGAGGAGCTGTACGCCGAGGCCCTGGCGGTGTGGCGCGGCTGGCTGGAGTCGCCGGCCGGAGGCGCTCAGCCGCCCAGGTAGCCGGGCGGCGGCGCCGCCGGGTCGGGCTCATGGCGCACCGGCGAGCGGCCGGCGGCGGGGATGTCGCCGAACAGCGCCGCCACCAGCGCGCGCTGGCTGGCCGCGCACGAGCTGTGCACGTTGACCAGGGTGCCCAGGCCGGGCAGCTCGTGGAGCAGGAAGGGGGTGCCGAGCGAGGCCACCACCGGGCGCACGGTGCGCGCCATCTGCAGCGACCACAGGCCCTCGGCCATCGCCCCCACCGGACGGGCGCTGTTCTTCTGCTCGTGCATCTCGAGCGAGAACAGCGCCAGCATCGCGTCCCAGCGCTCGCCTGCGGCCTCGCGTTTGGGGATCTCCAGGCAGTTGGGGTTGCGCAGCACGGTGACCGCGCAGCCGCGCGCGCGCAGCGCCTCGACCACCGCGGCGTAGCGGCGCTCATCCTCGGCCTTGGCCGCCGGGTTGACGCTCGCCAGTAGCAGCACCTTGCGCACCTGTCTGGCGTCCCAGGGCAGCAGGCCCTCGGCATTGCGCACAGTGGCGATGCCGCGCTCGGCGACCTGGCGCGCCACCGTGCGCGCGAAGGCGCCGGGATCGGCGGGCGCAGGAGAGGTGGCGGCCGGCACCAGCACCCGCGCCTTGAGCGCGAGGGCGCGCAGCGCCGCCTGGTCGCGGCGGGCGGCGGTGAGCACGCCGGCGGCCTGGGCCGCCTCCATGCGCGCGATCCAGCCCGCCTCCGGCCACAGCAGCACGTCGACCCCCGCCACCAGGGCCTCGACCTCGGCCTGTTCGGGCGGGGCCCAGCCGGCGATGCCGGCCATGATCAGGGCGTCGCTCACCACCGCGCCGCGGAAGCCCAGGCGGCCGCGCAGCAGGGTGGTGAGCTGGGCGGCCGACACCGTGGCCGGGCGCGGGCGCTGCCCGCCGCCCGCCGGCTCGCACCAGGGCAGGGCGATGTGCCCGCTCATCATCGTCCACACCCCGGCCTCGGCGAGCTCGCGGAACACCCGCCCGTGCTGCTGCATCCAGCTGCGCTCGTCGAGGTGGTTGACGGTGGTCACCAGGTGCTGGTCGCGGAAGTCGGCGCCGTCGCCGGGGAAGTGCTTGGCGCAGGCGGCCAGGCCGTGGTCCTGCATGCCGCGCGCCACCGCCGCCGCCAGCCGCGCCACCCGCCCGACGTCGCCGCCCAGGGCGCGGGTCATCACCGCCGGGTTGAACCAGTTCTGCAGCAGGTCGGCGACCGGGGCGAAGGTCCAGGTGATGCCGACCTGGCGCGCCTCGATGGCGGTGGCCTTGCCGTAGTCGTAGGCCAGCTGCTCGTCGTCGGCGCAGCCGAGCGCGAGCTGGTGCGGCAGCTCGGTGAGGCCGCGGATGCCGCAGCCGGCGCCGCGTTCGAGGTCGGCGGCCACCAGCGGCGGCACCGCCAGGCCCTCGGCCAGGGCGTCGGTCAGCCGGCGCACCCCCGACGGATCGCCCTCGGCGCCCTTGATGATCTCGCCGCCGATGAACACCGAGCCGGGCGGATCGTCGCGCAGGCGCCGCACCAGCTCGGGGATGTCGCCCGGGGCGGTGGCGGTCAGCAGCCGGCACTCGCACTGGAGCAGGCGGCCGCGCCCGTCCAGGGCGGTCCAGGTGCGCTCGACCCAGGCGCGCTGGGCCGGGGTGAGATCGGCGAGGGGATCGCTGAGGGGCGCGGGCTGATTCATGCAGATATACTACGGTGTTATTCCGGTTGCACAACCATACGGCAGGTGCGGCTTGCAGCCCCCCGGGGGCGACGATGGTCAGCGCCATGGCCGCCGCCCCCACCATGAAGGACATCGCCCAGCAGCTGGGGGTGCACAAGTCGACGGTGCAGCGCGCCCTCGCCGGCGACCGCCGGCTGGAGGCCGCCACCATCGCCCGGGTGCAGGCGGCGGCGCTGTCGCTGCGGCGCAGCGGCCGGCGCCCGGCCACCCGCCAGGTGGCGCTGTTCTTCCCGCCGCGGGTGTTCACCTCGGCCTATTTCATGCGCCTGCTCAGCGGGGTGATGGACGAGTTGAGCGACCACGGCCAGGACCTGGTGACCAGCTTCCTGGTGCGCGAGCAGGAGCTGCGCCTGCCCGCCTGCGTGCGCCGCGGCGAGATCGACGCCGCCCTCGCCCTCGGCCATCCCGACTCCGTCGCCGGGCTGGCCGCCGCCCTGGCCGCGGTGGCCGACGGGGTGCCGCTGGTGTCGCTGGTCAATCCCGCCGCCGGCGCGGCGGTGGTGGCCGACGTGGCCGCCGGCGCGGCGCTGGCGATGGAGCGCCTGCTCGCGCTCGGGCACCGCCGCCTGCTCGCCTTCGAGGGCCTGGCCCACCGCGACCAGGCGCGTCTGACCGGCTGGCGGCGCGCGCTCGCCGCCCACGGCCTGGACCCCGACCGCCACCTGCGGGTGGAGCGGGTGGGCGCCGAGCCCGACGGCCTGGCGGCGGCCTTCGCGCGCGCCTGCACCGCCCTGCCGGGGGCCACCGCCATCCTCGCCCCCAACGACCCCACCGCGGTGGCACTGGCGCGCCTGCTCACCGCCCGCGGCCTGGCGGTGCCGGGCGACTTCAGCCTGGTCGGCTTCGACGACAGCGACCCCCTGCCCGACGCCCTCGGCGCCAACCGCCTGACTTCGCTGGCGGTGCCGCTGGAACGCCTCGGCCGCGAAGGCGCGCGCCTGGCCCTCGACCTCGCCGCCGGCGGCGCGCCGCGCACCGTGGTGCTGCCGGTGGAATGGCGCGAACGCGCCTCGATCGCGGCGCCGGGGGCGTGACCAGGGAGGGGACTGAGGGCCCAGAGGGTGCACCGCAGAAACAGGGCGGCTGGACCGGTGTGGCCGGTGCTGCCCCTTCGCTCCGCCGCACCATGGCGCCAGCGGCGGTCGCCCCGCCGCTGGTTCACAGGCCGAGGCTGCGCCGCCGCCAGGACAGCGGGGCGCCGCCGGTGGCGGCATGGAACCAGCGGCGGAACGCCGCGCCGCCGGAGAACCCGAGCTGGAAGGCGATGCCCTTCACCGCCGGGTCGGGTCCGCTCAGGAGCCGGCAGGCCTCGTCCAGGCGCAGGCGCTGGTGCCAGTCCCGCGGAGCGAGGCCGGTGGCCGCGGCGAACCGCTGCTGGAAGCGGCGCGGGCCGAGGCCGGCGGCGGCGGCGAGCACGGCGGTGCCGGGATAGGCGCCGGCGGCATGGGCGCGCAGCGCCGCCAGCGCCCGCTCGATGGCGGGATCGGCCGGGCGGCCGGGCGTCGGCGCGCCCTCGGCCAGGAGCAGGTCCAGCAGCGCGCCGAGGTGGAGCTGGAGCCGCCCGTGCTCGGCGGCGCTCACCGGCAGGCGGTTGGCCGAGCGCGGCGAGCCGGCGTGCGGCGCGCGTTCGCCATGGCGCAGGATCCAGCGTTCGACCGCTGCGACGATGCGCTCCAGCGACCTGGCGCGCAGGGGAGGCACGATCCACGGCGGCAGCCCGGCCAGGGGGGTGCGCCCCTCGCCGTCGCGCCAGGACAGGCCCAGCGAGCGCAGGACGGTGCCGGCCGGCAGGCATTGGCGTGCGACCGCGCCGGGAAGCACCAGCCAGGATCCGGCCGCGGCCTGCAGGCTGCGGCCGCCATGCTCGATCAGCGCCTGCCCGGCCTCGAGGCTCCAGATGCGCACGAGGTCGCGGTCGGCGGCGGCGCCATCGATGGCGTGGTCGATGCGCTTGCGGCCCGCCCAGCGCAGTTCCAGGCGTCCGGCGGCCCACCACGCCGCAGGATGGCGCACGGAGCGGTTCCCGGCGGGGGCGGTGTCCGGTTCCGGTGATGGCCGCGCAGATGGCATCGCCGGCCACCCTACCGGCGTGGACCGGGGGTGCATCCGTCGAAGCGGGCGGGATTGCGCCGGCGGTAGCGCCGGTTGCGCCGCCGGTGCCCGGCGGCGACCTCGACAGGCCCCGGCAGGATGGCGAGAGTACGGCATGCCCAGCGTCCCCATCGCTTCCGACGGCAGCCTCCACGTCGATGCCTTCACCCGGCCGGGCGATGCCGACAGCGCCCCCGGCATCCGCGCCGCGCTGGCCCAGGCCCTGGCCCAGGGCGCCGGCACCCTGCGCTTCGCTCCCGGGCGCTACCTCCTGCGCAGCGCGGTGGACCATCCCGCCGCGGGCGCGGTGCACGATGCGGCGAACCTCGGCCAGGCCCCGGTGCAGGCCTGCCACCTCCACCTGCGCGGCGCCCAGGGCCTGCGCCTGGAGGGTGCCCTCGACGGCCAGGGCGATCCGGCCACCGTGCTGGTCGGCTTCAACGACGGCGCCAACCACGGCACCCTGCCGGCGGTGCTGTGGTGCGAGGACTGCACCGGGCTGGAGGTGAGCGGCCTGGCCTTCACCCGCGAACCGGCCTACGCCTCGGCGGGCGTGGTGTGCGAACGCAGCGCCACGGGCCTCGCCGTCGAGGTCTTCGCCGGCGAACCGTGCTGGGACGGCATGGGCACCTACTGCATGAACCGCTGCGATCCGGCGGGCGGGGCGCTGCGCGGCGGCAGCCTCACCTTCGGCCAGGGCGCCGGCCAGGACTGGCGGCTGCGCGGCGGCCGCATCCTCACCCTCGACGATCCGGCGGTGGCGGCGCGGGTGGCGGTGGGCGACCATCTCTCCTGGCACCAGGGGGCGCGCAGCGTCATCCAGACCTATTTCGGCGCCTGCCACGGCCTGCGCCTCGCGTGCCTGCGCACCAGCAACGCCATCGGCCTGGCGATGGTGGCCGAGGGCTGCCGCGACCTCGAGGCCGACCGCATCGTCCTGCGCCCGGATGGCCGCCGCCTGTTCACCGCCCCGCGCGACGGCTGGAAGCTCTTCAAGTGCTCCGGGCGCATCGCCCTGAGCCGCCTCGACATCCACGGCGTGCGCATGGACGGGCAGAACCTGCACAGCACCTGGCTGGTGCGCGAGGGCGGCGACGGCGGCCGCGAGGCGGTCTTCCGGCTGCGCTACGCCCTCACCCCCCTGGCGGTGGGCAGCGTGGTGGAATGCTGGCTGGGCGACACCTGCACGCTGGCGACCATCGCCGCGTGGCGCCAGGTCGGGCGCAGCGCCGAAGGCCACCGCCTGCACCTGCGCTTCGACGTGCCGCTTCCCGCCGGCCCCGGCCTGCTGGCGGCCCCGCGCTGCTGGCAGCCCGACCGCTACACCTGCCGGGACTCGGCCTTCTCCTCGATCGCCGGCGCCGGCCACCTCATCCGCGGCGGCCGGGTGGAGATCACCGGCTGCAGCTACCGGCAGATGATGTGCCCGGGGGTGTTCCTCGGGGCCGAGGATGGCGGCCATCCCGAAGGCGGCCATGTGGTCGATGCGCTGGTCGCGGGCTGCTCCTTCGAGGACTGCGGCGCCTTCGAGCGGGAACGCTACGACCGCGGTCCGGGCGGATGCATCGCCACCGGCACCATCGGCCCGTTCCTGCCCGCCACGGGCCGCTTCAACCGCGGCATCCGCCTGCAGGACAACCGGTTCACCGGATCGCCGGTGGGCATCCGCCTGCGCCAGGCGCAGGATGTCCTGCTGGCCGGCAACCGCTTCACCGGGGTGGCGCAGCCGCTGCTGATCGACGGCGGGTCCACCGCCGGCGTGAGCGGCGCCTGACCGGTTGTCGGGGCTGAGGACCTACTGAACTTTCATCATCAGGTTGACTTCGTCTTCCCTGGGATCGCACGCCGCTGGCGCGCTCTTGGCCGCGAAAATGCGCGCCAGCGGCGCGCGCTCCCGGGAAGAGCCGAATCCAACGCTGTCAGCCAGTTCGTGAACGCTCCGTAAGTTGTTCACCCTTGGCGGTCAGCCCAGTTCCTCGCCGCCGATGCCGACGATCACCGTCTCGACCGGCACTTCGGAACCGATCGCCTCCTTGGCGCGGTTGGCGGCCTGGGCCAGGCCGGCGCAGCAGGGCACTTCCATGCGCAGCACGGTGACCGAGCGCGGCTGAGCGACGGAATAGATCGCCGCCAGCTTCTGGGTGTAGGCGGGGAGGTTGTCGAGCTTGGGGCAGCCCACCAGCACCACCCGCCCGGCGAGGTACTTCTGGTGGAAGTCGGGCACCGCGAAGGGCACGCAGTCGGCGCACAGCAGGATGTCGGCGCCCTTGAGGAAGCCGGCCTGGGGCGGCACCAGCGCCAGCTGCACCGGCCAGGAACGCAGTTGGCTGGGGGCCATGGCGCCGGCGGGACGCTCGGCGGCCGGAGCCGGCGCGGGCGGAGCCATCTGGCGCAGGCGCGAGCCGGGACAACCACCACCGCCGTGGTCGTGGCCGTGCCCGTGGCCGTGATGATGGTGATGGTGGACGGGAGCCGCGGGCTCGTCGCCGTGTCCGCCGTGGGCGCAGGCGCAGCCGCCCTCGGCGGCCGGGGCCGGCGCGGGGGCGTGGTGGCCATGCGCGGCGGGCTTGCGCCCGAGCTTGGCGAGGTGGACGTCGACCGCCGCCTGGTCGTAGGCCGGGGCCTCGCGCACCTCGGTGCGGATGGCGCCGCGCGGGCATTCGCCCAGGCAGGCGCCCAGGCCGTCGCAGTAGACCTCGCTCACCAGCCTGGCCTTGCCGTCGACGATGGCGAGGGCGCCTTCGGCGCAGCCCTGCACGCACAGGCCGCAGCCGTCGCATTTTTCCTCGTCGATGGTGATGATGGTGCGCTGCATGGCGGCCTCAGGAATGCGGGGATGACAGAAAGGATGGCCGGCGGATGGCGGACGCCACCCGCCGGCCGGAGCGGTCAAGCGCTCTTCTTGAGCACCTTGGCGATGTCGGCCTTGGCGTCGCCGGCGGCGACGCTGATGCCGTAGTTCTTCACCAGGAAGTCGAGCACACCGGGGGTGAAGAAAGCGGGCGGGTTGGGACCGACCGCGATGTTCTTCACGCCCAGGTGCAGCAGGGTGAGGAACACCGCCACCGCCTTCTGCTCGAACCAGCTGATCACCAGGGTCAGGGGCAGGTCGTTGACCGAGCACTTGAACTCGCCGGCGAGGGCGGCGGCGACCTTGATGGCGCCGTAGGCGTCGTTGCACTGGCCCATGTCCATCAGGCGCGGGAAGCCCAGGTGGGTGCCGTAGTCATGGCCGCGGATGCGGTACTTGCCGCAGCCGAGGGTGAGGATGAAGGAGTCGGCGGGGGCGGCCTTGGCGTAGTCGCTGAAGTAGTTGCGCCCCGGCTCGGCGCCGTCGCAGCCGCCGATGAGGAAGAAGTGGCTGATCTTGCCCGCCTTGACCCCGTCGACGATGGCGGGCAGGTGCTGGCCGATCACCGAGTGGTGGAAGCCGATGGTCGAGGTCTTGACCACCGCCTCCTTGCAGGGCGGCAGCTTCTGCGCCAGGGCCACCAGCTGGCGGTAGTCGCCGTCGCAGATCACCGCGCCTTCGGGCGCCGACACCACGCGGGCGCCGAACAGGCGGTCCTTGTACGATTCCTTGGGGATGGTGATGCAGTTGGTGGTGGCGAGGATGGGGCCGGGGAAGGCGTCGAACTCCCAGCGCTGCTTCTGCCAGGCGTCGCCGTAGTGGCCGGCGAGGTTGGGGTGGTTGCGCAGCTTGGGGTACATGTGCGCCGGCAGCATCTCGCCGTGAGTGTAGACCTTGACCGGGGTGCCTTCGCAGGCCTTGAGCAGGTCCTGCAGGTCGAGCAGGTCGTGGCCGGTGACCAGGATGCCGGGGCCGGCACGGGTGCCCTCGACCACCTGGGTGATGGCCGGCTGGCCGAAGGTCTTCACATGCGCGCCGTCGAGCAGCTCCATCACCTTGAGGTTCATCTCGCCGCACTTGAGGCACAGCGCCAGGGTGGACTTCAGGTCGAAGTTCACGTTGGTCATGGTGGCGAACAGGGCCTCCTCGATGAAGGCGCTGACCTCCTCGCTGTGCGCGCCCAGGCGGCGGGCGTGGCAGGCATAGGCGGCCATGCCCTTGAGGCCGTAGAGCAGGGTCTCCTGCAGGGCCTGGATGTCGGGGTTCTTGCCGCAGATGCCGGGGCCGGAGGTGGTGCACACGGGACCGCACTGCTCGCACTGGTTGCAGAACATCGGGGAGGTTTCCTTGGGGAGTGGCTGGTTGACGGGCAGGTTCTAGCACCCCGCCCCCCGGGGATTCCTTGATCCAGATCAAGATGGCGAAGCGAGGGCTCGGACGCCCACGCGCCATCCTCCCTACTCCCTTGCCCAGCTTCCGGTTGCGGGCTGTCCCGACCATCCACCCTGCGGCGATGAGCGCACCTGACCCGGCCGACGTCTGGACCCGCCTTGCCCCCCTGCTGGTGGACCTGGCCATGTCGCGGCGCGACGACGTCGAGGCGATCGCGCGCCTGGTGCCTAGCGATTCCCCCCTGGTGGGCTGGAACCCGCCCGCCAGCGACGGCCAGGCCCTGTCCAGCGCGGTGAGCGCGGTCGACCGCCTGCGCGGCGCCAACGGGCAGCCGTCGCAGCGCCTGCTCGAGGACTGGGCCGACGCCTTCGACCGCCCGGGCCCGCAGTGGACCGCCCTGCGCGCGATCGCGCGCGCCTACCTCGATGCGCGCAACCTGCTGCCCGCGGCCGGATCCCGTCAGGCGGCGCCGTCCGCCCCGGCCCAGGCCCCGACCCGCGCCGCCTCGTCCCGCCGCCCGGTGGCGGCGCCGGCCCCGGCCCAGGGGCAGGCCGGGTCGCTGCCCAAGGCGGCGGCCGACAGCTGGGCGCGGCTGGTGCCGCGCCTGATCGAATCCGGCCAGGCGCGCCGGGTGGGCGAACCCCAGCGCGCGGTGTGCGACCACTACCGCCGCCAGGGCTGGGACCCGGGCGAGCTGACCGCGTGGGTGCCGTCGCCAGCCGACCTCGAGGTGCTGGTGGCGGCCGAGGTGCTGCGCAAGCACCTGTTCTCGACCCCGCCCAGCCGCCAGGCGCTGATGGCGGGCGACTTCATCGGCCAGCTGCGCTCCCTCTCGCGCCATGCCGCCCTGATGCAGGCCCTGGCCCAGGCCTACCTCGACGCCCACGGGGTGGGCGGCCCGATGCGCCCGTCGCGCGGCGGGCGGGGCGGACGCGGTGGGCGCGG
>JAKLKR010000080.1 GCA_023150565.1 Planctomycetota bacterium
CCGCCGCCGCCGGCGCCGCGGCGTGGCAGCCGGTGCCGGCCAAGGCCCACCCGCGCTGGCTGGAGTGCTTCGACCAGGCCGGGCCGGGGGTGTGGGTGGGCGGCGGCGGCGACCAGTACGTGCTGCCCTCCGACTTCCAGTGGCTGCAGCAGCGCGGCCTGGCGATGTGCACGCTGTCGCCCAACGAGTCGCGCCTGGTGGGGCCGGGGCTGCTCGACACCACCATCTTCGACTGGCACAGCGCGATGGCGGCCAGGCACGACCTCGCCTACCGCGTGCTCTACTTCCCCACCAGCCATCCCTGGCTGTGGAACCGCAGCCCGCTGCCCTACGTGCTGCCCGAGGCCGGGCGCAGCACGGTGGCGCCGTGGCTCGACTACCAGGTCAACACCGCCGCCGAGGCGGTGGAGCCGGTGCCCGCCGCCGACCCCTACGTGCGCGACGGCCGCCGCCGCCTGGCCGAGCACCTGGTCAAGGACCCCAACTACGTGGGCATGCACGGCTGCACCGAGATCCCCGAGGCGGGCGTCGACCTGCTCGGGGCGGTGGCGCGCACGCCCGGCGTGAAGCAGCTGTGGCACGCCTACCTGGCCGGCGAGCTGGGCATGGACCTGGCGCGCCTCGGCCAGGCGCATGCCGGCGATGCCGGGCGCTACCGCAGCTGGGACGAGGTCGAGGTGCCGGGCACCATCGACTTCACCGGCTGCGACCCCGCCGCCGGCCTCGACCTGCGCGGCACCTGGGAGCTGCACGAGGACGTGCAGGCCAAGGGCCTGGCCGAGGGCTGGCAGGACCCCGCCAAGGCCCCCGCCGACTGGGTCGCGGGCGATCCCGGCGACCCCGCCATCCTGGTCTACAGCCCGCGCCGCAACACCGGCAACGACAAGGTCCAGCCCGACTACTGGATGCGCCGCACGGTGAACGTGCCCGCCGGCCGCGCGGGCGCGCTCGGCTACCTGCACATCGCGCGCGACGTCTACCACGGCAACCGCACGCCCACCTTCGCGGTGTGGCTGAACGGGAGGAAGCTCGAGTCGCTGCACGAGGCCAACGCCTTCAGCCAGTGCTTCGCCACCGCCGGGGCGCTGGTCGAGGGCGACAACCGCCTGGTGCTGGCCACGCACGGCGCGCCGCTGCCGGGCTACTGCTTCCTCGGCGACCAGCCCCTGCGCCCCTACCCGCACATGGGCGAGACGCTCAACCGGCGCTGGTTCGACACCGTCAACTTCGACGCCTGGCTGCGCGTGGGCAAGGTCGAGGCGGCGCTGCGCGCCACCCGCGCCGCCGATCCCGAGCGTCCGCTCAAGATGATGGCGATGATCAACCTGCTCGACCTCACCATCCCGCTGTGCGAGAAGTACGGCGCCTACCAGCACGACACCGGCGGCGCCGGCGGCTACTGGTGCCCGATGACCGGCGCCCGCCTGTCGCGCGCGCACGGCCTGCCGTGGTCGTGCGAGCAGGGCGGGCCGCCCAACAGCGTCGAGGACCTGCGCGCCTCCACCACCTTCTACCTGATGTACGGCAACGACGCCTCCGACCTGGTGTTCGGCGTCGGCCACTACCGCGACAGGCCGGGGGTGGCGGAATGGTTCGACGAGAACCTCGAGCTGATCCGCGCCAGCGGCAAGCTCAGCCTGCCCCAGCCGCCGGTGGGGGTGCTGCGCAGCAGCCGCAACACGCGCATGGGCTTCCGCGAGCCGTGGAACTGGGACGTGGCGCGCGGCCCGCTGCAGGGGGTGGGGCGCAACTTCGCCTACCTCGAGCTGGCCGACATGGGCGCGGCGCCGGCGCGCCCCTTCCCGGTGGTGATGGACTGCGGCACGGTGCAGGTCACCCCCGAGGAGGTCGAGGGCATCCTGCGCTATGTGCGCGAGGGCGGGGTGTTCATCGCCCAGCACCACACCGCCCGCCACCTGCCCGAGCGCGCCGACGCCTGGCCGCTGGCGCGGGCGGTGGGCCTGGGCGCCAGCGCGCGCGCGGTGGCCGGCCCCGACCTGCACAAGTGGCCGCTGGCGAGGATCCGCTTCGCCGCCGACCAGGACCTGGTGCCCTCGCTGCGCGGCAAGGAGGTCGAGGGCAGCGGCATGGCCATCGACTACCTCGAGCAGCGGCACACCGGGGCGGTGGCCTTCACCGGCGCCGGCGCCGGGGTGCGCGCGGTGGCCACCTGGGCCGACGGCGGGATGGCGGTGGCCGAGGTGCGCCTCGGCCGCGGCCGGCTGGTGCTGATGGGCACGCCCTTCACCACCCGCATGCGCGACAGCAAGGGCATGTGGGTCAACGACGCCGAGCGCAGCGCCCTGCTCGACGAGCTGCTCGCCGGCTGCGGCGCCCCGCGCGACAGCTGGGCGCAGGGGGTGTGGGCCGAGCGCTGGCGCAGCAAGAACGGGGTCTACGACCTCTACCCGGTGGCGCGCATGGAGCGCAGCGGACCGGCCACCGCCGCCATCACCGCCGGGGCGCAGGTGCGCCGCGCCACCGCCCCGGCGCGGGTGGTCGACATCGGCGCCAAGGGCCACCCCGCGGTGGCCGCCAGCTGGAAGGACGGCCGCCTGACCCTGCCCGCCGCCGGCTACCTGCCGATGCAGGCCCGCCTCTACGCCGCCCCGGCCGAGGACATCGCGCGCGCCGGCCTGGCCTGGTTCCGCGTCCAGGCCGACCATTGGCGCGCCCTGCCGCCGCTGCCGGCGATCCGCCGCCCGGCCGAGGTCGCCACCCCCGACGACCTGCTGCCCCTGGCCGACGGCTGGACCCTGGCCGCCACCGGCGCGGCGACGCGCAGCGTGGCCCTTGGCGCCTTCGCCACCCTCGGCCTGCCCGAGGATGCGGTGGCCAGCTTCACCCGCCGGGTCGCGGTGCCGGCGGGCTGGAAGGGCCGGCGCATCAGCCTGGTGTTCGACGCCGAACACTGGTTCTGGGGCATCCTGCCCAAGGGCCGCCTGCTGGTGGACGGGGCCGAGGCCTTCGCCAAGCCGATCGCGCCCCAGGCCAACCCCGGCTTCGCGCTCGACGTCACCGCCGCCGCCGCCGACGGCACCCTCGACCTGGCGCTCACCGTCGACGGCTCGGGCGCGGGCATGCAGCGCAGGAAGGGCGACGGCCTGAGCAAGCCGCACGGCGTCACCGGGCTGTTCTACCTGCGCGCCGAGCCCCAGCCGGCGAGGATCGAGCCGCTGGCCACGCCGTGGATGGTGGCGGCGGCGGTGAACCGCCTGCAGCCGGTGGCGGTGGGGGACAAGGCCAAGGGCCTCTACCTCGAGAACCGCTTCGCCCTGCCGCGCGAATGGCCGGCGGCGCGGGTGTCGCTGGCGGCGCCGGTGCCGCTCGGCTTCCTCATCGTCAACGGCACCGCCATCCAGTGCCCGGCGTGGATGCAGCGCCTCGACGTCAGCGGCCTGCTGCGCAAGGACGGCGGCGACAATGTCATCCGCTGGGCGCCCGCCGCGCGCGGCGTGGCCAGCTGGCGCGAACCCTGGCAGGGCGTGGTGCCGGCGATGAGCCTGGAGTGGGGCGGCTGAGGGCCCCGCAGGCTGCCTGCCAGGCAGCCTGCTAGCCCGAGCCCGGCGCCTGGCCGTCGCGCATGCGGTACTGCGACGGGCTCATGCCGGTGGCGCGCTTGAAGGCGTTGCTGAAGTAGAACTCGGTGCTGAAGCCGCACTGGCGCGCGATGTCGGCGATGCGCGTGGTGCCGCCCAGCAGCAGGTCGGCGGCGCGGCGGATGCGCCGGGCGATGAGGAACTCCTTGGGCGAGACCCCGGCCTCCTGGCGGAAGAGCTGGCGGAAGCGCACCGGCCCCAGCCCGGCCTGGACGGCGAGGTCGCCGATCGACACGTCGCGCTCGGGGTTCTGCTCGGCGAAGCGCACCGCGCGGGCGATGCGCGGATCGCGCATGCCCTGCGGCGCGCTCATGGCCGGGGACTGGAGGGCGATGGACTCCAGCACCAGGGCGGTGATCAGGGCCTCGCCCTGGCGCTGCGCCGCCGCCTGGTCGTGGCAGGCCAGGCACGCCAGGCGGCGCAGGCGCGCGTACCAGAAGGCCCAGTCGTCCAGGCGGTGGATGGCGCTGGGGAAGGCCTCCAGCGGATTGACGTGCAGCGGCGAATCGAACACCGCGTGCAGGATGACGTGCGCGGTGCGGCGCATGCCGTCGCGCAGACCGTACCAGTGCCAGCGCCCGTCGGGCACCCAGAAAGCCTCGCCCGGGCCGATGACGCGCGCCTCGGACTCGGTGGCGACGAAGATCGGATCGGCGGGGAAGAGCAGGAAGTTGTCGGCGATCTTGCGCCGCTCCTTGAACCAGGGGTGGATGTTGTCCCAGTGGATGGCCGACACGAAGCGGGTGCGGAAGTTGGCGAGGAACCAGATCTGGCGTGCGCGCACCAGGGGGTCGAGCTCGTCGGGGAGGTCGGTGCGGCGGAACATGGAGGCCCCGTATTGTCGAAAATCGTAAATGAAGCATGGAAATCGAATCTAGGCAGGCAAGTGAAGGTCCGTATAATAGCGCGCAGCCATGCCAGAAACCACTCCCCCCGCCGCCCCGCCATCTGACGTGGATCGCAAATGCGCACCGCCCCGTCCGATCGTCATCGGCCAGCTCGGCATCGGCCACAACCACGGCACCGAGCAGATGCGCTCGCTGCGCAAGCTGGGCGACGCGTTCACCGTGGCCGGCGTCGCCGAGGGCGATCCCGCCTGGCGCCAGCGGCGCGGCGCCGAGCCCGCCTACCGCGACCTGCCCTGGCTGAGCGAGGAGCAGCTGCTCGCCATGCCCGAGGTCGAGGCCATCTCGGTCGAGTGCGACGTGCCGGACCTGGTGCCGACCGCCCTGCGCTGCCTGCGCGCCGGCAAGCACGTGCACCTGGACAAGCCCGGCGGCGAATCGCTGGCCGACTTCCGCGCCCTCTTCGCCGAGGCGGCGGCGCGCGGCCTGCACATCCAGCTCGGCTACATCCTGCGCCACAACCCCGCCATCCGCTTCGCCCTCGACGCGGCGCGCGCGGGCTGGCTGGGGCAGGTGTTCGCCATCGATGCGGTGATGAGCCGCCTCGACGGGCCGGAGATGCGCGCCCACTACGGGCGCTTCGCCGGCGGGGCGATGTACATTTTCGGCGGCTATCTCATCGACCTCGCCATCAGCGTGCTCGGCCGTCCCGAGCGCATCGTTCCCTTCCAGCGCATGACCCGGCCCGAGGCCGACCGCCTCGCCGACAACGGGCTGGCGGTGCTGGAGTACCCCCGCGCCACCGCCGTGCTCCGCACCGCGGTGGTCGAGTTCGACGGCTTCCACCGCCGGCAGCTGACGATCTGCGGCGACCAGGGCACGGTCGAGGTGCGTCCCATCGAGCCGGTGGACCAGGCGCCGGTGCCGCCCCGCCTGGTGCTCAACCTCGCCCGGCCCTGCGGCGGGCATCCCGCCGGGCGCAGCGAGGTCGCCTTCCCGGTCATGGGCGGCCGCTACGACGACCAGTGGCGCGCCTTCGCGGCGATGATCCGCGGCGGGGCGGAGAACCCCTGGCCGCCGGCGCATGAGCTGCTGCTGCACGAATGCCTGCTGCGCGCCAGCGGCTACCCCTGCTGAACGGAGGAACCATGAGCCATCCCACCCAGCCCGCCGCCATCGTCACCGGCGGGGCCGGCCACATCGGCCAGGCCATCGCCGCCGGCCTGGCCGCCGACGGCTTCGCCGTCGCCGTCGCCGACCTCGACCTGGTCCGCGCCCAGGCGGTGGCCGACCGCCTGGCGGCGGACGGCCGCCGCGCCATCGCCGTCGCCGTCGACGTGTGCTCCTACGCCTCGGCGCAGTGCCTGGCCGCGACCGTCCTGGAGGCCTTCGGCGCCATCGACGTCCTGGTCAACAACGCCGGCGGCAGCGCGCGCCTGGTCGGCGGCGGCTACGGCCCCTTCCATGAGGCGGAGGAGCGCGTCATCGCCGCCATGATCGACATCAACCTCAAGGGGCCGCTGTTCGTCACCCGCGCGGTGGCCCCGTACATGGTGGCGCGCCGGCAGGGGCGGATCGTGCAGGTCGGCTCGATCTGCGGCGTGCAGGGCACCGAGAACGTGGCTGACTACTCGGCGGCCAAGGGCGGCGTCATCGCCTTCACCAAGGCCCTGGCCAAGGAGCTTGGCGCGCACGGCATCCTCGTCAACTGCGTGTCGCCGGGCCTCGTCCCGCGCCCGGGCGAGGAGCTGGAGCGCGCCCGGCAGTCGAACTACCTGGGCCGGGCCTGCACCGCCGAGGACGTGGCCGAGCTGGTGCGCTTCCTGGCCGGCGAGAAGTCCGGCTTCATCACCGGGCACAACCATGTCATCGATGGCGGCCGCAGCCTGGCCATGAAGACCGCCTGAGCCGCACCGCTACCAGGAGCCCCCAACATGCATGCCATGCTCGCCGATGATGCCGGGAACCTGTCCTGGAGCGCGGTTCCCGATCCGCAACCGCGCCGCGACGAGGTGCTGGTGACGGTGCACGCCGCCGCCGTGAACCGCGCCGACCTGCTGCAACGCGTCGGCAAGTACCCGCCGCCGCCCGGCGCCCCGGCGTGGATGGGGCTGGAAGCGGCCGGGATCGTGGCCGGCGTCGGCCCCGACGCCGCTCCCGGCCCGGGCGGGCGGCCCTGGCAGGTCGGCGACCGCGTCTGCGCCCTGCTCCCGGGCGGCGGCTACGCCGAGGCGGTGGCGGCGCGGCCGGAGCTGCTGCTGCCCGTGCCGGCTGCGCTGTCGATGGCCGAGGCGGCGTCCCTGCCCGAGGTCTTCGCCACCGCCTACCTGGACCTGGTCCTGGAGGCCGGGCTGCAGGCGGGCGACACCGTGCTGATCCAGGCCGGGGCCAGCGGCGTCGGGGTGGCCGCCATCCAGCTCGCCAAGCTGCTGGGCGCGCATGTCCTCACCACCGTGTCGGGGCCGGCGAAGGCCGCGGCCGTGCGCCGCCTGGGCGCGGACGAGGTGGTCGACCGCCGCAGCGGCGACCTCGGCGCGGCGATGGACGCCTGCGCCGCCGCCGGACGGCCGGTGGCCATCGCGCTCGACTGCGTCGGCGGCACCGACCTGGGTCCGCACCTGGCGCGGATGGCCGACGGCGGGCGCTGGGTGCTCATCGCCACCCTGGGCGGCGAGACGGCGGAAATCCCGCTGCGCGTCGTGCTCAAGCGCGGCCTACGTCTGATCGGCAGCACCCTGCGCAGCCGGCCGCTGGCGATGAAGGCGTGCGTGATCGCCGGGGTGCACCAGACGGTGTGGCCGGCCCTCGCCGCCGGCACGGTGCGCCCGGTGGTGCACGCCGTGCTGCCCATGGCCGAGGCCGCGGCCGCGCACGCCATCCTCGAACGCGGCGAGAACATCGGCAAGGTCGCACTCACCGTCCTTCCGGACTGAGGCCGCGGCATGGACCCGCACCGCCTCGGCTGCGCCCTCGCCGCCGCCTCGGCCATCCTGCTCGCCCTCAAGGGCGTGCTGATCAAGGACGCGCTCAACGCCGGCGCCGATCCCACCGCGCTGCTGTGGGTGCGCATGGCCGCCAGCCTGCCCTGCCTCGCCGTGGTGGCCTGGTGGTGCGGCCGCGGTGCGCCGCCGCTGCCCTGGCGCGCGCGCCTGGCGGCGGCGGCCTGCGGGCTGGTCGGCTTCCACCTCGCCGGCTTCCTCGACGTGCACGGCATCCAGCACATCTCCGTCGCCCTAGAACGCGTCATCCTCTACCTCTTCCCGACCATGGTCGTGGCGCTCAACTGGGCGCTGGGCCGCGCCCGGCCCGCGCCGGCGCTGTGGACGGCGGTCGCCATCACCTGGCTCGGCGTCGCCGTCTCGTGCATCGGCCAGCCGCTGACGCGCGGCAGCGTGCCGTTGGGCATCCTGCTGGTGGCGGGGGCGGCGGCGGCCTATGCCGCCTACTTCGTCGGCATCGAACCGCTCATCCGCCGCCATGGCGCGCTGCGCACCGCCGCCCTGGCCATGGGCGCCGCCTGCCTCGGCGTGGTGGTGCATGGCGCGTTGGCGGTGCCGGCGGGGGTGTGGCTGCGGCAACCGGCCGCGGTCTGGCGCGACGGCCTGCTCCTCGCCGGGCTGT
Source organism: Planctomycetota bacterium (assembly GCA_023150565.1). Classification (GTDB taxonomy): domain Bacteria; phylum Planctomycetota; class UBA11346; order UBA11346; family UBA11346; genus JAKLKR01. The sequence goes on from JAKLKR010000080.1 coordinate 8,066, forward strand.
GCACCGTGCTGCCGGCGCTGCTGGGCGGCGGAGCCCTGGGCCGCATCGGCGGCGGCCCCAGCGCGGTGATCGCCAGCATCGGCCCCGGCGTCACCGTGCTTGCGGCCTGGGCCTGGCTGGGCGAGCGCCCCACGCCGTGGATCGCGCTCGGCCTGGCCCTGAGCGTGGTCGGGGCGATCGTCGCCGGTTCCGCCGGCGCCCGCCGCCCGGCGGCGCCGGCCTGGCCGTCCGCGCAGGGGGACGCCGAGCAGCGCGCATCCGGGCTGGGGTCCGCCACCGGCGTCGGCCCGGCGACGGACGGGGGCGCGCTGCTGGACCGCCCGCAAACCGCCTGCGGGACCCCGGCATGAGCGGGGGATTCGCGCTGACCGCCGCCGATGCCGCCTGCTGGCGCGATGAGCTGGAGGACTTCGTCCCGCCGCGCGTCTTCGATGCCCATGCCCATCTGCGGAACGAGGCGTTCATGGCGCCCGGGGTGCCTGCGAGCAACGACTGGCGCTCGGCCGAGACCTCGTTCGCCACCCTGCAGGGCATCTCCGCCGCGCTGTTCCCCGGTCGCGCCGTGCGACACTTCGCCTTCCCCCTGCCGCTGCGCGGGGTCGATGCCCTGGGCATCAGCGCCTGGGCCGCCGGCGCGGTCGCCGCCGATCCCTGCTCGCGCGCCGCGGCGCAGCTCCTGCCGGAGGGCGATGCGGCGGCGCTCGCCCGGCTCATCGCCGGCCAGGCGAACCTGGTCGCGCTCAAGCCCTACCACGCCCTGTGCGCGCGGCGGCCGGTGCGCATCGCCGACTACCTGCCGCTGCCGGCGCTGGCGCTGGCCGACCGCCTGGGCCTGGCGGTGATTCTGCACCTGCCCGCCGGCCTGGCGCCGGACGCCGCCGAACTGCGCCGCCTGTGCGGCGACTTCCCGCGCGTGCGCTGGATCCTGGCGCACTGCGCCGGGGCCTTCGACGCCACCGCGCTCGCCGCCGCGCTGGCTGCGACGCGCGGTCTCGCCGCGGTGTGGCTGGACACCGCCGCCATCTGCGACCCGCGCACCCTGGTCATCGCCCTCCAGGGCTTCGACCGCGCGCGCATCCTGTTCGGCACCGACAACGCCCTCGGCATCGGCGGCTGCCGGTGGCGGAAGGGGGCCTGTGCCGGTGCTATGCCCAGCTGCGCGCCATGCGCACGGCCTGCCGGGAAGCGGGCGTGACCGCCGCCGATCGCGAGGCGATGTCCTTCTCCAATGCCGCCGCCCTGCTCGCCGCTCGGCGTCCCGCGCCTGCCTGAGGGCCGGTCCCCGCCCTCCGCCACGCCGGGCGCAGGCGCCTCCGCGCTCCGGGCTGCACCGCGCCTGCCGGGCCCGACCAGCTCCCTCAGCGCCGCGGCCGCTCGGCGGTCGCCGCCACCTGCATCGCCCGCCAGCGGCGCGGGGTGCAGCCGAGCACGCGCACGAAGCCGCGGGTGAACACCGCCTGGTCGGCGAAGCCGCAGGCGGCGGCGACCTCGCGCACCGGGCGGCGGTCGTCGATCAGCGCCGCCGCCACCGCGCGCATGCGCAGGGCGTGCAGGTGGCGCGCTGGCGGCGCGCCCGCCACCGCGGCGAACAGGCGGCGGAAGTGCGCCGCGCTCAGGCCCAGCCGGCGCGCCTCGGCGTCGGCGTCCCAGGGGTCGAACGGGCTGCGCGCCATGGCCCCGGCGAGGTCCTCGATCGCGCCCGCGCGCGGCGCGCGCGGCGCGCTCCGCGCGGCGATGCCGTCGATGGCGGCGAGGATGCGCTCGAGCCCCGCCGCCATCTCGCCCTGGCGCCGCACCAGGCCGTTCACCAGCCCCACCAGCTCGACGAACAGCGCGTGCAGGCCGTGCTCGCCGTCGAGGGCGAGGGCGTGCTGGGGCGAGAGCGGGGCGAGGGCGTGGGCGGCGATGCGTTCGGCGCGTGGCCCGCGCATGATCACCCAGTGGTGGTGCCACCAGCCGGGGGCGGGCAGGGGGCCGTAGCGGTAGCGGTGGCCGGGCAGGTGCCAGAACACCGCCGGGGCCGGCAGGTCGACGCGCGCCCCCTCGTCGGTGTGCATGTACAGGCCGCCGGCCGAGCACAGTTCGAGCGAGAGGTTGTGCGCGGTGGTGGTCAGGTGGCTGGCGTAGCGCGGATGCACGCCGCCGCCGAGGAACTCGATGTCGTCGAAGTAGCGCATGCTCAGGACGGTCAATTTTCGTGCGAAGCGGACTCTGACAACCGGTATCATGCCTGCTAGGATGCGCCCTTGGAAGGAGCTCGACCATGGTCCCCGCCGCCCCCCGTCGCGCCTTCACCCTCATCGAGCTGCTGGTGGTCATCGCCATCGTCGGCATCCTCGCCGGACTGCTGCTGCCGGCGGTGGCCACGGTGCGCGCCGCCGCCCTGTCGCTGACCTGCCAGGCCAACATGCGCCAGATCCATGCCGGGCTCATCGCCTATGCGGCTGCCGAGCGGGGCCGGTTGCCGGCGGTCTCCCAGTACCTGTCCAGCGGCGGTCTGGTGCTGGCCTGCGACGGCGGCACCGGGGCGCTCGGGGTGGAGACCTGGGGCGGCAACCTGAACGCCTTCCTCGGCCGGGAGCTTCCCATGGGCGTGCCGACCGCCCAGCTGCGTCGGCGCCTGGGCATGTTCAATTGCCCGAACAACCGTTGGCAGAAGGGCCTGATGGGCACCAACCCGACCTGGACCACGCCCGACGGGCAGAAGGTGTGCGGCAACAACTCGTCCTACATGGGCAACGCGTTCGCGTGGTTCAATACGCCCAGCGACAAGCGCTTCTTCCACGAACGGCTGTCCGCCCTGCGCGGCATGGACCAGCTCTACGCCTTCATGGAGGGGGGCTATTTCTGGGGCGAGACCACCAAGAACACCGGGAACTGCACCTCCTACGAGGACGGGGTCACGCAGGCGGTGACGGTGGGGGCCGAATTCGTCCGCTATGCGCACCGCAAGAAGGCCAATGTCTGCTTCGCCGACGGCCGGGTGCAGGGGCTGTTCGAGATCCAGCCTTCCTCGGCCAGCGTGTCGGCGAAACGCGCGTGGTACCATGACTAGCCCTGCCGGGGGTGAGGGGGGCGCCTGGCGCCCCCTGGGTAAAGAGCGTTCTTGCGATCCTTCGGGGAAAACAGCGACCGCAGGTCGCCCCCGAGGAGTCGCAAGGCCAGCAGGCTGCGTTCTTCCGCAGCCGGCTGGGCGGACCACGGGCCGCAGCTGGCTGATGCCGGCGGGCGCCGCCCTCGCCGTGGGTCTGGCCGTGGTGGCGGTGCTGGCTGTCGACCGCGGCGGCCACCCCATGCTGCCGCGCGAGGCGCTGACCGCCGCCGACCTGCGTGCGCTGCCGGCGGATCTGCTGCTGGTGCGCAGCTTCGACCGTCTGCGCTGGCATGTCGCCCTCGACCCCGCCCGCCTGAAGCGGTGGCGCGCCCAGCCGGACTCGGTGCGCCACCTGCTGGTGCTGAGCACGGTCGAGACCGATGCCGGCCTGGCGGCCAACACCACCTTTCCCGGCCTGGCCTCGTTGTTCGCCCAGGGGGCGTTCGCCTGCAGCGCGCAGGAGCTGGCGGAGGCCTATCGCGCGATCGGGGCCACGGGCTGCGCCATGGTGGCCGACGCGGCGGCGCAGGCCGACGGGGACGCCAAGCGGCTGGCCGCCTGCGATCGCCGCCTGGTCGCGGCCAGCGAGGCGGACGGCACGGTCGCGCGCATGCGCGCCTTCGTGCGCGAGCGCGCCGACGAGCTCGATGCGTACTGGGCCAGGCCGTAGCCCTCCCCCTCCCCCCGGCCTGCCGGCACGCAGTCGCCGCCGGGCGGGGGCCTGCCGCCGGGCGGCGGGCGCGGCCGGCGTCGCGGTCCCGGCAGCGCCTGCTCGCCGCGATCAATCGGCGCGCATACCAGATCATAGAAACCGGTTGTTCATGCGCTATATCGAGGAAAGAGATGATCATCGGGATCGATGCATCGACCGCTGCCCACTGGCCCCGCCTGCGGGTGCCCGGCCCGTGCCAGCCCGGCCTCGCCTCCCCCTGACGGGAACCCCATGCCCACCACCACACTGTCCAACCTCAGCGCCAGCGACCTCGCCTTCGACGGCGACCTGCCGGTCATCCCCAGCGGCTTCGGTCTCGACCAGAGCTGGTTCGGCAAGGGCCGCACCGCGCTGACCGTGCTGCGCCACGGCGGCATCGGCGAGATCCTGCACTTCGGCCGCCAGGCCATGCCCATGCGCACCTTCTTCCGCGCCGGCAGCCCGCAGTCGGCGTGGGGCAAGGTCTTCCGCCTGTGCCTGCTGGTGGACGGCACCCCGTGGTACCCGGAGTTCAACCGCACCCGCCTGTACCCGCACGGCTACGTCAGCACCTGCTCGCTCGCCGGGGTGCGCATCGAGCACGAGCTGACCGTGCTCGACGATGCGGTGGTGCAGCGGGTGCGCGTGCTGGCCAACCCGCGCCGGCGCACCCTGGCCCTGCGCCTGGTGTGGCACGGCGGCTGCCGCGCCAATTCCCCCAACCGCACCTGGAGCGCCTGGGAGCCGCTGGGCGCCGGCGGGGCGGTGGCGGCGGGCGCGCTCGACCGCTTCACCCCGGCGGAATGCCGGGCGCAGATCGACAGGAAGCGCCACCAGGTGCGGCCCAACTTCCTGGTCGCCGACGTCGCCCGGGCCGAGACCCAGGTCGGCGTGGCCCTCACCACCGCCGCCCGCCACCGCAGCTTCCACGGCGGGTTCAAGCACTGGCTCGACGGCGCGCCCTTCGCCGACGAGGCCGCGGCGATCCTCGCCTTCGCCCCCGAGCGCGCGGCCCTGCGCCGCCGCCTGGGCGTGCTGCGCCGCGGCTGCGCCGAGGCCTGCACCGGGGCGCGGCAGGGGGTCGAGCGGCGCCTGGCCGCGGCGCCGCGCATCGCCATGCCCGACGCGCCGGCGGTGGCCTCGTGCATGGCCAACGTGCCGCTGGTGGTCGACGCCCTGGCGGTGGCCGACGCCCCCGGCGCCTACCGCGCCGCCATGCACGACTACTGGGTGTGGCTCGACCTGTTCTTCAACTCCGGCTCGTTCGCCTACAGCAACGATCCCCAGGCGCTGCTCGCCATGCTGCGCCTGCACCGCGGCCTGGCCGACCGCCGCCTGGGCATCCCCGCGCTGGTGACCACGCGCATGCAGCCCTACCTGGGCGCGGCCTGGCACACCCAGTGCCTGTTCATCACCGCGCTCTACCACCACCACTGCGCCACCGGCGACCACGCCGTGCTGCGCGAGCTGCTGCCCTTCGCCTGCTGGCTGATGGACCGCAGCCTGACCGCGGAGGTGGGCGGCTGCGGCCTGATCGAGGGCGCCGGGCTGCCCGACTTCCCGGTCGACCAGGACGGCCACGACCTGTGCAGCAGCGGCAACAGCATCCACTACCAGGCGCTGCGCGCCCTCGCCCGCCTGGCGCGCACCCTGCACCAGGCCGACGGCGGGGCGCGCTGGGAGCGCCTGGCCGGGCGCTACGACGCCACCGCCCAGCGCTGCCTGGAGTCGTTCCGGCGGGTGTTCTGGGATGCGCGCCAGGGCTACTACATCGATTCGGTGTCGAGCCGCGACCTGTCCCCGCGCCGGCACTACCCGGTGTTCGCGGTGCAATGGGTGACGCACTGGGCCGCCGACCTCATCGCCGGGCGCGAGGCCGCGGTGGCGGGCTTCCTCGCCCGCAACTTCACCTCGCGGCACGGCCTGGGCGGCATGATCCCGGGGTGGGATGCGGGCTTCCCCGGCGACGGCAACCAGATCCAGGCCTACTACCCCAGCTGGTCCGAGGCCTTCTACCGCCAGGCGATGATGCTCGCCGGGCGCCGGCGCGAACTGGAGCGCTGGTTCGGCGACGTGGAGTGGTACTGGCGCCAGCACGCCATGCCCGAGGGCCTGACCCTCGACGCCGAGAACGAGGGCTTCACCCTCGACAACCCCGGCTGCAAGCAGGCCTTCGCCGGCCAGGCCTGGTACGGGGTGCTGTTCCGCAGCATCCTCGGCCTGGAGATCGACCACGAGGGGCTGGTGCTGACCCCCACCGGGGTGCGCCGCGCGCTGTCGGTGCGCGGGCTGGTGGTGCGCGGCCGGCGCATCGACCTCGCGCTCTCGGGCCGCGGCGGGCGCACGGTCACGGTCGACGGGGTGCGCCAGCGCCCGGGCCGCGTGCGCATCCCCTTCGACCGGCTGGCCGCCACCACCACCAGGATCTCGCTGTGAACACCACCTCCCGCGGTTTCGCCCAGAGCATGGGCTACTGGCTCAACGAGCCGGCCATCCTCGACCCCTCCCGCATCGCCGCCGCCATGGCCGACCTCGGCGCCTGCGGCTACGGCATCGCGCGCATCATGCTGCGCCAATGCTGCTTCCACCACCGCTCGCGGGAGGTGGTGGCGGCGGTGGCGGCGGCGGTCGAGCACGGCCACCGCCACGGCCTGCGCGTGGTCTACGACTGCGAGCCGCACCACCACGTGGCCGAGCAGCTGGGCCAGGCCTGCCCGCAGGCGCTGGGCTGGCGGGTGTTCCGCGGCACCGGCACCCTGCGCGCCGGCGAGCTGCTGGTCGACTTCCACCTGCCCACGCGCATGGGCATGACCTTCGACCATGTGGTGTGCGCCCAGGTCGAGCGCGGCGCCGGCCCCGAGCCCATCGATCCCGGGCCCTACCGCATCGACTGGGAGACCTTCACCAGCCCGCTGGGCATGGCCGACCGCCGCCAGGAGTACGTCGAGGGCCGCAACCTGCGCCCGTACCGCCACCTGCGCCTGCGCAGCCGGCCGCCGGCGGCGGGCGGCGACGGGCGGGTGACGCTGTATGTGGCGGTGCTCGACCGCGAGCTGGTGGACTTCGCCCATCCCGGCACGCGGGCGTGGTTCCGCGCGCTGATCGACGACTTCCGCCACATCCCCCTCGACGGCATCTGCTGGGACGAGCCGGCGACCGGCGGCGACTGGGGCAGCTACCGCTACGGCCGCGGCCTGGCCGCGGCCTTCGCCGCGCGCGAGGGCCGCGCGCTGGCGCCGCTGTTCCCGCTGCTCGACCAGCCCGGCCTGGGCGCCGAGGCGGTGCGCGCGCGCCTGGCCTACTACCGCCTCCTCAACGAGACCCTGGCCGAGGCCCAGGCCGACCTGGTGGCGGCGGCACGCGCCGCCTTCGGCCCCGACCTGCTGCTGGGCACCCACCACACCTGGCAGGGCGAGGGCGGCATCAACGACTACCGCGCCGGCGCGGTCGACTACTTCCGCCTTACCGACGCCATGGATGCCGGCTACACCGACTGCTGCTGGTGGGACCCGGCCTCGGTGGCGTACAGCTACACCCTGGGCTCGGCGCTGGCGCGCCTGACCCCCTCGGGCGAGCACGAGTGCAACACCTGGGGCTACCAGCCGAACCGGCGCGCCACGCGCTGGAACGCCCGGCTGATGAGCCTGATGCACGTCACCTGGTTCAACATCTGGTACGGCGACGACTGCGATACCGCGATGTTCCCCCAGCACCACGCCTGGGAGGAGCAGGTGGCGTCGATGCGCCGCCACCAGCGCTGGCAGCGCCTTTTGGGCGCGGCGCGGCCGCTGGCCGAGGTGGCGGTGCTGCACGACTGGGCCGGGATCTGCGGCGCCAACCTGCGCCACGCCGCCAACCTGCACAAGGCGTTCTGCATCAACCTGTCGCGGCGCGCGCTCGAGCGCAGCGTGGCCTTCGACTTCATCGACGCGCGCCTGCTCGCCGCGGCCACCGTGGGCGACGGGCGGCTCGACACCGCCATCGGCTCCTACCGCGTGCTGGTGGTGCCGGGGGCGCCGGTGCTGGCGCGCGCGGCGTGGGAGCGCCTCGCCGCCTTCGCCGCCGCCGGCGGGCGGGTGCTGTTCGCCGGGCCGCCGCCCAGCGTCGACGAGGACGGCCGCGACCTCACCGCCGCCGTCGCCGCGCTGCTGGGCATGGCGCCGCTGCACGCCGACGACTACGACCGCTGGTTCCGCGAGAACGGCACGCCGCTGCCGGCGATCCGCCCCGAGCGCTTCGACCTGGCGCATCCGGTGGCGGCCTCGCCGCGCGGCATCCCCTCGGGCGAGGGCGACCTGCACGGGCTGCGCTCGCCCGACGGCGCGGCGGCGTGGTTCAGCGGCTACGAGGCCTCGGAGGCGGTGCTGGCCGAGATCCGCCGCCTGGCCCCGCCGGCGGTGGCCTGCCACTCCGCGACCATGCTCTGGCGGCTCTACCGCGACGCCGCCGCCGGCCGCAGCCTGGTGATGCTGGTGGCGCGCGAGGACGAGGAGCTGTCGGGGGTGGTGCGCATCGGCGGGCGCACCCTCGAGATCGCGGGCGGCACCGCCGCCTGCCTGGAGCTGCCCGACCGCGGCGAGCCGCGCGTGCACGTCGAGGAGGAGGCGCCGGCGCGCTGGAGCCTGGGCTGAGGGGGGCCGGGAGGGTCGAGCGCCAGCTCGACCATCTGGCGTGCCGGTCGAGCAGGCGCTCGACCCTCCCAGGATCCCGTTCAGCCGGCCGCGAGGCGGAAGGCGAGGTCACGCGCGGGCAGCGGCTGGCCGCGGTGCTGGGCCTCGACCATCGCCATCAGGCGCTCGGCGGTGTCGCTCACCGAGGCGTCGAGGAAGTCGGCCGGCAGCGGGCTGAACAGCCCGATCTCGGCGTTGCGGTGCAGCACCAGGCGCGGCGGCGCGGCGGTCGGGCCGAGCGCCAGCAGGCCCATCACCACCCCGCGCGCCACCCGGTCGGTGTACACCAGCAGGCCGTCGGGGCGGTCGTCCTGCGCCCACAGCTCCTGCGCGCGCGCGAAGCCCCAGCGCTCGGCATCGACCTCGTCGATGAAGGTGCCGGGAGCGGGCCAGCGCCGCCAGGCGGGGTCGGCCTGCAGGCCCAGGCGCGCGGCGGTCTCGGCCAGGGCGCCGTGCAGGTCGCAGGGCCGGCCGTCGGCGGTGGCCTGCTGCCCCGGGCGCGCCAGGGTGATCAGGCCGATGCGCCGGCAGCCGCGCTCGGCCAGGCGGGCGACGCCCTGGCGGGCGAAATCGGTGAAGTCGTACCACACCGCGGCGGGCTGGGCGCCCGAGCCCGAGATCGCCACCGGCAGCGGCAGCCGCGTGAGCCAGGAGGCGATGGCGGCATCGCATTCGCAGGCGATCAGAGCGTCGATGCGGCGTTCGCGCACCGCCGCCAGCAGGTCGTCGGGCGGGGTGGTGCGCAGGGCGCCCGGGCGGGGGTCGGGCAGGCGCATGGTCTGCAGCCCATCGGCGGCCACGCGCGCCTCCAGCTGCGCCGCCAGACGCTCGCTGAAGCGGTCGCTGCCGGCCGGCAGCGAGCCGCCGGGCAGGTAGATGCCCACCCGCGTCAGGCCGGCGGCGGCGCTGCGCACCACCGTGCCCACCCCCGGCTTGCGTGTGAGCAGGCCCTCCTTCACCAGCGGCGCGAAGGCGGCCTGGAGGGTGGCGATGGGCACCTGCCACTGCCGCGCCAGCTCCTGGGTGGTGGGCAGGCGGGTGTCGGGGGCGAGCGCGCCCGACAGCACCTGCTCGCGCAGGTGGGCGGTGATCTGCTCCTGCCGCGACAGGGGCTTCACCGGGTGGAACGGACTCAGCGACGGCATGTCATCCAGACATATTCTAATGAATAGAATAAACAAGTGTCAAACTACAAATCGTTGTTAAAATGTCGCTTATTGACAGTTATTCTTAATATTCTATTATATCGATTAATATCACCGGACAGGAGGCCAGTCGATGAACGCTGCGCTGTGGCTTTGCGGACTCTGCGCCGGGGGATTGCTGCTTGGACTGGGGGCCTGCCAGGGGCATCCGGGGGCGGCGGGGGCGGCGGGGGCGGCGGGGGGGGCCATGGCGGGTCCGCCGGCGCCGGTGTCCGCACCGGCCCCCACCCACCGCCTGCGCGGTCTCGGCGAGCTGGTGCTCGACGACCATGGCGGGACCGGCGGCGATGGCGGCTCGTGGACCACCCTCACCGCCGCCGATGCCGGGCATGCCGGCTGGTGCGCCTCCAAGTTCCTCGCCGACGCCACCGCCCTGGGCGCGGTGCGTGAGGTCGCCGGCAGCGGCCTGCCCGCCACCGTGCTCGCCCTGGAACCGGCGGGGTGGTGGGTGCTGGGGGTCGACGGCGCGCGCTTCCACGCCCTGTTCGCCCCCACCCGCGAGGCCCTGGCCGCGCGCTGCGCCGCCGCCGGGGCGTCGTCGTGGCAGGCGGTCGCGCCGCGCAGCCACCCGGCCTGGCTCGACTGCTTCGACAACGCCGCGGTGGGCTTCTGGGTGCACGGCGGCGGGGTGCTGCCCAAGGACCTGGGCGCCGACCTGCAGTGGTTCAAGGACCAGGGCTTCACCATGTGCGCCACCGGAGTGTCGGAGAGCCGCCTGGTGGCGCCGGGGGTGCTCGACACCACCGTGCTCGACTGGTTCTCGGCCGAGGCCGCGCGCCGCGACGTGCCCTGGCGCATGCTGCTGGGCTGGACCGCGCCCCAGGTCCCGGCCTTCGTGCGCCGGGTCTCGCCGCTGCCGCACATCCCCGACCCCGATCCGCCGAGCAGCTCCGCGCCCGGCCTCCTCAACCAGTCGCGCGCCGGCGAATGCGCCTGGGAACCGGTGCCCGCCGCCGACCCCTGGGTGCACGACGCCCGCCGGCGCATCGCCGCGCACGCCGCCCGCGATCCGCGCTTCGCCGGCCACCACGTCGCCGCCGAGTTCGGCCACGCCTCGCTGCTGGGGCTGGAGCGGGTGGCCGGGCTGCCCGCCACCGCCCAGGCCTGGCGCAGCTGGCTGCGCGAGGTGCGCCGGCTGGATCCCGCCGGCGTGTCGCTGCGCCACGCCGGGCGCGCCGACGCCTGGCGGGACTGGGACGCGGTGCCGCTGCCGCGGGTGCGCGACTTCGTCGGCGGCGATCCCGCCGCCGCCCTCGACCTGCGCCCCGGCGGGTGGGAGGGCCGCGCCGATCCCGACCAGGCCGGCGAGGCCGCCGGCTGGTGGGATCCCGCCCGCGATCCCGGCGGCTGGAGCGCCTGCGCGGCCAACGACAGCCTGCTGATGATGCACGGCCGCGGGGTGTCCAAGCCCGTCTACTGGCTGCGCCGCGAGCTCGAGATCCCGGCCGCCGCGGCCGGCCGGCCGCTGTACCTGCACATCTCGCGCAACTGGTGGCACGTGCAGCACAACCGCGTGCGCGCCTGGATCGACGGCGCGCCGCTCAAGGACCTCACCGACCACAGCCCGCTCACCGGCGACGTCGCCCTCTGCCTCGAGGCCGGCAGCCTCGCCGCCGGCCGCCACCGCCTGGTGCTCGCCACCGGCGCCGAGCCGGTGCCGTCCTTCGTCTTCCTGTCCCCGGCCGGGCGCAGCGTCTACCCGTTCCTGGGCGAGGCGCTCAACCGCCGCTGGTTCGACGCCCTGGAGTTCGCCGTGCAGCTGCGCGCCCAGGCGCTGGAGTCGGCGATGCGCGCCACCCGCCAGGGCGATGGCGAGCGGCCGATGAAGGTGATGGCGCCCGGCAGCCACTACGACGGCTTCGCGCACCTGTTCACCCGCTACGGCGCCTACCCGCACGACACCGGCCAGGCCGCGGCCTGCTGGGCGCCGTGGACCACCAGCCCGGTGATCGCGCGCGGCGGCCAGCACAGCAGCGAGCCGGGCGGCCCGGCCGACAGCGTCGACGGCATCCGCGACATGTTCTGCCGCTACCTCATGCTCGGCGACGACGCGGTGGACATCGTGTTCCACAACGACCTCTACCGCACCAGGCCCGAGCTGGCGCAGTGGATCGTCGAGCATCGCCGGCTGCTGGCCTGCATCGGCAAGGGCCGGCCCGTGCGCCCGCAGGTGGCGGTGCTGCGCTCGAACCGCACCGTGCGCCTCGGCATCGACACGCCCTACAATTGGGACATCACCCGCGGCGAGCTGCAGGCCTGCGGCCGCACCGGCCAGCTGGTCGACCTGCCCGACGTGGCGGCGGGCTTCGCCGACGCCTACCCGGTGCTGTTCGACGCCGGCAGCGCGGTGCTGGACGACGCCGACCTCGCCGCCATCGAAGGCTACGTGCGCCGCGGCGGCACCTTCGTGGCCCTGCACAACACCGGCATGCACAGCCCGGAGCGCGCCCACGCCTGGCCGATCAGCCGCCTCACCGGGCTGCGGCCGAAGCAGGACGCGCCCATCGGCGGCAAGCGCATCCGCTTCAGCGACACCCAGGACCTGTGGCCGGCGATGCGCGGGCGCGAGCTGCCCGGCTGGGGCCAGGTGCTGGACTGGACCAGCCGCGACGTCACCGGCCCCGCGCTCAGCCTGGAGCCGGCGGCCGGCGGGGTCGAGGCCATCGCCACCTGGCAGGACGGGCTGGGCGTGGCCATCGCCCGCCGCACCCTGGGCAAGGGCCGGGTGGTGATGCTCGGCGCCACCTTCTGGCGCGACAGCCGCGACCACGACAGCGCCTTCCGCGGCACCTCGGAGCGGCGTCCGCAGCTCGACCTGCTGCTGACCGCATTGGGCGTGCCGCGCACCAGCACCACCGCCGACCCGGCGGTGTGGGCCGAGCGCTGGCAGGCCAAGAACGGCATCTTCGACCTCTACCCGGTGGTGTGCATGCGCAGCAGGCCGGCCGAGGCGGTGACCGGCGACGTGTCGGTGCTGCGCCCCGCGCGCCCGGCGGCGGTGGGGGTGGGCTCGCAGCCGGGCGCGCCGGCGGTGGCGGCCAGCTGGGCCGACGGCCGCCTGACCCTGCCGGCGGTGGCGGCCGCGCCGATGCTGCCGCGGATGTTCGCCGCGCCGCGCGCCGACCTCGCCCAGGCGGTGGCGTCGTGGCTGGCGGTGCAGGCCGGCCAGTGGGGCGCGCTGGCGGCGGCGGCGCCGGTGGAGC
>JAKLKR010000081.1 GCA_023150565.1 Planctomycetota bacterium
ACTGGCATCTGCTCCTGACCCTGCGCGGCCGCGGCCGGGCCGGCACCAGCGAGCCGCAGGTCGCCGCCCCGCCCCGGCGCATCCTGCTCTGGCGCCCCGGGGTGCCGCAATGCTACGGGGTCGCGTCCGAGGCCGCCGGCTGGGAACGCATGTGGGTGCATGTGCAGCCGCCCGTGGCCTGGTTCGACCTGCTCGCCTGGCCCGAGCTCGTGCCCGGCCTGATGGCGGTCGACCTGCCGGCGGCGGCCTGCCGGGCGGTGCGCGCCGCCCTGGCCGACTGCATAGCCCACGATCACGGCGGCGCGCCCGACCGGGTGCGTTTCGCCATGAACAGCCTGGAGCGCGCCCTGCTGCTGGTGGCGCGCGAGGTCGCGCGCTCGGCGGCGGCCGCGCCTCCGGGCCGCGACGCGCGCATCGAGCGCCTGGTGGCCAGCCTCGGCGCCGACCTCGCCGCGCCCTGGTCGCTGCCGGGCATGGCCGCCGCCGCCGGGGTGTCGACCGCGCAGCTGGTGCGGCTGTGCGCCCGCCACCTGGGCGAATCGCCGCACCGCCTGCTCGAACGCCTGCGCCTCGACCAGTCCTGCCAGCTGCTGGAGCGCGACCAGGCTCCGGTGGCGCGCATCGCCGCCGCGGTCGGATTCAGCGACGTCAGCCATTTCACCCGCCGCTTCCGCGCCCGCTTCACCGTCACCCCGGCGCTGTGGCGCAGCGGCCGGCGCAGCGGCGCCCTGGCGGCACGGCCGGATCCCGAGCATCTCGCCCTACGCCCGGCCGCTCCGCGGCGTTGATCGGCGGTCCGGCTCACACCCTGGCCGCTTCCGCTCATCCCGGCCGGGACTGGCGTGGCGCCACCCGATTCGCCATGATGCGCCGATCAGTCCGGAGATCGCCATGAACCTGCGCCTGCTCGCCGCCTTTATCCTGCTTCCCGCGCTCGCCTGGGCGCAGGATCCTGCCGCGCCCGGCCACTGGCCGGCTGCCCTGGCCGGGGTGGCCAACATGGGCTTCGCCGACGACCAGCCCGGCGACGGGGCGGGCGGCTGGTCGGACCAGGGCTGGGCCAACTCCTTCGCCGAGTTCGAGGTCGCGCGCCGCGAGTTCGGCGGGGTGCCCTTCGCCATCACCGATCCCGCCGCCAACCACGGCAAGGGGGTGGTGTCCTTCCGCCACCGCACCCTGCCCAACGCCCCGGAGACGGTGACCGCGCCCTTCCCGACCGGGGCGCGCGGGCGCTGGCTGTACCTGCTGCACGCCGTGTGCTGGGCGGGCGGGCCGCGCGGCACCGTGGTCGGCCAGGCGGTGGTGACCGGGCGCGACGGAACCGAGCGCAAGCTCGACCTCGCCCTCGGGCGCGAGGTTGGCGACTGGTGGAACCCGGTGTCGCTGCCCAACGGCGCGGTGGTGGGCACCCGCCCCAACCAGAGCGCGCTGGTGGGGGTCTACCTCTCGCGCCTCGACCTGGGCGGCGAGGTCGAGGCCGCCGACCTGCGCCTGACCACCACCGGATCGTCGCTGTGGATCGTGGTCGCCGCCACCCTCTCGGCGCGCGACCTGCCGCTGCCCGAGCGCAAGGCCATCACCGTCGCCGCCGGCGCGGAGTGGAAGGCGCTGCCTGCCGACGACCTGGTGGTCAAGCCCGGCACCGCCCTCGACCGCTCGGCCTGGGTTGACCACGCCCCCGCCGGCTGCCGCGGCAGGGTCATCGCCCGCCCCGACGGCCGCCTGGCCTTCGCCAGCGACCCCGCCACCCCGGTGCGCTTCTTCGGCTGCACCGGCCCCGACTGGGTGTTCGCCAATGACGAGAACGCCGATCCCGAGGCCTTCGCCGAGGCGGTGCGGCGCCAGGGCTACAACATGGTGCGCTTCCATTTCCTCGACTTCCACCTCGCCGGCCGGCCGCGCTGGGGCAAGCCCATCGACGCCGCCGCCATTGCCGCCACCGACGCCCGCGCCGCCGCCGGCCAGTTGCTCGATCCCGCGCGCATGGAGCTGGTCGACCGCCTGGCGGCGGCGCTCAAGCAGCGCGGCATCTACCTCTTCCTCGACGCCATGACCTCGTGGACCGGGTTCTACCCCGTCAATCCCTGGTCCTCCGATCTTGGCATGGTCGACCTGCGCTGGCGCAGCTATGGCGACCCGGCGGCGCGCGCCCACTACCGCGCCGCGGTCACCGCCCTGCTCACCCACCGCAACCCGCTCACCGGCCTGACCCTGGCCGAGGACCCCATGGTGGCGGTGGTGCTGGGCTGGAACGAGCAGGAGCTGAACCTGTGGCGCAACGGCTGGCAGGAGCCCCTGCTCGCGTCCTGGCGCGCCTTCCTCGCCCGCACCTACGCCGATCCCACGGCCTGGCGCGCAGCCTGGGGCGTGGCCACGCCGCCGCCGGCGTCCTTCGCCGAGGCGCCGATCTTCGCCCTCGACGACGTCATCGCCGCCGGGCGGCGGGGCGCCGACGTGTCGGCCTTCCTGGCCGAGGCCGATGCCGAGACCCAGGCCTTCTTCGAGGGCGTGGTGCGCGCCGCCGGCTACCCGGGCATCTTCACCAATTACGACCACTACAAGAACCTGCGCTACCAGCTCGCGCGCGCCCGCCTGGGGGCGGTGACCATGCACAACTACCACGACCACCCCAGCGACTTCATCCAGGCCGGCTCGAAGGTCAGCCAGTCCAGCTCGCTGGCCGACGGCCTGGGCTACCTGCGCAACATCGCCGGCATCCGCATCGCCGGCCTGCCCCTGCTGCTGACCGAGTACGGCCACGTCTACTGGAACCGCCACCGCTACGAGGAAGGGCTGTCGGTGGGCGCCTTCGCCGCGCTGCAGGAGATCGACATGCTCTTCGTCCATGCCTCGCCGGTGCTGATGAAGGGCCGGGCGGTCAAGCCGTTCTCGGTCGCCAACGACCCGGTGGCGCGCGCCTCGCAGGTGGTGACCGGGCTGGCCTGGCGCGGCCGCGCGGTGGCGCCGGCGCGCCACCAGGTGCAGGTGGCCCTGCCGCGCGCCGCGGTGCTGGCGCAGGCGCAGGAGGCGATGTCGGGGGAGCAGACCCGCCTGGCCCTGCTCACCGGCTTCTCGAGCCGGGTCGAAGGCGGCCCCGCCGCCGCACCCGCCGCCGACCTCACCCTGGCGCTGGAAAACGGCTCGGCGGTGGTGGGCAGCCGCTTCGAGAGCAAGGTCGCCGACAAGCCGCCGGTGCGCGGCCTGGCGGCCGCGGTCGACACCCTGCGTGAGCGCGGCATCCTGCCGGCCGGCAACCGCACCAGGGTGGCCGACCAGCTGCTCGACGCCCGCCGCCACCAGCTGACCGTCGCCACCGCCACCCTCGCGGGGGTGTGCAGCGACGTGTTCAGCGCCCCGGTCGAGGCCGGTGCCCTGCGCCTGGCCGCGGCCTCGGTGCCGGTGGCCGCCACCGTCGCCGCCCTCGACGGCCAGGCGCTGCCGGCCAGCGCCCGCCTGCTGCTGGTGCTCGCCACCGATGCGCGCAACGACGGCGAGCAGTACGAGGACGAGGCCGGGCGCACCCTGCGCAAGCTCGGCAGCGGCCCGGTGCTGGTGCGCACCGGCCGCTTCGCCATCGAGCTGCGGCGCGCCGCCGGCGCCCCGGCCCTGCGCGCCTGGGCCCTGGCCCAGGACGGCACCCGCCGCGACGAGCTGGCGGTGGCCGCCGGCGCCGGTGGCATGCGCCTGGAACTCGACAGCGCGGCCTGGGCGGGTGGGCCGACGCCGTTCCTCGAACTGGCTGAGCGCTGACCCCAATGGCGCTCAGGAAACGCGCGAACCGCACGCAGTAGCGGACGCACCCCTGGGACCGCCGGGCTCCAGCCCGGCAATTCGAGCCGTTCAAACTGCCGGGCTGGAGCCCGGCGCTCCGAGGGAGGAATGGCCGCTTCGGATCATCGGCTGGGCATATCGGATCGTCCCAGGCGGATGTGGTATTTCGGCAATTACCGCGCTATAATCCCGTATGCAGATCCGCGCATCCCAGCTCCGGCGGCCGGCGGCGGCCTTCACCCTGATCGAACTGCTGGTGGTGATTGCGATCATCGCCGTCCTTGCCGGCATGCTGCTGCCGGCGGTCGGCATGGTGCGCGACGCGGCGCGGTCGTCCAAGTGCAGCAACAACCTGCGCCAGATGCAGCTTGCCAACGAGGTCTACGCCCTGGCCTGGGAAGGCGGTTACGTGCCGCGTTCCGACGCGGCCTGGACGGTTGGCACCGACTGGCCGCGCAACCAGGAGTTCATCGGCTATTACACCGATGGCCGGCTCACCAATGCCGCCGCCCTGAGCCGCGAGCAGATGTGCGGTGTGGCCAAGAAGGACAGGACGGGCATGGTGTGGGCGATCCAGCTGTCCTACGGCTACAACTCCGCGCTAAGCCCGGTGAAAAGGCGGCGTGGGTCGACGCGCTCGACTGGGTGGTGAGCTACGGCCACGCCCGCGACTACTGGAATGGCGGCGTGGCGGCGCCAGAAGGGCTCGGCCTGCAGGGATCCCCCGCCTACCGCCACCGGCGTCAGGCCAACGTCGCCTTCTTCGACGGCCATGTCGGCCCCCAGACCAGCGAGCAGCTGAACACCTGGTCGCGCTGGTATTGAGGGGGCCTGATCGGCTCCGGGCTGCTGCCCGGAGCGGCATTGCCGGACGTTGTGGCGTGTGGATCTGCAGGTTCGACATTGGCAATCCTGCGGGCATGGCGAACCTGCCGCGGCGATGTCCCGCCACGCCTTCGCCATCCTCGCGCTGACCGGCGCCTGCGTCAGCTGGGCGTTCAGCTTCCCGCTGCTCAAGGCCCTGTTCGCCCACCAGCAGGCGGCCACCGGCCACGAACTGACCTGGCTGACCAACCAGGCCCTGCTGGTGCGCTACGTGGGCGGGGCGCTGCTGATCGCCCTGCTCGCCTGGTGGCGCAGCCGCCGGCTGCCCACCGCCGCCGAGTGGCGGCAGGCGGCGGTGTGCGCGCTTGCCGGCGGGTTGGGGCTGTTCCTGCAGATCGACGCCCTCAACCGCACCGCAGCCTCGACCGTGGGCTTCCTCACCCAGCTCTACGTGGTGGTGCTGCCGGTGGTGGCGGCGCTGGCGGTGCGGCGCTGGCCATCCCTGCTGGTGGTGGCGAGCGTGGTCCTGGCCTTCGCCGGGGTGGCCCTGCTGTCGGGCATCACGCCCGCCGATCTCCGCCCCGGTCTGGGCGAACTCATGACCCTGGGCGCCTCGCTGCTGTTCACCGGCCAGATCCTCGCCCTCGGCGCACCGCGCTGGGCCGGCAACGACGGCCTGCAGGTCACCTGGGCGATGTTCGCGCTGATGGCGGCCGGCACCCTGCCGGTGGTGGCGTTCAGCGGTCCGGGGCTGGCGGCGCTGCCGGCCTGCTACCCCGGCCCCGCCAGCCTGGCGGTGATGGCGGTGGTGGTGGTGGTATGCACCTGCGTCGCCTACAGCCTGATGACGGTGTGGCAGCGCCATGTCACCACCACCGAGGCTGGGATCATCTACTGCAGCGAGGCGGCGTTCACCGCCGTCCTGTGCCTGCTGCTGCCCGGCCTGCTCGGCGGCTGGCTGGGGGTGCCCTATGCCGACGAGGTGCTGGGCTGGCGCATGGTGCTGGGCGGCGGCCTGATCCTGGGCGGCTGCGTGCTGGTGCAGTTCGCGCCCGGGCAGAAGGCCGGGCATTGAGTCAGGGCACGCCGGTCTGCGCGGCGGTCGAGCTGATGAACAGCGCCGCGGCGATGCCCGCGCCCAGGATCAGGACGAAGGCGAGCAGGCCGATGGGCAGGAACTCGGCGAAGCCGAAGCGCAGCGGCCGGCCGTCGGCGGTGACGATGCCGGCGCGCTCGGTCATCGCCTGGGCCAGCGGCCCCGAGGTGGCGGCGGTGAGGAACAGGCTGGATCCGGCGCACACCCCCATCGCCAGGCCGACGTAGACCGCGGTCCGGGGCATGGTCGCGGTGAGGGCGGGGGCGACCTCCAGCAGCGCCGCCATGCTCGGGCCGGCCGAGAACACCCCGGTCAGCAGCGCGGCCACGGTGATGAAGACCGCCAGCTTGGCCGGCCCGGCCAGCTCCAGGCCGGTCAGCCACAGCGAGATGTCGGCGAAGATGCCGGTGTGGCGCACCGCCCCGACCATGATGAACAGCGAGAGCAGGAACAGGGTGGCCTCGACGTCGACGCGGGTGCGCACCAGGCGCTCGCCCAGGCGGGCGCGGCTGAGCAGGGCGACGATCACCCCCAGCCAGCAGACCAGGTCCGGGGTCACCCCGCTGGACTGGGGGATGGAGGTCCAGGCCGCGACCATCGCCAGCAGCATGATGGCGGCGGGCACCAGGATGCGGGTGTCGATCCGCACCCGCCGGTAGAGGCCGCCCATCACCGCGGTGGACAGCCGTCGCGAGAGGCCGTCGTCGGCCATCCCGCGCGCCGGGCGCACCGCCACGTCGACCACCAGCAGCAGCGCGATCATGGCCAGGCCGGCGGCGGGCAGCGCGTGCACCAGGTAGTTGCCGAAGTCGAGGCTGCCATTGCCCAGCAGCAGGATGGCGGGGAAGTCGCCGATCGGCGTCGCCGCCCCGCCCAGGTTGCAGGCCACCAGCAGGCAGCCGAGCAGCCACACCGCGTAGCGCCGGTCGGCCCCCATGAGCTGGAGCAGGACCAGCACCGGCGGCAGCACCAGGACCAGGGCGGTGAGGTTGTTGACCAGGCCGCTGACCAGGAACATGCCGGCGCTGAGGCCCGCCAGCAGCAGACGGGGGTTGCCCTCGCCGAAGCGGGCGGCCTGGGCCGCCAGGACCCCGAACAGGCGCGAAGCGGCCAGCATCTCGGCGAGCAGGCCGAGACCGACCAGCATCACCAGCACCCCCCAGGGCACCTCGGCCAGCAGTTCGCGGGTGCTGGTCACGCCCAGGCCGGTGGCGCAGGCGCCGGCCACCGCCGCCGCCAGGGTGATGATCAGCAGGCGGGCCTGGGGCAGGGCGGCCTGGCAGACCAGGGCGGCCAGCAGGATGCCGATGAGCAGCAGCTGGGCCCCGCTCATGCATCCTCCAGGGCGGTGAAGTCGTCGACCTGGACCTCGTGGAACCAGCGCGGATAGACCGTGAACGCCACCGGCAGGATGTTCCAGGCGATGAGCGAGCGGAACTGCGGGCGCATGTCGGGTCCGTTCAGCCGCAGCCAGGCCGGGGGCGCGTACACGGTGCCTGCGGCGGGATCGCCGTAGACCAGACAGAGCACCGCCGAGTGCGGTCCGGCCCAGCCGAAGATGCCGTCCAGGTCCACCGCCTGCACCCGTCCGCCGCAGTTGGCGATGATGCGCTCCCAGTCGGCCGGCAGCGCGTTCCAGGCCAGCAGCGCCACCTCCAGGTCCGGGCGGGCGTCGACCAGGGCGTCCAGGTGGCGGGCCTCCAGGCCGACCACCGCCAGGCGGTGGATGCCCTGCAGGTGCCGCAGCAGCGGCGCCAGGGCCGGGGGGCCGGGGCGCCAGCCCGCGAGCCAGCGCCCGGCCAGCGCGTCGGCGACCGGGAAATCCCGTCCCAGCACATCGCGGAAGGCCGTCACCCCCGCATCGCCGCGCTCCTCGGCGATCTCGCGCACGAAGATCTCGGCGGCCCCGGCGTGCCCCAGTTCGCCGGCGGCGGTGCGGAAGGCCTGCAGCAGGCCCGGCGGCGCTGCGTCGCAGGGGCCCGAAGGCCCCCCGCTTCCCGGCGGCGTGGGGCTGCTCACGGCCGCTCGCCGATCCGCCGCAGGATGGCGGCGAGCAGGTTGAGCAGGGCGACATTGGCGAGGGCGTGGTGGGGCGGACCATCGGTGACGGCGTCGACCAGCACCTGGCGGATGTCCTCCTCGCCGCCGGCCAGCAGATCGAGGCCGGCGGGGTCCAGGCGGAGCGGATAGGCGGGCGGATCCTGGTCGCGGCGCTCCAGGTGCGGCGGCAGGCGCATGGGCACCGCGAGGTCCGCTCCGCCGGGACCGGGACCGGGTGAACCCAGCCGTTCGGCGACCGCCCCGGCCAGGGCGAGCAGGGCGTAGCTGGCCCCGCGGTGGTGGATGGGGCCTTCGCCGATGATGCAGCGCACCACGAAGGTCCGCTCGCCGGGATCGGGGATCCAGGGGGCGAGGATGCGTGCCAGGCGCTCGGCATCGAGGGCCTGGGCGATGGCGGAAGCCGCCGCCCGGTCGTGGGAATGGTGGAGGGGAGGCATGCGGAGGTCCTGCGGGAAGACGTTGAATTACGGCGCCGGTCTGGCGACCCCCGGCTTGATGCGGTCCAGGAAGCTTGCGGCGACCCGGACGATGGCCTCGCCGCCGAGGTCGACCCGCTGGTTGAGATCTGTCATGGTGGCGTCGTCGATCTGCCCGGCGAGTTCAGCCCAGGCCAGGGAAACGGCGGGGTGTCGTTCCGCGCAATCCCGCCGCATGACAGGCAGGGCCTCATAGGCGGGAAAGAAGCGCCGATCGTCGACCAGGGCGACCAATGAGAACTGGCGCAGACGGGCATCGGTGCTGAATGCCGAGATCACGGCGACCTGGCCGTCGCGCACCGCCTGGTACATGTGTCCAGGACTGAGATCCACGGGCGGGCGATCCAGCTTCAAGGCATAGTGTTTCGACAATCCGGGCCAGCCATCGGGCCGCTGGTTGAACTCGCTGGTGAAACCGGCGACGAGGTCGGGGTGCTGCGCGAGATCCGTGATGCGCGTCACGCCGAGACGCTTCGCTTCATCCCCCCGCATGGCCAGGACATAGGTGTCGTTGAGGCCGAAGGGCTTGCCCAGCAACAGGTCCGGGTGGTCGGCCAATCCTGTCCTCACCAGTTCCAGAGCGGCGAGGGGATCGGACACCGATGGCTGCTTCAGGATGTCGGTCAGCAGGGTGCCGGTGTATTCGGGGTAGGCGTGGATCGCGTCCTTTCCGAGGGCGTCCCAGCAGAGGCCGGTCGATCCCAACTCCCGGCGTTCGACCCGGAGGCCCGTCCGGCGCTCGGCCGCCTGGGCCATGATCTCGGCGAGCACACGGGATTCGGTGAAGTTCTTGCTGCCGATCACCAGATCGGCGGGGCGGGCCAGGAGCCACAGCGCCCCGATGCTCAGCAGCAGCACGACGATGGCCCCTATTCCACCGATGAGCAGGTGCTTCTTCTCAGACTCCATCTCAGGTCCCTCCGGCAGGGGTGAGTCGACGGCCGCACCACGCGAACAGGGCGTCGACCGTCAGGGCCAAGGCTGCAGCAGGAACGACGCCCAGCAAGACCATGCGGGCATCGACCGTCTCGATGCCGCGGTTGATGAATACACCGAGGCCGCCGGCGCCGATGAAGGCGCACAAGGTGGCGGTGCCGATGGTCCACACCGCTGCGGTGCGCAGACCGGCGATCACCACCGGCATGGCCAGTGGCAGGCTGACCTGCCAGAGCACCTGGTCGCCGGTCATGCCCAGGGCGACGGCAGCCTGACGGACTGGGGGCGGGGTCGTTCCCAGGCCGACGATGGTATTGCGTAGGATCGGCAGCAGGGCGTAGAGGAAGAGGGCCAACACGCTGGGCACCCAACCGATGCGTCCGGTGAGAACCATGAGGAAGCCCAGCAAGGCCAGGCTGGGTACGGTCTGGACCACGGAGCACAGGCCCAGCACGGCGCCTGCCGCGCGCGGCAGCCGGGTCAGCCAGACGCCCAGGGGCAGTGCGATCAGACAGGCGGCGGCCAGGGTGCTGGCGCAGAGGGCAACGTGCTCGCCACTGCGCCAAGCCAGGTCGGACGCATGAGTCGCCAGGAATCCGGCCCAGGTCATGCCGCACCCCGTTGCAAGAGGTCCCACACGGCGCGCCGCTCGAACGGACCCAGCCGCCGGCCCTGATGCAGCACGGTGAAACGCTCACCGCCGGTGCGGGCCAGGGCGCCGAGAGCATCGGCGATGGTGCGTTCGCCCGGCAGTTCCTCGGTGCCATCGCCAGCGCAGGCAGGCAGATGGGCGGCGACATCGGCCAGACGCAGGTAGCGCAGCCGGAGTTCCAGGGCCTGCTTGGCGGTGAATGCCGCCGCGACCGCATCGCTGGGCCTCAGGGCGATCTCGACCGGCGACCCGATCTGCACCAGCCTGCCACGGTCGATCAGGGCGATGCGGTCGGCGACGGCGAAGGCCTCGGCGATGTCGTGGGTGACCAGGATCACGGTGCAGCCGAGGCGCTTGACCAGGGCGCGCAGTTCATCCTGCATCTCGGAGCGGATCGCCGGATCGAGCGCGCCGAACGGCTCGTCCAGGAGGAGCAGGCGCGGCCGGGCCGCGATGGCGCGCGCGATCGCCACCCGCTGACGCTGGCCCCCCGACAGCTGGTCTGGGCGCCGTCGGCCGAACTCGGCATGGGGAATGCGCGCCAGATCCATGGCGCTGATGACCAGTTCGTCGGTCGTGCGCTGATCGCAACCCAGCAATCGCGGCACCAGCCCGACATTGCGCGCGGCCGACCAGTGCGGAAACAGGCCTCCCTCCTGGATGACATAGCCGATCGAGCGGCGCAGGACGACCGGATCGGCGTTATCGACCGGCCGACCATCGAGACACACCTGGCCGGTGCAGGGGTGTTCCACGCGATTGACCAGCTTGAGCAGGGTGGTTTTGCCACTGCCGCTGCCGCCCATGAGCGCGCAGATGGTGCCGGCCGGGACCGAGAAGGTGACCCCGTCGAGGGCCTGCACCCCGTTGGGGTAGCGCAGGCTCACGCCGGTGAAGGCGACCTCGGGGGCGTGATCAGGCATGCGCCCTCCGTGCCCGCGCAGCGGCCGTTCCCGGATTGACCCGGTCATGTTCCCACCGCGCGACCAGCCATTCGCTGCCCGCCGGGAAGCGGGCCGAGAAGATGGCGCGGTAGCGCTCGGCCTCACGCTCTGCGCTGCCGAAATGGCGACGCAGGGCCTCCGCCGATCCGGTGCCGTGATCGAACTGCTCCTTGGCCCGCCAGGCGATCTCGGGTGGCAGCACTCGCGCTGCGGCCCGACGCAGGATGAACTTGTGGAAACCGCGGGCGAGTTTGAGGTCGGGCGGTATGGCCAGGGCCAGGTTGACGACGTTGGTGTCGAGGAACGGCACCCGGGCTTCCAGACCATGCGCCATCGACATGCGGTCGACCCGCTGGAGGTTGATGTGGTGCAGGCCCTTGATCGAACGTCGAAGTTCGCGGTGGAGTTGTTCGCCGTGGTAGTCCCGGTGGTAGGCGTAGCCGGCGAACAACTCGTCGGCTCCCTCGCCGGTCAGGACCACCTTCACATGCTTGACCGCCTCGCGGGAGACGAACCAGCACGGCAGGGCGCTGTGCACCAGGTCGGGATCCCAGGATTCCAGATGCCAGATGACATCGTCGAGGGCGGCGATGAGTTCCGCCTCGCTGATCGCCACCTCGTGGTGGATGGTGCCCAGATCGGCGGCCACTTCGCGTGCCCGTTCCAGGTCGTTGGAGCCGGGCAGTCCGACCGCGAACGAATGGAGTTCCGGCAGATACCGCCTCATCAGTGCCGCGATCAGGCTGGAGTCGAGTCCGCCGCTAAGGAAGACGCCAACCGGCACGTCGGCCATCAGGCGTTGTCGTACGGCAGCGTCCAAGGCGGCCAGGAAGGCGTCCGCCCAGGCTTCTGGATTCCGCGGCTGGTCGGCGGCGGTCCAGCCGGCGGGCACGCGCCACATGGGCGTGATGCCATCCGCGCTGGTGTAGACGTGGCCAGGCGGAAAGACCTCGATCGCATCCGGTGGCACCACCGGCAGCAGCGCCTTGATCTCGCTGGCGAATACCAGGCCGCCATCGTGCCGGCTCCAATACAGGGGCTTGATCCCCAGAGCGTCGCGGCCGAGGCACAGGCTCTTCCCGTCGCTGCCGGCCAGGGCGAACATGCCATGCAACTGGCCGACAGCCGTCGCCGGACCAAGCTCCTCGGCGGCATGCAGCCATGCTTCGCCATCACTGTGCGTCCGGGGCTGATGGTTACCGCCCAAGCCGGCCAGGATGGCCCGGTGGTTGTAGATCTCGCCGTTGTGGACCAGGCACAGGTGTTGGTCCTCGTTGAAGAGCGGCTGCCTGCCACCCGCGACATCGACGATGCTGAGCCGGCGGTGACCAAGGCGGACCTGGCCGAGGTCGTGCCACCCTTCGCCATCGGGGCCGCGGTGGGCGATCGCTGCCAGGCCAGCCGCCAGCGTCGGCGGATGCCGTCCCTCCGGGTGCCAGGATCCGATGAAGCCGCACATCAACGCTGTCCCGTGACGCTGCCCAGTTCGAGCACCGCCAGCAGGCCGTGGCCGCAGCCCAGGCCTTGCTGGGTGTGGAATTCGAGCTGGCGCAGCAGCAGGCCGAACTGCGGTTGCAGCAGGTTGGCCTCGGGGTCGCCGGGGTTGAACCAGGCCAGCCGCTTGGACTGCTCGACCAGCGCCTCCAGGCCCTCGCGCAGCACCGCCGGCACCGGCCCGCCCGCCGAGCACAGATCCGCGGGTGCAGGCGGGTGGTGCCCGCTGACCAGGCGCCCGAACCAGTCCACCAGGGTGTTCCAGGCCAGGATGTAGCCGGCGAAGAAAGCGTCGGCCTGCGCATCGCCGGTCGATGGCAGATCGTCGGCCCGCAGGTCGTCGGGGGTGGATATCTGGTTGAACTCGAAGAGGGCATTGACCGCCCGGCGCAGCGGCTTGCAGCCAGGCCGGAAGCAGGCGGTGTCCATATGACGGCCGACCAGGACGGAACG
The DNA here is from genome assembly GCA_023150565.1 of Planctomycetota bacterium. Lineage (GTDB taxonomy): Bacteria > Planctomycetota > UBA11346 > UBA11346 > UBA11346 > JAKLKR01. The sequence continues at coordinate 12,709 of JAKLKR010000081.1, forward strand.
GTCGATCAATGTCAGGCTGCGTTGGCGTTCCACCACGCCGGGAATGCCCCGCAGGTACTGCCGGAGCTCATCCCCGCGCCAGTAGCGGACGCGGTAACCCTTCTGTTCATCGAGCCGTGCCGCACGCTCGGCCTCGGGATACATCCACACCATGTTGTAGGGCTGCATGCGCGGCGCGTTGGCATCACAACTGTAGTTCCAATAGGCCGGCCATTCCGGGCTGAGTTGGCCATGCACGTCGATGAGCACCACGCAGGGCCCCGACTGGTGCTGCAGAACGCCGTCGATCATGCGCCGCAATTGCCCATCCTCGAGGTGCGACAGCGAGCCGTAGCTGTTGTAATAGAGGTCGAACGGCGGATGTCCGCGCAGCAACTGGCCCAGATCGGCGAGATCGCCGACCGCGAAGCTGGCCTGCGGCAACGTGGCGAAGCGCCTCGTCGCCTGGGTGATCATGGTGGGGCAAAGGTCGATGCCGTGGTAGGCGGCCAGGTCATCACAACCGATCAGATACCGGCCCCGGACGGCCTCGGCGCCGACCGGGACCTTGAGCAGCAGGTCCAGCCCTTCGCCGGCGCCGCACCCCAGATCCGTGATGCGTATCCCGCGACCTGCAGCATGCGCCTGCCGCGTTATATGGGCGAGGGCCGGCCGGATGGCGAAGCGGGTGATCTGGTTCTCCCAGTTGCGGCGCACGTTGTCGAACTTGCCCCACAGGCCCGAGGGGGCGTCGGCGTAGTGGCCGTCACCGACCAGGCGGGAATAGCCGGTGGGATCGCGTCGGGATGCAGTTTTCACGGTTGCACCCCACGTTCGGCAAGACACGGGGAAACAATGGCCTGGCTGGCGACGGAATGGCACATGGCGGACTCCACACGGATGACCTGGCGGGCACGAACGCGCCGCAGGACCATCCTGCGGCCCGCTACCAGGTGGCGGGAGGGTCGGCGTTGCCGCGATTGAGCCCCTCATGCTTGTCGCGCAGGAGGGTGTTCAGCATCAGGGCGGCACGCAGGAGCGATTGCCCCAGGGACTGGCGCAAAGGGCCTTCCGGCGCGCAGGCGAGCATCATGGCTGCACGGGCGGGGGTTGAGGGATGGGTCCGGATGCCAATACGCCGGCATCGTCGACGGCGCCGGCGCCCAGCAGGTCCACCAGTTCTTCCAGGTGCTCGGCCAGGGATCCGCGTCGCACCGGGTCCAGGGTCGGCAGTCCCCGCACCAGGCGCTCATGCATCGGCAATGGAGCGGTGGCGGCCACCTGCCGCCCCTGCTCGGTTGGCACCAGGTGGATGCGACGGCGATCAGCCGTATCGCGTTGGCGCAGGATCAGGCCTTTGCCTTCCAGGCGATCCAGCACCCCCACCAGGGTGCTGGCGGACAGCAGGATGTGCCGGCTCAATTCGGCTTGGGTGGTGCTGCCCTGCTCGCAGATGACGAGCAGGCTCAGCAATTGGGGCGCAGTCACCCCGTGCGAGGCCTCGAGTTCCTTCGAGCCGAGTTCCACCTGGCGCAGGATCCGCCGCAGCGCATGCACGATGCGTGCCTCAAGACTCCCTGGCAGCACAGTGGTCGTGCCACCGACATCGGCTTTATTAAGCGTTGCCGACATGACCAGTCCTTTATGACATTAAATGATTAATGTCAATACCTTTTCAATTCAAATCATTTAATACCGTATCCTCGTGCCCATCCTGCCCCACCTGCGCAACCGCCTCCATCGCTGGACGCTGAACCCCACCAGCCGATGGGTCCTGATGGCCGGCATGGTGGGCGGGATCTGCGGCGTGGCGGGGGGATTGTTCCAGGCCATGGTCGATGCGGTGTCCTGGCTGGTGATGCACCAGACCGTCGGCCTGCCGGCCATGCTGGTCGACCAACGCGCTGGCGGGCAGTCCGCCCAGGACGCCGTCTTCCCCTGGATCCCCGCCCTGCTCATCATCCCGGTGCTGTTCGCCGCCGGCTGCTTCGTCGGCTGGCTGGGCATCCGCTGCACCCGGATGGTGCTGGGTGGCGGCACCGGATTGGCCGTCGAAGCCTTCCATCGCGGCCAGGGCGCCTTGTCGGGCAAGGCGGGGATCTGGAAGTTCCTGGCCTCGGTGGTGACATTGGGCTGCGGTGGCAGCGGCGGGCGGGAAGGTCCCATCGTCTTCATCGGCGCCAGCTTCGCGAGCTGGTGCGCCCGCCGCCTGGGCACCACCACCTACGACCGGCGCATCCTGCTCGGTGCCGGCATCGCCGGCGGCATCTCGGCCGTCTTCCATGCCCCGCTCGCGGCCGTGCTGTTCGCCGCCGAGATCCTCTACCGCGGCCCCGACCTGGAGGCGGCGGTGCTGATCCCGGGATTCGTCGCCGCCATCGTGGCGTTCTGCGTGGCCAGTGGCGTCGAAGCCGGGGTCTCGCTGCTGACCGGCTGGCCGGCCGGACATGGCGCCACCCTGTTCCGCGCCCCCATCGGCCTGGGCTTCAGCGCCGATTCCTGGCCGAGCCTGGCCGGCTTCACCATCATGGCGATCCTGCTGGCGCTGTGCGCACGCTGGTTCATCGCTGCGCTTGCCGCCATCCGCGAACGGCAGGTGCGCTGGCCGGTGCCGGTGTGGATGCGCCCTGGCGTCGGCATGGCCAGCGCCGGGATGGTGGCCCTGGCGGTCGGCGCTGCCATCTGGTCGATCATGCCGCCTGGCGTCCACACCCACGCCGCCCTCGGCACCATCGGCGGCGGCTACAGCATCATCCACTGGTTCATGGCCGATGGCGGTGCCGGCACGGCCGCCCTGTGGCTGGCGCTCCTGCTCGCCGTGCTCGGCCTGGGCAAGATCCTGACCACCGCCCTGACGGTCGGCTCCGGCGGATCGGGCGGCCTGTTCGCGCCCAGCATCGTCATCGGCGGCTGCCTGGGCGGATCGGTGTGCCTGGTCCTGGCCGGATTGCCGATCGCCCCCACCCCGCAGGCGGGGGTGGTCATCGGCATGGCCGCCATGCTGGCGGCCACCCATCGAACGCCGGTGGCCGCCATCCTGCTGGTCAGCGAGATCGTCGGCACCTACGACCTGCTGGTGCCGGCCATGTGGACCTGCGGGCTGGCCTTCCTGCTGATGGGCCGGCGCAGCATCATCCCCGCGCAGGTCGATTCCCAGGCCGACAGCCCGGTCCACCAGGCTCCCGGAGACTGGGGCAGGTCCAGCCGGCTGCGCCTGGACGAGGTCCCCGGACTGATCGAGATGGTCCCGGCGGTCCCGCATGATGCCCACCTGGACGAGATCCGCCTGGCGTTCAGCCGGGAGCAGGTCGATGCCCTGGCCATCGTCGATGGCGCCGGGGTCCTGCACGGTGTCATCCTGCTGCGCGAACTGGTCGCGGTCGGGGGCGAGCCCGCCCTGGAAGACCTCCTCCGCGCGGACGACCTGGCCGCCGGCCGCCAGATCGGCCTGACCGGCGCCACTCTGGTCAACCGCGCCTGGCAGCTCTTCCGCGAGCAGCACGTCACCGCCTGGCCGGTGGTCGATGATGATGGTCGCTACCTGGGCATGGTCCGCCAGGAGCGCATCCTGACCCAGCATCAGGCGGGCATGCCCTCGCGCCCCGGCAGCGGCCCGCTGGCGGTGGTGTAGCGCCGGGGCCTGTCAGCCGGTGATCAGGGATGCGGGCCGGCGGGCGCGGGCTCCGGGACGGCGGGGGCGCGCAGCGGCTGGGGATGCCAGCCCGCCACCAGCACCAGCACCGCGAAGCCGAGGACATAGGCCAGCGCCACATGCCAGCCGTGGCGCAGCCAGGCGCCCACCGACTTGGCCTCGGGGAAGGTGTTCGACAGCGCCACCCCGGCCGAGGAGCCGAACCAGATCATCGAGCCGCCGAAGCCCACCGCATAGGCGAGCATGCCCCAGTCGTAGCCGCCCTGGGCGATGGCCAGGGCGGTGAGCGGGATGTTGTCGAACACCGCCGAGATGAAGCCCAGGCCGCAGGTGGTCTGCCACGAGGGAGCGGGCAGCTTGTCCACCGGCATGAGCGAGGCGCACAGCACCAGCGAGAGCAGGAAGATGCTGCCCTTGAAGGCCCCGGGCAGCAGCGACCAGTCCGGCCGCCGCAGCGGCGCGCTGACGAGGATGGCCAGCCACACCGCCCCGCCGATCCATGGCAGCAGGTCGCCGGCATCCGCGCGCCAGTGCCGGGCGATCACGGTGTTGAGCAGCACGTTCATGCCGATCGCGCAGGCCAGGATCAGGGCGACGATGCCGAGCTGGGCCCAGTCGACATGGGTCCCGGCGGCCGGGTCCTTCTGGATCGGCTGGTGGGCCTGCTGCTGGCGGGCGGCGATGATGCCGCAGACCACCACGGCGACACCGGCGCCGATATAGGCGTCGAGCACCGACAGCGGCGAGGCTCCCTTGATCCACATCATGGTGGTGGTGGTGTCGCCGACCACGCTGCCGGCGCCGCCGGCGTTGCTGGCGGCGACGATGGCGGCGAGGTAGCCGATGTGCACCCGGCGCTGGTAGACCACCGCCGCCACCGTGCCGCCGATCATCGCCGCGGCGATGTTGTCGAGGAAGCTCGACAGCACGAACACCAGCGCCAGCAGCACGAAGCCGCCCTTCCAGTCGTCGGGCAGCACGCGCGGCAGCAGCGCCGGCAGGTGGCTGCGTTCGAAGGCGCTGGCGAGCAGGGCGAAGCCGGTGAGCAGCCCGAGCAGGTTGGCCAGGGTCACCCATTCCGCCCCCAGGTGGTGGAGCAGGCCGCCCAGCCCCGGCTGGTGGTCGTGGCCGAAGACCGAGAAGCCGAGCTTGTAGGCCACCAGCGCGCCCAGGCCGATCAGCGCCACCTTGAGGGTGTGGTGGTGGAAGAGCGCCACCCCCAGCAGGGTGCAGGCGAAGAAGGCGAATTCGATCGGCACCCCGGCGAGCATCGGCCCGGAAAAGGCGGCGTGGGCGGCGGCGGGCGAGGCATCCATCGGGGGCTCCTGGGGGGCATCAAAAAGCCGGCCCTGGCCTAAGGCCAGGGCCGGCGGGTTCGACCGGCGTCCGCCGGTTCAGTCGGCGTCGGGCTTGTGCGCCAGGGCGAGGAAGGCCTCGGGATCCTTGCCGTAGTCCGAGGTCAGCTTGCTGACCAGGAACAGGGCGAGGAAGCCGGCGGTGACCCCGAATACGCCCGGGCCGCCCGAGGTGGGCAGGCCGAGGAAGGTGGGCACGCCGGTCAGCAGCAGGACGATGAACACGCACGACACCACCAGCCCGGTGACGATGCTGGCGATCACCCCCTGGCGGGTGGCCCCGCGCCACCACAGGGTGCCGAGCATGCCGGGGAAGATCGCGCTGGCGGCGATGCCGAAGCCGAGCATCACCAGCCAGGCGATGTTCTCCTTCTTGAGCATCACCGCGAGCACCACTGCGATCGCCGACATCAGCACGGTGGTGATGCGGGCGATCATCAGCTCCTGCTTCTCGCTCGCCTGGGTGTTGATGTAGACCTTGTAGAGGTCGTTGGAGACGGTGCCGGCGACGGTGATCATCAGCCCGGCGGCGGTGGAGAGGATGGCGGCCACGGCGCCGGCGGCGCCGATCGCCATCAGCCACTTGCCGCCCACCATCTGGCTGATCTCGAGCACCGCCATGTTCTTGGCCAGCCCCACCCCGCTGCCGCCCTGGCTGATCCAGCCGATCAGCTTGGGGTAGATGGCGGGGAAGAGCAGGAAGCCGAGGATGATCGCGCAGAGGTAGAAGATGCCCAGGGCGACGATGCACAGGGTCACGCTCTTCTTGGCCGCGCGCGCGCTGGGCACGGTGAAGAACATGATCAGGATGTGCGGCAGGCCGGCGGTGCCGAACACCAGGGCGATGACCGTGCTGAGGATGGCCAGGGAATCGCCGGTCTTGACCCCGATGGTCATGGCCGAGGCGGCCTCGGGCAGGCGGGCGCGCACATGCGCGATAGCCTGCTCCGGGGTCTGCTCCTTCACCTGGGCGGCGAGGTCCTTGTAGGCGGTCGCGACGAAGGCCGACTCCTCGGCCTTGGCCACCGCCGCCTCGCCCGCGGTGCGGGCCTTGGCCGCGGCGGCCTCCAGCTCCTTGGGCCAGCGGCTGCGCGCCGCGGCGGGATCGCGGCGGTATTCCGCCACCAGGGCGTCGCTGACCGCGTCGGGCGGCACCACCTTGTCGGCGGTGGCGAAGATCGAGCCCAGCGAGCCGCCGCCGACCAGAAAGAACGCCATCACCGTCAGCACCACCATCGCCGCCCACAGGAACAGGGCCTGGATGACCTGGTTGTAGAGCGTCGACTTCATGCCGCCGAAGACGATGTAGAAGCACATCAGCACGCCCAGGCCGATGGTGCAGGCGAGGAAGTCCCAGCCCATCAGCATCTCGAACAGCAGGCCGGCGCCAAGCATCTGCGGCACCAGGTAGAAGGTCGAGACCACGATGGTGCACACCATCACCGCCAGCTTGAGCTTGTCGTCGGGGAAGCGGCGGGCGAGGGCCCCGGCCACGGTGAAGCTGCCGACATTGCGCAGCGGGCCGGCGATCAGCATGAGCAGCGCCATGTAGCCGCCGAAGAAGCCGATCGACAGCCAGATCGAGTCGATGCCGAACACCCCGATGTCGCCCGGGCAGCCGAGGAAGCTCGCCGCCGACAGGTAGCTGCCGACCATGGCGATGCCGACCTGGACCCAGGGCACGCCCTTGCCGGCGACGTAGAACTCGCTCGCCGACTTGGTCGAGCGCGAGGACCACCAGGTGATGACGATGGAGGCGAGGATGAAGAAGCCGACGAAGCCGACGACGAGGAGGTTGTCCATGGTCACTTCGCCTTCCAGAACCACAGGGCGATGAGCAGCCAGGTCACCGGGAAAATGGCCAGCGAGAGCGCGAACCCGAGCGGGATGCCACCCAGGCGCATGCTGCCCATCCCGGCCCCGGCCGGGGTCTGCAGCAGCGCTGCGCCGACGTAGAAGACGAAGAAGACGCCGAACAGGCCGAAGCACACCAGCGCCTGCTGGCCGATGCGCGAAGGCGGGTTGGGATGGGGGTCGCTCATGAGGGCTCCGGGGGCGGCGCTTATACGGAACCCGACGTGAGCGTAAACACTATCCGTATGTGGTAATAACCCCTATCTACAGACCAGGGATCCGCCGATGGTATCCCACAGCGTCAGTTCCGGCCGGGGCAGATCGGGGACGCAGGCGAAGCGGGTGCCCTCCACCACCGCCTGGTGGGCGAGGTGGAAATGGCCGAACACCCACAGTGCCGGGCGCCGGCGCAGGCCGTGCCACAGCCGGGCCAGGGCGGGTTCCCCGCAGTCGTCGCCGGGGCCGGGATCGAAGCCCGCCTGGACCACATGACGCAGGACGCCCAGGGCCAGGGCGGGGGAACCGTGCATGCCCACGCCGATGCCGGGCGGGCAGGAATGGGTGGCGATGAGGTCGGGCGGCCGCACCGCAAAGGCCGCCAGGGCGGCGTCGATCTCGGCCGCCACCGGCAGGTTGGCGCGGTCGGGATCCTGGGGCCGGTCGGCGTGCAGCGCCCCGCCCAGGAACCCGACCGTGCGTCCGCCCAGGCGGGCGAGCGAGCCGCGCGGCTGGTAGCACAGCCCGTGCGCCGCCCAGGCCGCCGCCAGCCCGGAGGCGCGGGCGCGGCGCAGGAAGGCGTGGTCCTCGTGGTTGCCGCACAGCGCCAGCACCGGGATGGGCAGCCGCGGCCAGGGGCGGCCGGGGCCGAGCAGGTCGTCGCGGAAGCCGAGGTCGCCGAGCTGGATGGCGGCGCCCGCGCCCGCTCCGGCCGCCTCGGCGGTGCGCCGGGCGAGCAGCGCCAGGTCGCCGTGGGCATCGCCGAGCAGGGCCACCAGCATGGCCGCGCTCAGGCCCCGGCGCGGGCCAGGTCGCTGCGCAGGCGCTCGCGCAGGGCGTCGATGCCGGCCAGCGCGCGCTTGAGCTGGGCGCGCTCCCAGCCGCCCAGCGCGGCCGGGTCGATGTGGTCGCCGCCGCCGGGGCTGGTGCGCGCCGCCAGGCGCAGCCCGAGCAGGAAGCGCCAGCAGTCGAGCGCCTCGCCGGCGGTGGCGGCGGGCAGCCGGCCGGCGGCGGCGAGGGCGCGCAGGCGTTCGCCGGTGCCGGTGGCGGCGAGGCCGTGGGCGAGGGCCTGGGCGCGCGCGAAGCCGGCGCTG
>JAKLKR010000082.1 GCA_023150565.1 Planctomycetota bacterium
CACCGGGATGGCGGCCCACGAATTGACCACCTCCTGCCCGGGTCCCTTGGCCCAGAAGGCCAGGCCGCCGACCTTGTAGCCGTCGTAGTTGGGCGGCGGGCGCGAACCAACCCCGAGGATGCCCATCTGCAGCGGTTCCGGCCGGGTGACGAAGCCGACGTGGTTGAGCACCAGCACGCTGCCGTGGCCCGCGGGCAGGGCGGGGTCGGCGGTGCCGCCCACCCGGGCGCGTTCGCCCTGGAAGCGCTCGGGGTCGTACTGCTGCAGCTGGCGCAACCACAGGGTGGTGGCCAGCCCTGGGCGCGCCGGCGCCTCGTAGCGGAAGGGCTGGCCGCTGGCGAGCCGCTTGTGCTGCTCCTGGTAGGCCTTGCAGGCCGAGCCGAGCGCGACGGTGGCGAACTGGTCGTCGCTGGCGGTGCGCTCGCCCTTGGGCAGGGCCATCACCGCCACCCCGGCGAGCAGGCGACCGTAGGGATCGTCGTCGTAGCGCTCGCCGCCGACGTCGTCCTGGGTGTGCTTGAGGGTGCTGATGGTGAGGCGGCGGGCGAAGGTGATGGCGCGCTCGCGGTGCACATCGGCGGCGAGGCTGTCGGCGGCGGGCGCGGGCGACGGGGCCAGCGGCAGGCCGGTGGACAGGGGCGGGCCGCCGCGCCAGATGCCGTCGAGGTCCTGGGCTGCGAGCAGGTGGTCGACCACCCGCACGCAATCGACCTGGGCGTGCTCGAACGGCCAGCCGGGGTAGGGCTTGGCGGTGTCGTTGTAGACCCAGGAGGCGACTGCGCCCATCACCGAGCCGGAGCGGCGGTCATCGACCATCACCGCCGCCTGGTCGAGGTGGCGGCCGGCGCCCACGCGGTCGCCGGCGAGGTGGGCGACCATGCCCAGCTCCATCTCGCGCACCAGGGCGTCGTTGCTGCCGGAGCGCAGGTCGGCGGCGGTGGCGGCGGCCTTGGTCAGCTGGCCGCTGCGCACCTCCTCGATCAGCCGCACCGCGCCGCGCTCCTCGCCGCAGCCGGCCAGCAGGGCCGCGCCGGCGGCGAGGCCGACCAGGGCGGGAAGCGGGGCGGACGCGGCCATGGCCGGCTCAGCGCCCGCCTTCGAGGGCGTCGAACACCCGCTTCTTGACCTGGCCAGCGGCGGCCTTGCCGGTGAGGTCCTCGCGCACCAGCTGGATGCGCACCCCCTCGGGGACGGCGCTGGCGCTGATGCGGGTCCAGCCCAGCACCCACACCAGGGTGCCGCCCTCGGACGACTGCGGCATGCCCCAGCGGTCGAGGAACGAGGTCTGGGCCTGGTCGAGGGTCAGGCCGGGGGCGTCGAGGGTGGCCTCGGCGAGGTCGCCCTGGCGGAAGCGCAGCTCGAGCTCCTTGCGCGGGCGCAGCGCCTGCACCCCGTCGCGCTCCTCGGCCTTGAGCCCGGGCGCCTCCTTGGCCAGCACCGCGTCGAGGCGGCTGCCCCAGGCGTGGCCGCCCACCCCGTCGACCTCCTTGGGCAGCGGGCGGGCCTCGCCGCTCACCACCAGGTTGGGCTCGACCTTGACCGAGCCGAAGTCGGGGATCGGGTCGCCGCTCAGCCAGGTGAGCGGGAAGCGCGGCAGCGGCACCTCGCCGCTCGCGCGCGCCACCAGCGAGAACGCCACCTGCACGGTGCGGATCTTCTCGTTCTCGGTCACCGTCGGCCGGCCCACCAGCCGCCACATGCGCCCGGACGACATCGCCACCCCGGCGGCGATGGCGGCCGGGATGTCGATGTTCTCGATCTGGCGGGCGCCGGTGAAGAACTCGATGCGCACCGGCTGGTTGAGTGCCACCGAGCGGGCCGAGACCTTGGCGTTGACGAACATCGCCTGGGCCGGGCGGGCAGCCGGCTCGGCGCCCGCCCGCGGCGCCGGCTCGCCGCGCGCCGCACCCCCCTGCTCGGCCGCGACGGCACCGGCGAGGGTGAGGCTCAGGGTGCAGAGACCGAGGAGGCGCTTCATGACCGGACCCTTCATAGGACCCATGCGCCCATTGACAATGTCGGCTCCGGGATGCCCCCCGGCGCTTGAACCGGGGAAGGCCCGAGGCATGCATGCCTGCCTTCCATACCTACCAGGAGCCGTCCATGGGCGCCGAATCCGCACCCGCTGCCGCCATCGATCCCAGCCAGCGCCACCGCAAGGGGCAGGCCTATCCCAACCCCCTGGCCGGCAACCCGGCGGGCAAGCCGCAGTGGACCGCCACCGTCAAGCGCGCCGACGGCTCGACCCTCGAGGTCGCCTGCCCGGTCGCCACCCGCCTGCTGGTGGCCCTGATGGACATGAACGCGGTGATCGGCGGCGCCGCCTGCCACTGGGGCGGGCCGGCGGCCTTCGCCGAGATCATGAGCTCGCTGCACGGCGTGATCTTCTCGCGCCCCGGGGTGTGGCACCAGAACTTCAACTTCGCCAACGACGCCGGCCACGCCGAGAACGGCATCTACGCGCTCAAGGCCAACTACGGCTTCGCCGGGGTCACGGTCGAGGACCTCAAGGGCTTCCGCTCGATCAAGAGCAAGCTCACCGGCCACGGCGAGAGCCACCTGTTCGCCGACGGCGTGATGGTGTCGAACGGGCCGCTCGGCTCCTCGATCCCGGTCACCCAGGGCCTGGCCATGGCCGACCGCCTGGCCGACGCCAAGCGCACCACCATCTGCGTGATCAGCGACGGCGCGATGATGGAGGGCGAGGCCAAGGAGGCGGTCACCGCCATCCCCGGCCTCGCCGCCCGCGACCTGCTCAACCCCTACGTGCTGGTGCTGTCCGACAACAACACCAAGCTCAGCGGCCGCATCGACGCCGACTCGTTCTCGATGCAGCCCTACTTCGCCTCGCTCGCCGCCCAGGGCTGGCGCATGGTGATGTGCGAGCACGGCAACGACCTCCAGGCCACCTTCACCGCGATCGAGAAGGCGGTGGCGCTGGCCGAAGGCGACCGCACCAAGCCGGTCTGCGTGTGGGTCAAGACGGTCAAGGGCTTCGGCGTCGCCGCCACCGTCAAGTCGTCGTCGGGCGGCCACGGCTACCCGCTCGGCGGCAAGGACGCCGCCGAGGGCAAGCTGCGCGCCTTCCTCGCCGAGATCAACGGCGGCAAGACCCTGCCGGCGCCGATGGAGGCCTGGCTGGTCCAGCTCGAGACCGAGCAGAAGGCCAAGCTGGCCAAGGCCGCCGCCGCGCCCGCGCCCGCCGCCGGAGCGGCCCCCGCGGTCAAGAAGGACAAGATCCAGGCCGGCTTCGCCAAGGCCATGATCGCCGCCGCCGACAAGGGCCTGCCGGTGGTCTCGGTGACCTCCGACCTGCCCGGCTCGACCGGGGTGGCGGGCTTCCGCGCCAAGTTCCCCCAGCTGTCGTTCGACGTCGGCATCGCCGAGAGCAACATGGTCTCGACCGCGGCCGGCTTCTCCAAGCTCGGCTTCATCCCGGTGGTCGACACCTTCGCCCAGTTCGGCGTCACCAAGGGCGCGCTGCCGCACTGCATGGCCAACCTCAGCCAGTCGCCGGTGATCGCGATCTACACCCACACCGGCTTCCAGGACGCCGCCGACGGCGCCAGCCACCAGGGCCTGATGTACCTGGCGATGATCGGCGCCATCCCCCACACCCGCGTGCACTGCCCCGCCAGCGCCGAAGAGGCGGAATGGGCGCTGGGCTGGGCCATCCAGCACTTCATCGACGAGCGCGCCAAGGGCCACCACCCCGACAGCGTGATCTTCTTCTGCGGGCGCGAGAACTTCCCGGTCACGCTCAAGCCGGCCGGCGCCAGCTACGTGTGGGGCCAGGCCGCGACGGTGGCCGACACCACCGCCGGCAAGGCCAAGAAGGTGGTGCTCAGCGCCAACGGCTCGATGGTGGTGCACGCGATGAAGGCGGCCGAGAAGCTCGCCGCCGACGGCATCGGCGCCCTGGTGCTCAACAACGCCACCCCCAACCAGCCCGACCTGGCGGCGCACAAGGCCGCGCTCGCCGCCACCGGCGGCAAGCTGGTGACGGTGGACGACCACCAGCTGATCGGCGGCGCCGGCAGCATGCTGGTGGCGGCCCTGGCCAACGCCGGGGTGGTGCCCGCCGCCACCCGCCTGCTGGGGGTGAAGGGCGAGTTCGGCCAGAGTGCCTACACCGCCGACGAACTGTACGCCAAGCACGGCATCGATGCCGCCGGCATCGCCGCCGCGGCCAAGTCGATCGCCTGACCTTCGGCCAATCGGCAGACCACCAGCAGCGCGGCCCCCCGGCCGCGCTGCTGGCGTTTCAGGGCGGCGCCACCAGCTGGGTGGTCTGGCCGTTGCTGGCGGACAGGCGGATGATCGGCTTCTGGATCGCCAGGTTGTTGGGGAACAGCACCTTGGTGCCGTCCTCGCGGCGCAGCACCAGGGCCCACAGGCGGAACTCGATGATCCGCCCCTCCTGGCTGTTGTCGCCGTCGACGATGCGGATGAGGTCGCCCATCGCCAGGTCGCGGGTGGCGAACAGGATGAAGCCGGCGGTGATGTTCGAGAGCACGCTCCAGGTGGCGAAGAACGCCACCCCGATCACCGCCAGCAGGCTGCCGAGGAACACCGGGATCTCGCCCAGGTCGACCCCCAACACCATCAGCAGCACGGCCAGGAACAGCGCCCGCAGCAGGCTGCGCACCGCGGTGAACATGCCGCGGATGCGGTCGCGGTCGTGGCCCTGGGCCTGGCCGATGCGGGTCAGCACCAGGCGGGCGGCGAAGGCCGACAGCAGGTAGACCGCGACCACCGCCAGGGTCTTGATGCCGTGGAGGACGAGCGGTTCGCGGAGGAATTCGCGCAGGTGTTCCATGCCGCCAGCTTCCGGGCCCTGGGCCGGGAAGCCAGCCGCCTGCCTGCACCGCAGCCATGCATTCAGAAGGCTGGCGCCCCCGCCGGCTTGGCACCCGCGGCGGCGGGGGAGGGGTTACGCGCCGCGAGGGTGAAGGACAGCTCGGCCTCGTAGGCGCCGGCCAGGCGCAGGCGCAGCACTCCCCCGCCGCCGCCGGCGTCCTCGGCGCTGATCAGGATGGGCTGGGCCTGGTCGGCGCGCTGGACGGTCAGCGGCGCCACCAGCACCGGCTCGGCGGCGTCGCCGAACACCGCCAGCTCGCGCCCGCCATCGCTGCGCTGCCGCACCCCCAGGCTGCAACGGCGCAGTTCGACCGGCTTGCCGTTCACCGCCAGGGTCACGGTGCGGTAGCTCTCGACCGGCAGGGGCAGGCCGTCGCGGACCAGGTCGAGCCCGCGCAGCCACACCTGCGCCACCGGTACGGTGCCGGCCGCCTCCAGGGATGAGGCGGACAGGCGGGTCTCGGGCAGCACCAGCACGCCGCGATCCCCCTCGCGCAGCACCACTGCCTGTTTGAGGTCGGGATCGGTGGGGATGCCGGTGCCGGCCAGGTTGGCGGGGTCGGCGGCGGCCTCGGCGGCGATGCGCAGCGCTTCGGCGCGCGGGGCCTGGAGGTCCTGGGCGGCGGCCAGGCCGGCGAGCAGGAGGGCGGGGACGAGGGCGTTCAGGCGGAGGATCATGGCGGCTCCAAGGGGTGATGCCTGGATAACGCCGCCGCCCCGCCCGCGGTTACGGCACCGGGCGGTCGACCTTGAGCAGGTCGATCGAGACCAGGTCGCGGGCCTTGGGCTTGATCTCCTGGAAGGCGGCGCGCTGGCCGGCATCCATCTCGCCCTCGGCCTGCTCGACCAGGCGGGTGATGATGGTGCCGGTGCGCGCCAGCGCCTCGCCGCGCACGCCGCGCAGCTGCTCCACCGCCTGGTCGAGGTGGGCGCGGATGCGCTCGCGCTGCTCCGGGCGCAGGCCGACCTTGCGGTCGATGTCGGCCAGGGCGCGCTCGTTCCAGTATTCGTGATTGCTGCGCTGCTCGGCGGTGGCGCGGCCGAGGTGGTGGCCGAGCACCACCCCGGCCAGGCAGCTCACCAGGGTCAGGCCGGCGAGGTAGGAGGCGATCAGCAGCGGGCGGGGGATGTTCATAGGGGCCACAGGACCCGGGCGGCCGGGCGGTCGGAGGTGGAGGCGAACAGGCCGTCGCCGGCGTCGCCGGCGCGCAACTCGAACAGGGCGAACAGCAGGCAGGCTGCGAGTGCGGCGGCGGCGAGGAAGCCGGCCGCCAGGCGCTCCAGCTGAAGCACCGGCAGCGGCTCGCGCTGGCGCTCGCCGCGCCAGCGCGCCACCACCGCGGCGGCGAAGCCGGCCGGCGGGGCGGTGGCGGGCACCGGCCCGGCCTCGCGCGCGCGGGCGGCGCAGGCCTGCCAACGGGAATCGAAGTCGTTCATGCGTCCTCCGGTGTCAAAGGGCCGGCGAGGGCCCGCAGGCGGCGGCGCGCGCGGAAGGCGCGCACCTTGACCAGGGTGGCGCTCCACCCGGTGAGGCGGGCGATCTCGGCCACCGGCCGCCCCTCCAGGTCGAGCAGGGTGAGCACCAGGCGGTCGGCGGGCGGCAGGCGGGCGAGCAGCAGCTCGACCAGCTCCTTGGCGGCGGCGGCCGGCCCGTCGGGCGGATCGCGCCGGGCTCCGAGGAAGTCGAGCCAGGCGCGCGCCCCCTCCGACACCTCGCTCCAGCGCAGCTCCGGCCGGCGGCGCTCGGCGCGCAGCTGGTCCAGGCAGGTGCGCACCGCCAGGCGGGCGACCCAGTGGTCGATGGGGATGCCGGGCACCACCTGGTAGCCGTCGATGCGGTCGAGCACCTTGAGGAACACCTCCTGGGCCAGGTCGTCCTCGCCGAGGCGCTGCGGCCGGTGCGCGCGCACGATGCGCTGCACCAGCGGCTGCAGGTGGGCGACCAGCTGCTCCGCCGCGGCCGCGTCCCCGGCCTGGGTCAGCGCCACGCAGGCGGCGAGCTGGTCGGGATCGAGGGTCATGCCGGGACCACAGACTGGTAACGCCGGCGGGCCGGCGCCGGTTACAGGATCCATCCCGGATCCCCACTCTGACGGTCCATGGCCAGCGGTAGATAACTGGAACACAACGAGTTGCGACGGACAACCGCCAACCGCGAACCAGCAACTGCTCCTGCAAGGTTCATCCGCCCAGCCGCCGCGCCGCCGCCAGCACGCAGGCGCGCAGGGCGGGCATGCGGGCGGCCGCCGGGGCGCCGAAGCGGCTGATGCCCACCCCGCCCTCGGGCCGGCCGCCGCGCACCACCGCCGCCACCAGCCGCCAACGCCCCCCTTCCTCCTCGCGCAGCAGGATGCCGTCCCGCCCGGCCCGGCGCACCTGGGCCGGCACCACCACGCGTTCCCCCGCCGGCAGGGCCGGCAGGCCCTCGGCCAGCAGCGCCGTGCGCTCGGCCTCCGGCAGCGCCGAGGCCAGCACCACCCCGAACACGCTGGCGAGCAGGTCGCGGTGGGCATGCACATCGATGTAGTGGAAGCCCTCGGACACCTCGCGCTTGGCCAGCAGCACCATGCGACTGCCGGCGCGCAGGAAGAACGCCGCCGACTCGCCGGTCTCGGCCGCCAGGGCGTCGACCGCGGCCTGGGCGGCGGGATCGGCGGCCGGCCGCCCGAGCAGGCGCAGGGCGAGGGCATTGGCGCCGGGAGCCAGTTCGTAGCGGCCCCCCGCCTCGCGCACCAGGTCAGCCTCGGCGAGGGTGCGCAGGGCGCGCGCCAGGGTGCTGGCCGGTGCGGGGGCCAGCAGCCGGCGCAGCTGGTTGAAGCCCTGCGGCCCCGCAGCGCAGGCTTCCAGCAGCTGGAGGTGGCGGAGCAGGCTGGGCGGGCGCCGATCCATGATTGCGTTTTCGCGACCGGCCGGCGCCGGACAACCCCGGCTGCCTACAGGTACTTGCGCTCGGGGTCATCGTGCACCGCCCCGGGCGGCACCTTGCCGTCGGCCTCGGTCCAGCAGTGGTGCTGCTGGCGCGCCTGCGGCGAGAACAGCCGGCGGTGGGTGCTGCAGGAGTGGGCGGTGACCGGGCGGCTGGTGGTGACCAGCCATTCCAGCAGTTCGCGCTCCAGCTCGGCCACCAGGCCGCGGCATTCCGGGTCGTGCCAGCGGTTGCGCATCTCCCACGGGTCCTCGGCGAGGTCGTAGAGCTCGCCGAAACCGGCGGGATGCTCGGCGGCGAACAGCGCGCGCGGGTACCACACCAGGCGCCAGCGGCCGCGGCGCACGCTGCGCGACCAGGGGTTCTCGGTCACCAGCAGGCGGTGCGGGGATGCGCTGGCGCGACCCGCGAGCAGGGCGCCCAGGTCGGCGCCGTCGGCGGTGGGCATGGGCTCGGCCCCGGCAGCGGCGCACAGGGTGGGGGCGATGTCGCACGAGTGCACCCCCGCCTCGACCGTGCGCCCCGGCGCCACCCCCGCGCCCCACCACAGCATGGGCACGCGGGTGATGGCGTCGGAGCCGATGCCGGGGGCCTTCTCCATGATGCCGTGCTCAGCGGCGAAGTCGCCGTGGTCGGCGGAGTAGACCACCGTGGTCTCCGCCTCCAGGCCGTGCCGGCGCAGGTGGTCGAGGATCAGCCCCACCGCGGCGTCGACCTGGCTGATCGCCGCCAGATAGCCGCGCAGCTTGCGCGCGCGCGCGGCGGCGAAGGTGCGCGGCTCGAACAGCGCCCAGCCGGCGGAGCGCCAGTGGTCGTGCATGCGCACCTGGGTCGGCGCCTTGCCCGCGGCGCGCGGATCGCAGTCGGCGTTGGCCGGCAGGGGGATGTCGACCCCCTCGTACAGGTCCCAGAACTCGCGGCTGGGCGAGGTGCACTGGTGCGGGCGCGGGAAGCTGGCGTGGATGGCGAAGGGGCGGCCGGCGGCGCGGCAGCGCTCGATGTGGGCGATGGCCTGGGCGGCGATCCAGCCCTCCTGCGACTCGGCGAAGGACAGCGGCGAGGGCCGGCCCTCCATGCTCTGGCGCCCGGCGGGGCCGAACTCGGGCAGGCCGCCGTGGTCCTCGAGGGCGTAGCGCTGGCCGAGGAAGGCCTGGTAGTCGGGCGAGGTGCCGCCCACCGAGCACTCCGCCGTCTCGTGGAAGACCTCGCTCTGCGCCTCGAGCCAGCCTGCCGGCAGGTGGATCTTGCCCAGCGCGGCGGTCGACCAGCCGCGCTCGCGCAGGTGCCCGAGCAGGCCGGGCAGACCCGCCGCCGGGGCGGGGCCCGACAGCCCGTAGTAGCCGTGGTTGTGCGCCCACTGGCCGCTGTGGATCGACAGCCGGCTGGGGGTGCAGATGGGGTTGGGGCACACCGCGAGCGGGCAGTGCGCGCCCTCGCGGGCCATGCGGTCGAGGTGCGGCGTGCGCACCGCCGGGTGCCCGGCGCAGCCGAGGACCTTGCCGTTGTGCTGGTCGGCGAGGAGGAGGATGACGTTGCGCGGCTTCATGCCGCCAGCCTAGAGGGCGGGGCGCGGGATGGGCGACGGGTCCGGCCGCCGCTATCCCTGCGGATAGTGGTCAGCGCCGGGCGGGGACGAAGTCGTCCTGGTCGGCCAGCGGCAGCCCATCCTTGCCCATCTGCAGGCGGGGGGCGAAGGAGAACGCGCTGCGCCCCGGCACCGCTCCGCCCGCCAGCGCGGAATCCAGGCCCCAGCCCGGCTCCAGCCAGGGACCGCGGCAGAGCGGCCGGCCGTCCTCGTCGCGCAGCGACGCCAGCACGGGGTCGGCGGGCTCCCAGCGGCGCAGGGCGCCCTTCGCCGGCAGCGCGGGCAGGATGCCACCCCAGGCCAGGCCGGTGGCGGCCTCGAGCGAATCCTGCTCCTGGCCGAGCGCCTGCGCCGCCGCCAGCGCGGGGCAGTTCGGCCGGTAGCCGCCAGCGGACAGCGCCAGCCCGGCTCCGCCGGGCTCATACCAGTTGCCGTGCAGGCGGTTGCCGTGCGCGCCGCGGCCGGTGTAGAGCACCGTCTCGGCGTCGCGGTTGCCGGCGATGAGGTTGCCGGTGGCGCAGTTGTCGTAGAGCGGCATGAGCGTGCGCGCCCCGTCGGCCAGGCGCGCCGCCTCGGCCGCGCGGTCGTAGCCGGGGTGGCCGTCGAGGTAGGTGCGCGCGAGGTCGGCGCGGTAGCGCGGCATGCCGTGCACCACCAGGCCCCAGCGGTTGGCGAGGATGGCGTTGCCGGCCACCGCGTTGCCGCCCGATCCCGAGATGTACACCCCCTGGTGATGGTGGCCGGCCACCAGGTTGCCGAGCACCAGGCCGGTGCCGCGCGAGATCTCGATGTGGATGCCCTGCACGTTCCAGCCCACCAGGCAGCGGGCGATGAGGAAGTCGGCATTGTCGATGTCGTACCAGATGCCCGGGCCGCGGTTGTGCACCAGGGCGCAGCGTTCGATCACGGTGCGCGCGCTGGAGGCGAGCTTGTTCCCGCCCGCCTCGTGGTGGTAGCCGAAGCCGCGCTGGTTGTTGCCCGCCACCAGGCAGTCGCGCACCAGGATGCCGCCCGGCTCGCCCTCGTCGCCGGGCAGGCGCTGGCCGTTGACGATGAAGCCCTGGCAGCCGTTGGCGACCAGGTTGCTGCCCAACACCAGGTGATCCCCGCCATTGAGGTGCAGGCCGCTGATGTCGGCCTGGCGCAGGGTGCAGCCGTCGACCACCCAGCCCCGGCCGCGCACGGTGACCAGCCCGGCGCCGCCATAGCGGCGGCGGCTGGTGCCGTAGGAGTTGCGCTCGCACACCAGGTTGCGCAGCCGCCAGTGGCCGATGCCGGGGTGGGCAGGGCGGACGGCCGACTCGCGCACCGCTGCCTCGATGACGGCGCGGTTGGGATCCGCGCCGCCGGCCGGCCACAGGTACAGCCGGCGCTCGTCGGCCTGGTAGCGGAACGAGCCGGGCACCAGGTCGGCGGGCCCGCCCCCCACCGCCGGCAGGTGGTTGCGCCACAGCGGCGGCGCCCCGGGGGCAGGGTCGGGGCCGAGATCGTCGGTCATGCAGCCGGGGCCGATCTGCAGCAGCGGCACCCCGTCCTGGAACACCTGCTGGCTATCGAGCTCCCAGGCGTCCCGGCACCAGCGGCCGTCGCCGAGGGGCCGCCAGCCGGCCACCGGATCGGCGCCGGAGATCACCGCCCGCTCGCCGGGGGCGCCCTCGAGGGTGATCGGGGCGGCGGCGGTGCCGCCCACCGCCGCCACCGCCATCTCGCGGTAGATGCCCGCATGCAGCACCACCCGCACGCCGGGCGCGACCAGGGCGAGGGCGCGGCCGATGGTGCGGAAGGGACGCGCGGGGCTGCCATCGCCAGCGTCATCACCGCGCACGGCGTCGACGTGCAGCACCGCCGCGCCGGCCGGTGCGGCCTCGGCCAGGTAGGCGGTGCGCAGCCGCTGGAGGTGGCGGTAGGCGGCGCCGACGCGGGCGACGCCGTCGGCCAGGGCGGCGGCCGGGGCGGCGGGCTCGGCGGCGCCCGCGAGACCGGCGAGCAGGACGGGGACGAGCGCGCGCATCAGCCCTCCAGCGGGCTGGGCGGAGGATCGAGGGCGAGCAGCGGATCGCCGTGCAGGCGCATCTGGCGCAGGAGGCGCGCATGCAGGTCGCACGCCGCCGCGACCACCTCGGCATGCGCCAGGGGCGGCACCGGGTCGCGCGACGACCAGGGATCCTTGCGCCACACCGGGCCGCCGGCCTCGACCGCCTGGCGGTGGCGGCAGCGCCATGGCGCCAGCAGGTCGACCAGCTCGTCCGGGTCGGCGGCGAGGTCGAACAGCTGCCAGCGGCGGATGCGCGGGTACCAGGTCAGCTTCCAGCGCTCGCTGCGCACGCAGCGCTGGGTGTGGCGCAGCGGCTGGCCGGGCTCCTCCGGGCTGAAGAACTCGCACAGCACCTCGTCGCGCACCCGCTCGGCCCAACCGCGCAGCAGCGGCCCGAGGTCGTGGCCATGCACGGCGCTGGGCGGGCGCGGGATGCCGGCCAGGGCGCACAGGGTGGGAAGGAGGTCGACGTGGTGCGCCAGCGCCGCCGAGCGCCCGCCGGCGGGGATGCCCGGCCCGGCGAGAATCAGCGGCGCCGAGATGCTGTGGTCGTACATGCTCTCCTTGCCGAGCAGGCCGTGGCTGCCGATGGCCAGGCCCTGGTCGGCGGTGAACACCACCACCGTGCGCGCCAGGGTGCCGTCCAGCTCGAGCCGGCGCAGCAGCCGGCCGACATGGTGATCGAGGTGGCTGATCACGCCGTGGTAGCGCGCGCGGTAGCGGCGCATGGCGTCATGGCGGCGCGGCCAGTCCTCCAGCAGCTCGTCGCGGATGGCCAGGTCCCCGTTGTCGAAGGGGTGCTCGGGCATGAAGTTGGGCAGCAGCGGCATGTCCCCCGCCGGGTACATCGAGGCGAACGGCTCAGGGCATTCGTGGGGGTCGTGCGGCGCGCTGTGGCCGAGGTAGCAGAACCACGGGCGGTCGGCCGGCGCGGCGGCGATCTCGGCCAGGGCGCGCCCGGTGAACAGCTCGGTGGCGTGCCCGGCGCTCTCGCCGCCGCCGTCCTCGGCGAAGCGCATCCAGTGGCCGTGGGTGGGCTGGTGGTTGCGGTTGTCCTGCGGATAAACGCAGGCGGTGCGGTGGTAGCCGCGTTCGCGCGGATGGCCGTCGTTGTGCCATTTGCCGACGTGGATGGCGTGGTAGCCGCCGCCGGCGAAGGCCTGCGGCAGCAGGGTCAGCGCAGGATCGATGGGCATGCCGAACCACGGCACGCGGTTGGCGAACGAGGTGCAGCCGGTGAGGATCTCGGCCCGCGCCGGGGTGCAGATCGGGGTGGTGCAGAAGCTGCGGCGGAAGGCGAAGCCGCGCTCGCACAGGCGGTCGAGCTCCGGGGTGTGGATGTGGCGGTTGCCGAGCGCGCCGATGGTGTCGGCGCGCATGTCGTCGGCGACGATCAGCAGTATGTTAGGTCGATCGCTCATCACGCCTCCGGGATGTCCGCCGCCACCGCCGCCAGCGCGCCCAGCGGCACCAGGCGGCGGGCGGCCACGGCCACCGACGCCGCCAACTCGGCCTCGCGCGCGGCGGGCAGCCGGGGCGCGCTCACCCCCACCGCCGAGACCAGGCCGTTGTTGTGCTGCACCGGCGCCGCCAGGCGCTCGACCCCCGCATCGCATTCCCTGCGTTCCACCAGCCAGCCGCGCCGGCGGGCCTCATCGAGGCGGACGGCGAAGGCGGACGGCGGCAGCGCTGGCGGCCGGGCGGCGGCGGCGAGCAGCCGGCGGCGATCCGGGCCCGGCAGCACGGCGAGCATCACCTGGCCGAAGCCGTGAGTGGTGAAATCCTCCTTCAGGCCCCCCACCGGGGTGTAGCGGTGCCCGCCGGCCACCTCGTGCTTGGCCGCGAGCACGGCGCGGTCGTCGGTGCGCAGCACGAACCAGCCCGCCGAGCAGCCGGTTGCTGCGGCGAGGTCGGCAAGCAGCGCCGCCGCCCGCTCCTGGCCCGAGCCCGCGACCACCCGCTGGGCGAGGGCGAGAAAGCCGGCGCCGAGGTGGTAGAGGCGGGTGCGCCGGTCGTGCTCGAGCCATCCGCAGCCCTCCAGGCGGCGGAGCAGGGCGCTGAGGGTGCGCGCCGTGACCGGCGCCAGGAGCTCCTGCAGATCACCGAAGGAGGCCCGGCCGCGCTCAGCCAGACGGGTCAGGATGGCGGCGGTGCGGGCCTGGGTGGCATCGGAGCGCGTAGCCATGCATCCCAGCCTAGCGGAAGGTCGGGGAGGCGACAGGCGGCACTCCGGCCGATGGTATCCACAGGGATACCATCGGCCGGGCCTCCCCCTGCAGGCGTGCGATCGGCGGTGTAGCATGCAGGCAGGAGCCCGTCCGTGCGCCACGCCTTCACCCTGATCGAGCTGCTGGTGGTGATCGCCATCGTGGCCATCCTCGCCGGCATGCTGCTGCCGGCGGTGAACGCGGTGCGCGCCGCCGCCCGCTCCAGCATCTGCCTGACCACCCTGCGCCAGATCGGCCTCGGCTTCGCCGGCTACGCCGAGGACTGGGAAGGCGTGCTGCCGCCGGTGAAGCTCACCGCCGCCAGCTTCTGGACCAACCTGGTGCCGCCCTACCTCGACAAGCCCAACCCCGTCATGGGCATCGGCTACGTCAATGGCGGCCAGCGCTTCCTCGCCTGCCCGGACTGGAAGGGCTGGCAGACCGCCGGCACCTGGGTCAACGGCCCCGGCTACGGGCACAACTCCTACCTCGATGGAGGACCCGCCTGGAGCACGGCGTCGGCGCACAGCAACTTCATCGACCTCGCCGCCTGGGGCGCCAACTGCCGGTTCTGGTCCATGAACACGGTCACCAGCCCAACCCGGCGGGTGCTGGTGGTCGACGGCACCACCTGGAACACCGGCGGCTGGAGCCAGTACAGCGCCGGCCACACCACCGCGCCCGGCGCCTGGTACGACACCGGGTCCGCCACCAACCAGGGGGTGCGCCACCGCGGCAGCGCCAATGCGGTCTTCGCCGACCTGCACGCCCAGGGCCGGCCATGGTCCCAGCTGCGCCTGGGCCTCGACGACCCGGCCGGCGCACCCTGACCCGCGCGGTCGCGAAATCGCAACCGATGGCGGCGGATCGGCGCTATGCTGAGGGCAGGAGGCCCGGCCATGGACCGCCCCAACATCCTGCTCCTGTTCACCGACATGCAGCGCGCCGACACCATCGGCGCCCTGGGCAATCCAGCCATCCGCACCCCCCACCTCGACCGCCTGGTGCGCGAGGGAACCGCGTTCACGCGCTGCTTCACCCCCTCGCCGGTGTGCGTGCCGGCGCGCTACTGCCTGCACTACGGCCGCTGGCCGCACCGCACCGGCTGCACCCACAACGGCGAAGAGGTCGCGGACGACGGCCGCTCCTACGTCGAGCGCCTGGGTCAGGCCGGCTACCGCACCCACGGCATCGGCAAGATGCACTTCGAACCGGTGCACGGCCTGCGCGGCTTCCAGTCCCGCGAAACCCAGGAGGAGATCGCCGAGCAGCCCGCGCACGACGACTACCTGCGCCACCTGCAGGCGAGCGGCTTCGACCATGTGCTCGACCCGCACGGGGTGCGCTCGGACTGGTACTACCTGCCCCAGGTGGCGGCCATGCCTGCGCGCCTGCACCCCACCCAGTGGATCGGCGACCGCGCCTGCGACTTCATCGCCGGCGCCGGCGGCGGAGCGCCCTGGTACCTCACCGCCAGCTTCATCCATCCCCACCCGCCCTTCGCCCTGCCCGCGCCCTGGTACCGCCTCTACGACAGCGTCGACCTGGAGGACCCGTCGGTGCCCGAGGACTGGCAGGCGCACCACACCCGCGCCAACCGCATCCAGAACCGCTACAAGTACCGCGACCAGGGCTGGGACCGCCATCTCGCGCGCCAGATCCGCGCCGCCTACTACGGCTGCATCTCGTTCGTCGACTTCCAGGTCGGGCGCATCCTCGCCGCCCTCGCGGCGAGCGGCCAGCTCGAGCGCACCCTGATCCTGTTCAGCAGCGACCACGGCGAGCTGCTCGGCGACTACCGCTGCTACGGCAAGCGCTCGATGCACGACGCGGCCACCCGCGTGCCGCTGCTGGCGCGCCTGCCCGGCGTCTTCGCCGCCGGGGCGGTGTGCGACCGCCCCGCCAGCCTGGTGGACATCGCCCCCACCGTGTGCGCCCTGGGCGGCGGCGCCGGCGACGATCTCGACGGCCTGCCTCTGCACGAGCTGGCCGCCGGCCGCCATGGCCGCGACGCGGTGTTCAGCCAGCACCAGCGCGGCGCCGAGGCCGAGTACCTGGTGGCGACCCGCGACTGGTCGTTCTTCTGGTCGGCGGCCGACCGCCGCGAATACGCCTACCACCGCGCCGTCGATCCGCGCCAGACCCGGCTGGCCTCCGAGGCCTGGCATCCGCGGGAGTTCGCCGACCTGCGCGGCCGCCTGCAGCGCTTCCTCGCCGCCGGCGGCCAGCGCGACGCGGTCGAGGAGGTCGACGGGCGCTGGCGCTGGCGCCTGCATCCGGCCCCGGCGGATCCCACCGCCGACCCTGCGGGCGGCCTGCTGGTGCAGCGCCAGCCCTGGGCCGCGGGGGTGGCGCGCATCCCGGGCTACACCCGCGACGAGGCCTGACCATGACCGACCAGCACCACCTGCTGCTCATCACCACCGACCAGCAGCGCTTCGACACCATCGCCGCCGCCGGCTGCCCGTGGATGCGCACCCCGCACCTCGACTGGCTGTGCGACACCGGCATCCGCTACGCCCGCGCCTACGCCGACTGCCCGGTGTGCGTGCCCTCGCGCTATTCGATCATGACCGGCCGGCACAGCTTCCGCCAACAGGCCGCGTTCAATCCCTGGAACCCGGCCAACATCGTGCGCTCGGCCACCCTGCCGGCGTTGCTCGGCGCCGCCGGCTACCAGACGCGGGCGGTGGGCAAGATGCACTTCGTGCCCGAGCGCGACCACCTCGGCTTCCAGCACATGGAGCTGCTGGCGGACTACTACCGCCAGGCGGCGCGCCACGGCCTGCATCCGATGGACACCGGCCTGGGCCAGAACGAGATGTCGCCCGGCCTCGCCACCGTGCCCGAGCACCTCTCGCTCACCCGCTGGACCGCCGAGCGCTCGGTCGACTTCCTCGAGACACGCGACCGTTCGCGGCCGTTCTTCCTGTGGACCAGCTTTGCGAAGCCGCACCCGCCCTTCGACCCGCCGCCGGCCTACTGGGAGCTCTACCGCGACGCGACGCTGCCCGAGCCGCTGCGCGGCGACTGGTCGGCGCGCGCCGACGACGTGCCCGCGGGCATGCGCCGGGCGTCGTACAGCCTCAACAGCGTCGACCGCTTCAGCCCCGAGCGGGTGCGCCAGATGCGGCGCGCCTACTACGCCCTGGTCACCCAGGTCGACTACGCCCTCGGCCACCTCTTCGCCCGCCTGCGCGAACTCGGCCTGCTCGACACCACCACCATCCTCTTCACCAGCGACCACGGCGACCTGCTGGGCGACCACCACCTGGGCGGCAAGAGCGTGTACTGCGAGGGTTCGGCCCACGTCCCCTTCCTGCTGCGCCCGGCGCCGGCCCTGCTGCGCGACGCCCCCGCCGGCGGCACGGTGGTCGACGACCTGGCCTGCCTGGTGGACGTGCTGCCCACCCTGCTCGGCGCCGCCGGGCTGGCGGCGCCCGACGGCCTGGATGGCCGCGACCTGCTCGCCGACCGCCGCCAGGGCCGCCCGGGCCGCGACCACCTGCTGGGCGAGTACCAGGAGCTGTTCGGCATCCTCGACGGGCGCTGGCGCTACCACTGGTGCGCCGAGGGCGGCGCCGAGCTGCTCTTCGACCTGCAGGCCGACCCCGGCGAGACCCGCGACCTGGTGCGCGCCGGCGGGCACGGCGAGGTGCTGGAGCGCTGCCGGCGCCGCCTGGCCGCGCACCTGGAGGCCACCGGCAACCCGTTCGCCGCCGGCGATGGCCGCCTGCAGGGCCGGCCGGTGCGCCCGCTCACGCGCGGCGGCTGGCCCGGCTTCCACTCCCTGGCCGAACCCAACGACGTCTGCCACTGAGGGCCGCCATGCTCATCGACTGCTATTATTACGCGCCCCACAACCACTCCCTGCTGCTCTCCCATCTGCGCGAGGACCTGGCGCGCATGGCCGACCTGGGCTGCCAGGCGGTGTCCCTGTGCGTGCAGGAGGGCCAGCTGACCAACTGGCACCAGCAGCGCCTGCGCACGGTGGTGGACGAGGCGCATCGCGCCGGCCTCAAGGTGCATGCGGTGCCCAATCGCTGGGCCGGGCTGGTCGCCGGTTGGCTGGACGGCTTCGGCGAGGACAGCCTGCGCCACCTCGACTGGGTCATCCGCACCCCGGACGGAGCCATGGACCTGGCCTGCGGCTACCCGGTGGGCTGCACCCAGCATCCCGGCGTCGCCGAGCACGTGGCGCGCACCCTCGACGTGATGCTCGACCGCTTCGCCTTCGACGGGGTGATCTGGGACGAGCCGCGCAGCCCGCTGGTCTGCCACTGCACGCGCTGCCGCGCCGCCGCGCCCGGCGGCCTGCCCACGTCCGCCTGGCAGGCGGAGCGCACCGCCGCCTTCTTCGATGCCATGAGCGCGCACGCCAAGGGGAGGCGCCCGGGCCTGACCTCCGCCCTGTTCGTGATGCCGGAATGCGGCGAGCTGCTGCGCGCCTGCCTGGCGGCGCGCCATATCGACCATCTCGGCTCGGACGGCCATCTGCGCAGCCCCGGGCACCGCATGCACCGCATGAAGCGCACCCTCTTCGAGGCCTACGACGAGTACGCCCCGCTGCTCGCCGCCGCCGGGCGGAAGTCGTTCTTCCTGATCGAGGCCCAGCGCCACCGCGACGAGGACCTCGACGACTACCTGGCCAACCTCGAGCGCGCCTTCACCCTGCGCATGGACCACCTGATGTGGTACTACTCGGCGCACGAGCTGTCCGCCGCCAACGAGGACCGCTTCAACCAGGCCACCTGGGCCATGGTGCGGCGCATCGCCGGGCGATGAACGCTCGGCCGCGCCGGCGGCATCGCCACGCCCGCTGTCGGAATACACCACGCTGCGCTCGGCGGTCCCCCGGCCATGCTGAGCGGGGCAGCGGCCGGGGGGCCCCCTCCACGGCTGATTCCCCCCGACCGCCGCCCGGGCGCGTGATCGCACGCCATGCCGCACCAGGGAGCCACCGCATGATCGCCCATCCGCTGCCCGCCGCCCACCGTCCCCTCCTGCTGCTGCTCGCCCTGGTGCTGCTGTCCCCCTCGCTCTGGGCGCAGGACGAGGACGGATCAGGCTCGACGTGGCGGCGGCTGAAGCAGATCCGCGACACCCAGCGCGCCAACATGGAGGCCGTCGTCAGCGAGGAATCCCTGGGCGCCAAGAGCGGGAACACGCACCGCGACAGCTTCGGCGGGCGCGACCTGCTCGTCTACCTCCCCTCCACCATGCCCGCCGAGGGGAAGCGCTCGCTGCTCGTCGCCCTGCACGGGGGCGGCGGCAACGCCGAGTTCATGCGCGACCACCTGAAGATGAACGGGGTGGCGGAACGGGCCGGCTTCATCGTCGCCTACCTCAACGGGACCGCGGCGGCACGGATCGGCGGGGACAGGCTCAAGGCCTGGAATGCGGGCGGCGGCTGCTGCGGCAGGCCCTTCACCGAGAAGGTCGATGACCTCGGCTACATCGCCGGGGCGGTGGCCTACCTGCAGGCCAGGCACGGCATCGCGCCCGGACGCACCGTCGGGGTCGGCCATTCCAACGGAGCGATCATGATGCAGACCCTGGTGTGGGAGACCGATCTGTTCCAGACCGTCGCCTCGGTGGCGGGCACGCTCATGAGCGAGGCGCCACCCTGCGCCGCCGTGCGCACGCACACCATCCACAACTACCATGGTAGCGAGGATGCCAACCTGCCGGTCGCCGGCGGCTTCGGCAGCAAGGGGGTCACCACCATCGACTTCGCAGCGCAGTCAGCCGCCAAAAAGCGATTCGAGGGCGCCGGCGGGCGCTACCTGCTGCACCTGGTTCCCGGCGCGGACCACTCGCTCGAACACCTGAGCCAGGCCCTGCAGCAGCAGGACGGCACCACCCTGGCGGAACGGATCGCGCGCGATCTCGGCCTGGCCCCTGCGCCCTAGGGCGCGCCCAGGGACCGCGCCCGGCGGTGGTGGTCCGCTTCGTCGGATGGCATGTCCGGTTCCTCCGGCAACCGCCGGCGCCGGCGGCGGTATCCGCTCTCATGCCGCTGCTGTCCGCCGCCTGCGCCCTCGCCGCCGCCGCACTGGCAGCAGAGGGCGACGGCCCCTTCACCCACCGCACCCAGCCGCTCGAGGCGGTGACGGCGCCGAGCGCCGAGCTGGTGGAACGTCTGCGCCGCGCGCCGCCGCTGCGCGCCGAGGTGGTGCGCGGGGCCGCGGGCGGTCCCGCGCTGCGCCTCGACGGCCGGGCGGCCCCCATCCTGGGCGCCCAGCAGATGGGCCTGGGCTACGCCAAGGACCGCATCCACATCCAACCCTACCTGGATGGCGGCATCCGCCTGATCATGGTCTCGGTGAATGCCGGCTTCCAGCACCCGGACAGCGGCCATGCCGCCGAGGCCCGCCACTGGCCCAGCTTCTGGGAGGGCGCCGGGCGCTTCCGTCCCGAGGTGGTCGAGCCCGAGCTGTGGCGCACCGTGGCCATGGACCCCGAGGCCGCCCTGCTGGTGCGCATCTGGATGACCCCCTACCCGCGCTGGACCGCCGAGCACCCGGAGGCGGTGATCCGCAACCTGCACGGCCATCCCCTGGTGGTGTCGTCGCACTTCCTGCGCTTCGACCCCGCCGGGCCGAGCCCCGACCCCGCCCGCCACGAGCAGCTCGCCGGCTCGTTCCACAGCGAGGCGCTGGTGGCGGACATGGAGCGCGCCACCGGGGAGCTGGTGCGCGCGGTCGAGGCGAGCGTGCCGGGGCGGCGGGTGGCGGGCTACTTCGTCGGCGGCGGCCAGGACGGCCAGCTCTACGACTGGGCGCCGCCGGACGGCGACCTGGCGCGGGATGCCGCCCTGTGGAACGACTTCTCGCCCGCCGCCCAGGCCGCCTGGCGGCGCTGGCTGGAACGCCGCTACGCCAGCCCGCAGGCGCTGGGTGCGGCCTGGGGACGAGCGGTGGCGGCCTTCGCCGAGGCGCCGCTGCCCGCCGCCGGCGACCTGGTCGGCGCCGCCACCCTGCACCATCCCGTGCGCGGACGCATCGCCATGGACTGGAACCGCTTCACCGCCGACGCCCGCGGCGAGCTGGTGGCGCGCCTGGCGCGCGCGGCCAAGCGCGCCGCCGGCCGCCCGGTGGTGGTGGGCGCGCCCGCCGGCTGGAGCGCGCGCAAGGACCTGGCGCAGGCGGCG
>JAKLKR010000083.1 GCA_023150565.1 Planctomycetota bacterium
ACCGCCGAGGGGGTGGCCAAGCTCGGCGACCTCGGCCTGGCACGCACCCTGGGCGAGGCCCAGACCGAGGGCGGCGACCTGGTCTCGCCCATCGATGTCGCCACCGTCGCCCCGGAACAGATCCTCGGCCACGGGCCCTGCGACATCCGCACCGACATCTACGCCCTGGGTGCGACCCTCTATGTGCTGGTCACCGGCCATGCCCCGCGCGAATCCGGCGACGACCACGCCGACCGCGACCTGCTGCGCCTGCGCGACCTGTTCTCGCGCGCCATCACCCCGGATCCGCGCCATCTGGTGCCGGCGCTCCCCGACACCCTCGCCTCGGTGATCATGCGTGCTCTCGCGCACCAGCCCGAGCACCGTTACCAGACCCCGGCCCTGCTGCGCGAGGACCTCGAGCGCCTGTCGCTGGATTTCGCTCCCCTGCACGCCCTGCTGATCGACCAGGTCGAGGGTGA
Source organism: Planctomycetota bacterium (assembly GCA_023150565.1). Classification (GTDB taxonomy): domain Bacteria; phylum Planctomycetota; class UBA11346; order UBA11346; family UBA11346; genus JAKLKR01. The sequence continues at coordinate 462 of JAKLKR010000083.1, forward strand.
TCCCGCGGCGATCACCAGCTCGACCCGCCTGCTGGTGGACCGCGCCCTGGTGGAGCCGGCCGCCGCCGACCAGCCGCCCGCCCCGCCCCCCGCCCGTCCGCTGCGCTGGCCGTTGCTGGCCGCCGGCGCCGCCGTGCTGGTGGCCCTGGTCGGCTGGTTCGCCCTCGCCGGCCGCTCCCCGGCCCCTGTTCCGGCCCCGGCGGCTCCTGCTCCTGCCGCCGCCTTGCCGTCAGCGGTGATCCCGGCGGCGGCCCCGGTCGCGGTCCCTGCCGAACCGGTGCCGGCCTGGGCCTCGGCGGCCGGGCGCGACGAGCACGGGCGCTGGGCCGAGTTCACCCTCGGGGAGGTGCGTCAGCGCCTGCGCTGGTGCCCCGCCGGCAGCTTCATCCAGGGCAGCCCGGTCGGCGAGACCGGCCACCAGGCGGGCGAGAGCGAGCGCAGCGTGACCCTGTCGGCGCCATTCTGGCTGGCCGCCACCGAGACCACCCAGGAGTTGTGGCAGCAGGTCATGGGCGCCAACCCCAGCCGCCACCGCGGCGAGCGCATGCCGGTCGACAGCGTCTCCTTTGACCAGGTGCAGGAGTTCCTCCTGCGTCTCAACGCCCGGTCCCCCGCCCTGGCGATGCGCCTGCCCTCGGAGGCGGAGTGGGAATACGCCTGCCGCGCCGGCAGCCAGGCGCCCTTCTCGGGCGGCAGCGATCCCGCCCGGGTGGCCTGGACGGAAGCCACCAGCGGCGGCGGGCCGCACCCGGTCGGCCAGCTGCAGGCCAATGCCTGGGGCCTGTACGACCTGCACGGCAACCTGATGGAGTGGTGCCAGGACTTCTTCGCTCCCTACGACGGCGGCCCGGTGAGCGATCCCCTGGGCTGGAGCGGGGTGCAGCGGGTGGTGCGTGGCGGCGCCTGGTCGACCCCGGCCGCCGACGCCCGCGCCGCCGCCCGCCATCGCTACCTGCCGCCCACGCGCATGTTCTTCATCGGCTTCCGCCTGGCCAGGAACGGATGAGCACCGGCCGCTTCAGCCGCTCGCTGATGCAGGGCAACCTGGCCGAGACTCCGCTCGCCGACCTGCTCGGATTCCTCCAGCGCATGCGCAAGACCGGTCAGCTGATGATCGAGCGCACGCGGCCCCGCCAGGCGGCCGGGGTGTTCGTGCGCGACGGCCAGCCCTACCACGCCCTGTGCCCGCCCGAGGTGGGCGAGCGCGCCATCCACGCCCTGCTCTCGTGGCCCGAGGGCCGTTTCGCCTTCGTGCCCGAGGCCCAGGGCGACGAGACCTCGATCACCAGCGACCTCCAGGCCATCCTGCTCGACGGCATGCGCCGCCTGGACGAGCTGGAACGCTGGTGCCAGGACCTGCCGCCGCGCATCACGGTGATGTACCGCGTGCTCGACGGCGAGCGCACCGGGGCGGTGCGCCTGACCCTGGCGGAATGGCGGCTGGTGCAGCTGGTGGACGGCGCGCGCACCATCGCCGACCTGATCGCGCTGTCCTATGACAGCCCGGCCGAGACCGCCAGCGAACTGCACGCCCTGATCGCCGCCGGGCTGATCACCGACCGGCCGGACTATGGATTCCTCGATGCCGTGGTGCTGCGCAGCGGCGCCCCCGGGGCCGGCGTCCGCGCCGCGATGCTGTCCCGCCACCTGATCGACCGCAGCGACGGCAAGGAGACCCTGCGCGAGACGGTCGAGCACATCCCCGCGCCCATCCAGCAGGTGCTCGACGAGGTGGTGCTGCTGCTGCGCGCCGGCGCCCTGCGCGTGCTCGCCGGCGAGGACGCGGTGCGCCGGCACCTGCTGTAGCGCCGGTCAGCCCACGGGCGCGAGCGAGACTTCCGACTGCGTCGAGGCCGGATACTCGGTGCGCTGGACTTCCGGCCAGGACACCCGGACCCGGCGGCAGCTGGCGGAGGGGGTCTGCAGGAGCTCGCCGATGGCGGCCGCGAGGTGGTCGGCCAGCGATCCGATCGCGGGAGCGGCCCAGGCCTCGTCGGGCGAGGTGCTCAGCAGCAGGGTGCTCTGGCGCTGCCCGGCCTGTCCGGCCTGGGCGCAGAACGCCCCGGCCCGCGCCTGGTCGACCGCGCGCCGGTCGGCCGGCAGATCGCGCCGGGGGGCGAAGGAGGGCGCCGAGCGTCCACCCTGGTGGCGGGCGCGGGCGACCTGGTAGCCGAGCCGGAACCAGTCGAGATCGACGGTGGTGCAGGGCAGATCGGGGGGCAGGCAGCAGCCGCCGGCCACGGTGGCCAGCCCGGCCTGCCGGCGGGCCTGGGCCACCTCCTGCACCAGGCCCTCGCCGGCATGGGCGAGCAGCAGGGGGGCGGGATCGAGCAGGCTGGCGATGGCTCCGGTCTGGCGCACGCGGTAGCCGGTGGCGGCGAGCCGTTCGCTCACCTGGATCGCCAGCGTCCCCTCGCCCACCACCGCCACGCAGGCGGGCCGGCGCAGGAACACCCCCAACCCGGCGCGCGGGGTGCACAGGCCGGCCTCGGCCAGCCGGCTGAGGGCGTTGGCGACGGTGTTGGCGCTGACCTCGAAGCGTCGGCAGAGGCTGCGCACCGAGGGCAGCCGCCCATCGGCATCGAATTCCCCCGCCGCGATGGCGGCATCGAGGGCGTGGTGGATGCGATCGCGCTGGCTGGGGTTGGTGAAGAGGAGGCCAATCTCTGGTCATCCAGGTGTCGCGGGGTGAAACCCCGCGACGCGCAGCCAGTCTTACGCTACTTTTTCATCCCCCCACCCGCTCTTCCCAGCGATGTGGTCGGCGGTTACCAGGAACTCCTTGCGCCCCAGCTTGATGCGTTCGGGCAGGTCGAACATCAGGTCGAGCATGGATTCCTCCATGATGGCGCGCAGGGCGCGGGCGCCAGTCTTGCGCTCCTGGGCCTTGTGGGCGATGGCGCGCAGGGCGTCCTCGGTGAACTTGAGCTGGGCGCCCTCGATGCCGAACATCGCCTGGTACTGCTTCACCAGCGCGTTCTTGGGCTCGGTGAGGATGCTGATCAGCGCCTCTTCGCTCAGCGGGCTGAGCGGCACCGTCACCGGCAGGCGGCCGATGAATTCGGGGATCATGCCGAAGGCGATGAGGTCCTCGGGCAGGACCTGGCTGAACAGGTGCTCGGTCTCGTCGATGTCCGGGCGGTCCTCGCTGTCGTCGACCTTGAAGCCGACGCGCTTGTCGCCCAGGCGGCGGGCGATCAGTTCGGGCAGGCCCGAGAAGGCGCCGCCGCAGATGAACAGGATGTTCTCGGTGTTGACCTGGATGTACTTCTGCTCGGGGTGCTTGCGCCCGCCGCCCGGGGGGACGTTGGCGACCGAGCCCTCGACCAGCTTGAGCAGGGCCTGCTGCACGCCTTCGCCCGACACGTCGCGGGTGATCGAGACGTTGCCCTGGCTGCGCGCGATCTTGTCGATCTCGTCGATGTAGATGATGCCGGTCTCGGTGCGCGCGACGTCGAAGTCGGCGTTCTGCAGCAGGCGCAGGATGAGGTTCTCGACGTCTTCGCCGACATAGCCGGCCTCGGTCAGCGAGGTGGCGTCGCCGATCGCGAAGGGCACGTTGAGCAGCTTGGCCAGGCAGCGCGCGATGGCGGTCTTGCCGCAGCCGGTGGGGCCGAGCAGCAGGATGTTCGACTTCTCGAGCTCGATGTCCTTGCTGCCGCCGCCATTGAGGTTGTGGCGCAGGCGCTTGAAGTGGTTGTACACCGCCACCGCGATGGTGCGCTTGGCGCGTTCCTGGCCGATGATGTACTGGTCGAGGTGGGCCTTGATCTCGGTGGGCGTGAACAGCTTGCCCAGGCGCGGGCCGGCGGCGGTGGCGCCGCCGCCCTTGCCGGTGCGCTCGGCCTTCTGCTGGGTGAGCAGGGTCGCGCACACGTCGACGCACTCGTTGCAGATGAACACCCCGGGCGGGCCGGCGATCAGGCGTTCGACCTGGCTGGAGGTGCGCGCGCAGAAGCTGCAGGAATCTTCGCCGTCGTCGCTGGTGCGCTTGCTCTTGGCCATGGTCGGTCCGGGGGTGGGCGTGGGACGCGGAGGGGTCAGGTCGCGGCGGGCTTGATCACGACCTTGTCGATCAGGCCGTAATGCAGCGCCTCTTCCGCGGTCATGTAGTGGTCGCGCTCGGAATCGCGGGTGACCTTGTCGGCGGGCTGGCCGGTGCGCTCCGCCAGGATGCGGTTCAGCTCCTTCTTGAGCCGGATCAGCTCCTTGGCCTGGATGGCGATGTCGCTGGCCTGGCCCGAGGTGCCGCCCATCGGCTGGTGGATCATGATGCGGCTGTGGGGCAGCGCGAAGCGCTTGCCCTTGGTGCCGGCGGCGAGCAGGAAGGCGCCCATGCTGGCGGCCTGGCCGACGCACACCGTGGCCACGTCGCAGGTCAGGTACTGCATGGTGTCGAAGATGGCGAAGCCGGCGCTGACCGAGCCGCCCGGGCTGTTGATGTAGAGGGTGATGTCGGCGTCGCGCTTCTGGCTCTGCAGGAAGAGCAGCTGCGCCACCACCACGTTGGCCACGAAGTCGTCGATGGCCTCGCCGAGGAAGATGATGCGGTCCTTGAGCAGGCGGCTGTAGATGTCGTAGCTGCGCTCGCCGCGGGAGTCCTTCTCGATGACGTAGGGGATGGGCATCTCGGCACCTTTCGTGGAAGTCCGACACTAGACCCGCCCGGCGGCCGATCCAGCCCCCGGGCGCCGGGCGTGCGCCACACCCGGTGCATGGCGGTCGATCCATGACCATGCCGAGGGTTCTGCCCCGCCGTGCCGCCGCTAGGCTACCGGGATGCGTCACCTGCTCTGCCTGACCCTGGCCCTGTGCGCGGCCGGGTACGCCGCCGAATCCTTCGAAGACATGGAGAAGGCCACCGATTTCAAGGATGCCGACTCGGTCTACATGCTTGGCGACTGGTGCCGTAAGAACAACCAGCACGTGCGCGCCAACAAGTATTTCGCCCAGGTCATCCGCATCGACCCCAACCACGCCCCGGCGCGCACCGCCATGGGCCAGGTGCTGGTGGGCAGCAAATGGGTCAATGCCGAGGTGGCCAAGAAGGCGGGGGTGGGCAGCAAGCCGGCGGCGGCCACCGCCGCCGCAGCGGCCGCCGGCGATGGCAGCGAGACCGGTGCCGGCGGCAAGGCGATCACCGCCGCCGAGCAGAAATGGGACCTGAGCCTGCCCGCCGACCCCGAACCGGCCAACACCTTCGTCAATCCCTTCGTGCACTCGGTGCTGTTCGCCGCCAGCGACAGCCGGGAGATGGACGAGGCGGTCAATACCGTCGTCCTGCCGGATAACTGGAATAAGGCCATGCCCCGACTGGCCAAGGGCTTGGCCGATCCGGCCATGTCCCGTGTGGGGGGGGTGAGCCAGGTGCTGGTCAAGCTCCTCGACCAGGGTCGGCGGTCCGAGGCTGCGCCGCTCATCCCGTTCATGGTCACCGCCGCCCGCCGTTGCCCCGAGGCGGGCGAACTGGGCTATTTCCTGATGGCCTGCGACCGCCTGCGCGACAAGCGCCTGGTGCCGGTCATCATCGCGCTGATGGGCAGCAAGGACGCCGACGTGGCCGAGCAGGCCGGGCGGGTGGCGGCCTCCTTCACCGGGCTCAACCCCGACGGCATCACGGTGGCGGCGGTGCAGGCGTGGTGGAACCGCAACCACAACCGCCAGGAACGCGACATCCTCAAGGAGCAGCTCAAGAACGCCGATCCGATGGTGTCGCTGGCGGCGGCCCAGAGCCTGATCACCCACAAGGAGGCGGCGCTGGTGCCGGTGGTGATCGACCATCTGCGCTCCGGTGACAAGCGCGCGGTGGCCCTGGCCAACCAGCTGATGACCAACCTTACCGGCCAGGACTGGGGCATCACCCCAGAGATGGGCCAGGACGAGCGCGCGGCCAAGGTCAAGATCGTCGCCACCTGGTGGAACGACAACCGCGAGCGCTTCGTGTGGCCGCAGGATGCCGGTGAAAAAGCCAAGAATCCCGGCCAGCCCGAGGTCAAGGCGCGCGAACCCCTGGATGAGGAGGTCGACCGCCTGGGAGCGCCCGAAGGCGCGGTCAGCAACAAGGCGGTGGCGGCGGTGCTGGCCAAGGGCAAGGGTGCGGTGCCGGCGCTGGTGCGCGGGCTGTCCTCCGAGAACCGTATCGTGCGCCGGCGCAGCGCCGAACTGCTCGCCCGCGTCACCGGCAAGAACGACATCGCCTTCGACCCGGCCGCCGACCAGGATGCCCGCCAGAAGGGGGTCGACGCCTGGACCGCCTGGGCGGTGAAGGAGAACCTGATGGCGCCTCCGCCCAAGGACGAATGACGTAGTTATTGGTCTCGTCGCCGGCCACACGGGTAATCTCCGGCGCCATGGCCATAGCCGAGCAGGTTGATGCCGTCTGCGCCGAGATCGCCACGGTCTGCAGGAGGGTCGGTCGCGACCCGGCCCAGGTGCGGCTGATCGCGGTGACCAAGTCGCAGGGTCCGGCGGTGCTGCCGGCGCTGGCCGCCTGCGGCATCCTGGATGTCGGTGAAAACCGCCTCGACCACCAGCAGGAGATGATGGCGGCGGCACCGGCCGGCATGCGCTTCCATGCCATCGGCCGGCTCCAGGGGCGGCAGCTGCCCAAACTGGCGGCGGCTTCCTTCTGCCTGCATGGCCTGTGCGACCCCGACCACATCCGCCGACTCGGCCAGGCGGTGGCCACCCTGGGCCGGCGCCTGCCGGTCTTCCTCCAGGTCAACACCTCGGGCGAAGCCTCCAAGGCCGGCCTGGATGCCGAGCACCTGCCAGCAGCCATTGAACTGGTGGCCCAGTTCCCCGGCCTCGACCTCCAGGGCCTAATGACCATGGCCCCCGAACACGAGGAAGGCGCCAGCGAAACCGCCATCCGCTCCTGTTTCGCCGCCGCCCGCGCCCTGGCGGAACGCCACCATCTGCCGCGGCTGAGCATGGGCATGTCGCAGGATTTCGCCTGGGCGGTGGCGGAGGGGGCCACTGACGTCCGCATCGGCACCCGTCTGTTCCGATGAACGGCGAGGATCCCGCGGTCCTGCACCGGCTGGGCGAGGAACTCCTGGCGTTGCTCCGCCCGGCTGCGGTCACGAGCCTGCGCATCACGCATAACCAGAGACTTATCATTGGCTTGCGAGGATCACCGCGAACCGGTCTGCGGCTGGGCATCCATGCCGGCCTGGTGGTCCAACGCCAGGTCTGGCCAGCCATCGCCGCCTGGATCAGCGGACGCGAACGCCGACCGCCGCCGCTGCTGCAGCAGGCCATCGACGCCGTCTTCGCCGCTAACAAGGAACACCACAAGGAGCCTGGCCCCGATCTGGAACCCCTTGCCGGATCAGTGGATCTGTCGGGTATGCTGGCCCAGGTGCAGCACACCTGGTTTCCCCATCTGAGCACGCCGGCGATCGCCTGGGGGCGCTCGGCGCCCCGCCGCCAGCGCCGGCACATCCGCTTCGCCTGCTACCGCCGTTCACCGCCGGCGATCATCGTCAATCCCTTGATCAACCAACCCTGGGTGGCCCGGCGCTTCGTCGAATACCTGCTGTTCCACGAACTCTGCCACCACGCCCAGGCCTGCCGGCCGCTGGTGGGCGAAACCGCCCACAGCGCGCGCTTCCAGGCCTGGGAGCGCCGCTATCCGCACCGCGCCGCCGCCCTGGCGTGGGAAAAAGCCAACCTCGACCGCTTCCTGGCCGCGCGTTGAGCGGTTGGGGATGACCGGACAACCGGGTCACGCGGCAAATCCTGCGGGCTTATCAACAATCGATCTAAGTGGTGATGGCACAAACCAAAGCAACCCCAACAACAATTACATAATATATATTATCGGACATATGTACTGGGCGGAATGATGGGGTTCAAGGATGGCACGGGCGCCCTGGCGTTGGGCTGGGCAGGTGACCATGGGAGGAAACGGAAAGACACGAGCGGGACGCCCGTGCCACGGGAAGGCGGAAAGCACGGCCGGCCAGGACACGAAAAACGGGAGCGGCCGATGGCCGCTCCCGTCCCCTCCGTCGACTCGGTTGTCGCTCAGGGCTGGCGCAGCTTGCGCAGCCAGTCGACCATGCGCTGGCTGGCCATGGCCTGGTTCTGCGGGCGGTACATCAGGCGGATGGTGCGGGCGATGTTGAGGTCGCGCACCGGGCGGGTGGCGAGTTCGTCGCCCCACACGCAGCCGTCGGGGATGATGCCGTAGCCGAGGCCGGCCTTCACCATCGCCTTGATCACCTCGACGTTCGACAGGCTCATCACCGGCTTGAAGGTGAAGCCGGCGCGGGCGAAGGCCTGGTCGAGCAGGTTGCGGATGGTCAGCCCCTTGTCGAAGGTGACGATGCGCTCCTCGGCCAGCTCCTTGATGGTGGTCGGGATGCGGTCCTCGGGCAGGTCGGGGGCATAGGCCAGCACCAGCGGGTTCTGGAACAGGCGTTCGCAGGACAGCTTGGGGTGCTCGGTAGTACCGATGGCGACATCCAGCTCGTCGTCGAGCAGCATGGCCATGAGCTGGGGGCTCGAGGCGCACACCAGCTGCACATCGATGCGCGGATTGTCGTCGACGAACTGCGCCAGCAGCTTGGGCAGGACGTAGATGCCGATCGAGTCGGTGGTGCCGACGCGTACCCGGCCGCTGACCTCGCCCTGGCGGGCCTTCACCCGTTCCGGCAGCGAGGACAGGCTGGAGAGGATGTCGCGGGCGCCGTCGGCGAGGATCTCTCCGGCAGGAGTCAGGCGCGCACCCTGCGAGGTGCGTTCGACCAGGTGGACGCCGAGCTGGCGCTCCAGTTCCTGCACCTGGCGGCTGATGGAGGGTTGGGTGAGTCCGCGGGCCCTGGCCGCGGCGGAAACCGAACCGTGCTCGGCGATGGCAAGCAGGCTGGCGAGTGCGTGGGGCGAGAGATCGGGGATGGCCATGCCCTTACTCTATGTCGGTGGACGTCCCGATATCAACTACAGGAATACCGGGTAGGGATGTCCCGAACTCCTTATCGGTGCTTCATTTCCATTTCATCCGCCATTCACGGGCCAACCTTGCAAACGTCCAACCGTTCGGATCTTCCCTTGCTCCATCAGGTTAGCACATGGCACGCACCCTCGCTGGCATGCATATCCTCATCACCGGGGCGAGCGCCGGCATCGGCGCCGCCCTGGCCCGCCAGTTGGCCTCCGAGGGCGCCATCCTGGCGTTGATGGCCCGGCGCCGCGACCGGCTGGCTGCTTTGGCCCAGGACCTCGGCCCCCTCCATCTGGTCCTACCCGGCGACGTCGGCCGCGAAGAGGACTGCCGCGCCGCCGTCGCCGCCGCCTTCCAGGCCTGGGGCCGGCTCGACACCCTGGTGTGCAATGCCGGTTACGGCCTGCACCGCGGCGTGGGCGACACCGCCACCGCCGACTGGGATGCGATCTGGCGCACCAATCTGCTCGGCACCGCCTGGTGCATCCAGGCCGCCCTGCCGCGGCTGCGCGCGCAGGAGCCGCGTGACGGCTGGCGGGCCCAGGTGATGGTGGTGTCGTCGGTACTGGCCCGGCGTGCGGCGCCGCTGGGCGCGGCCTACAGCGCCACCAAGGCCGCCCAGTTGTCGCTCTGCGAGGCCCTGCGGGTCGAACTGGCGGCGGAGCGCATCGCCGTCACCAGCGTGCATCCGGTGGGCACCGACAGCGAGTTCGCCGAGGCGGCGGCGCAGCACGGCGGCGCGCGCTGGCATGTGGGCCGGCGCGAGCCGCGCCAGAGCACCGCGACGGTCGCCCGCGCCATGGTGCGGGGCATCCGCCGGCCGCGGGCCGAGGTGTGGCCGGCGTGGTGGGCGCGCTGGGCGGTCGCCCTGGGCACGCTGCTGCCGGGGTTGGCTGACCGCGCCATGGCCACCCGCCTGGCGGAGGCTGGCAGAGGGGGACAGACAGCCCCCCTCCCCTGAATGCCCAGCCCCCCTACCGCCGTTTCGGGTCGAGCGCCTCGCGCAGGGCGTTGCCCACCAGGTTGAGCGCGGTCACCAGCGCGAACACCGCCAGGCCGGGGACGTAGATCAGCCAGGCGTATTTGATGTTCTGCCGGCCCTGCTCCAGCAGCGCGCCCCAGGACGCGGCGGTGGGATCGCCCAGGCCGATGAAGCTCAGCGCCGCCTCGCTGCCGACCGCGCCCGCCACCCCGAAGGTGGCGCTGATCAGCAGCGGGGTGAGGGCGTTGGGCAGGATGTGGCGGAACATCAGCCGCCGCCGCGAGAGCCCCAGCACCTGGCCGGCGGCGACATAGTCGCGCACCGCCTGGGCCATGAACTCGCCGCGCACCAGCCGGGCGGTACCCGCCCAGGCGGTCAGCCCGATCACGGTCATGATGATGAACACGTCGCGCCCGAGCATCGCCACCACGGTGAGGATGAGGATGAAGGTGGGGAAGCAGAGCATGATCTCGACGATGCGCTGCAGCACGAGGTCGATCCAGCCGCCGAAGAAGCCGCTGGCGGCGCCGATGAGCAGGCCGATCGACATCGCCAGGCCGGTGGCCACCAGCCCGACGGTGAGGCTGATGCGCGCGCCCATCACCAGCTGGGCGGCGACATCCTTGCCCACGCTGTCGGTGCCCAGCCAGAAGCGCGCCCCGGTGGCGGGATTGACCGTGCCGGGCGGCACCAGCACCGCCCCCTGCCAGGTGGAGTCGTAGCGGTGCGGGATGGGCGGCATCAGCGCCCAGCGCCCCGCCACCGTGGACGAGGCCAGCACCGCGGCGTTGCGTTCGGGCAGGGCGCGCTCGCGCCATACCGACTGCCAGCCGTTTGCTCCGGGCAGCCAGGGAGCCCAGCAGGCGGCGGTGGCGAGCACGAGCAGGCCGAGGCTCCAGCGCAGGCGCCGGCCCACGCTCCAGCGCCGCAGCGCCCACCAGCCCACCGCCAGCGGCGGCAGCAGCAGGGCGGCGAGGTTGAACACCAGGTCGTGCGGACGGCGGTAGCTCCAGCGGTTGAAGATGTCGACCAGCACCGGCGAGGACAGCCCCTGGCCGGGCTCGTACCACAGCAGCGCCGCCTCGCCGCTGATGAACGGGGCGTAGATCGCCGCCAGGAAGGCCAGCGCCACCAGCGACAGGCCGGCCATGGCGCCGGGGCTGCGGCGCAGGTGCGCCCAGATGCGCTCGCCGAAGGATTGCCCGGGACGCTCAGCCATAGCGGCTCCGCAGGCGGGGGTCGGCGACGCCGTAGAGCAGGTCGGCGATGAGGATGCCGACCAGCAGCAGCGACACCTGGATCACGGTGGCGCCCATCACCAGCGGGGCGTCGCGCTGGATGGCGGCATCGAGCAGCAGCCAGCCGAGGCCGTTGATCGAGAAGATCATCTCGACGATGAGCGCACCCGCGAACAGCTCGGACAGCAGCCCGGCGGCGAGGGTGATCATGGTGATCATGCTGTTGCGCAGGCAGTGGCCGTAGACCACGCGGTCGCCGTCGCAGCCCTTGGCGCGCGCGGTGCGCGCGTAGTCGGCGTGCAGCTCGCCCAGCAGGTTGCCGCGCATGTAGCGCGACAGGCTGGTGAAGCTGGCGTAGGTCAGGGTCACCAGGGGCAGGAAGGCGTGCCACAGCACGTCGAGCAGGTAGCCGGGGGTGCTGTACCACAGCGAATCCTCGCTCGACAGCCCGCGGTTGGGGAACAGCGGCTGGCCGGTGTGGGCGGTGCAGAACAGGTGCAGCAGCATGGTGCCGACGAAGAACGAGGGCAGCGACCACAGCAGGAACAGCACGTTGGTGGTGGTCTTGTCCTCGAGCGTGCCCTGGCGTCGGGCGGAACGGATGCCGAGCGGGATGGCCACCAGCCAGGCCAGCGCCACCGCGGTGATGTTGAGCCAGAAGGTCACCTGCCAGCGCTCGGCGATCAGCTCGAACACGTAGCGCTTCTTGGTCTCGGAGTAGAGGTTGCCGGTGAACAGCCGCCCGACGAAGGTGCTGAAGCCGGTGTCGAGCAGGATCGCGCTCCAGCGCCGGTCGCGGGCGTAGTCGCCCTGGGCGGCCAGTTCCGCCATCGCTGCGCGCTTGGCCTCGGCCTGGGGGTCGGTGACGCGGGTGCCGCGCGCGGCCGGCTCATAGACGATCACCTGCTTCTGCAGGCGGTCGTTGCGCGCGCGGATGGCGTTGATGCGGTCGGCCCCGAGGTTCTCGAGGTCGGCCTGGTAGAGGGTGGTGTAGGCGCACAACGAGAACGCCTCGCTCGCCGGCCCGTGCAGGTCGGCCAGGGCGGGATCCGCCAGCACCTCGGCCAGCGGCCGCACCGCCGGCGCCCCCAGCTGCCAGGTCTCCTTCTCGATCTGGTTGCGCTGCGAGTCCTTGAGCCCGCTGCCGGGGGCGGCGCGGCGCAGGCGCTCGACCAGGTCCTCCTTGGTCAGGAAGCCGCGCAGGTTGACCAGCGCCGGCAGGTCGTTGCCGGCGCGCCGGCGGCGGTCGATGAGGTTCTCGTAGCGCTTGGTGCCGGCGCTGGCCTTGCGCTCGGCCGAGACCCCCTCGCCGCCCTTGGCCCCGCCCATGCCGGCCTCGGCATCGAGAGGGTCGCTTTCCAGGCGCAGGACCGCGAAATTGATGATCAGGATCCCGAGGAAGGTCGGGATCATCAGCAGCAGGCGGCTGAGGATGTAGCGCAGCATCAGTCGCCGGCGGGTTCAGCGGGCGAAATGCCAGAACAGGCGCGAACGGTTGACCAGCGGGTGCAGGGTGTCGAGACCCTTGGTCACGCCGTCGAGCCAGCGGTCCTTCTCGGTCGAGCCCGCAGGCGCGCGGTTCTGCCACACGAAGATGCCCTCGCCGCTCCACAGGAAGGTATAGGGCTGCTCGTCGTGGATGATGGCCTGGATCTCCTGGGCGATGGCGATGCGCGCCTGGGTGTCGAAGGTCAGGCGCAGCTTCTCCGCCAGTTCGTCGACCCGCTTGTTGGCGAAGCCGCAGTGGTTGCTCGACTTGGCGAGGTTGGCCTGGCTCGAATGCCAGAGCTGGAAGTAGTCGATGTCCCAGTCCATCTGCCAGCCGCCGACGATGGCCTCGAAATCCTTGTCTTCGAAGATGCGCAGCAGCTCCTTCCACTCGAACGGGGTGTTGGTCATCGCCACCCCCACCGACTTCAGCTCGTTGCGGTACACCGCCAGCATGTTGTCGGCCTCAGGGTTGTTGGCGCCGTACTTGATGGTGAAGCGCAGCGGCACGCGCTTGCCCTCAATCAGCTTGTCGAGCACCCCGTCGCCGTCGCTGTCGCTCCAGCCGGCCTCGGCCAGCAGGGCCTTGGCGCGCGCCAGGTCGAAGCCATAGGGCTTGAGCGCGCGGTTGCAGTACTGGCTGTCGGGATGCACGTCCGAGCTCACCGGGCAGCCGAGGCCGAAGAACACGTCGCGGATCACCCGTTCCTTGGGGAAGCACCAGCTCATCGCCTGGCGCACGCGCTTGTCGTCGAAGGGCGGTTTGCGCATGTTCCAGCCCAGGTAGCGGAAGCTCAGGCCCTTGACCTTCTCCCAGCCCAGTTCGCCGGCGCGGCCGGCCTTGGGATTGGCGGGGTCGGCGGCGGCGAAGCGCGGCTCCTTGCGGTCGAGCACCTCGCTCTTGTATTGGAGGGGCGACAGGCCGTGGCTGTGGATCTGGCCGTTCTTGAACGCCACCAGCTGGGGATCGGGGCGCTTGAGGTCCATCACCCATTCCAGGCGCTCGAAGTGCAGGGTGGCGCCCCAGTAGGCGGGGTTGCGGCGGAAGGCCATGACCTTGTCCGGCTCGAAGGATTCCAGGATGTAGGAGCCGACGCCGCACACCCCGCGCAGCTCATCGAACCAGTGCTTGTTGAACACCACCCCGACCTGCTCCGGCGGGATGGGCGATCCGTCGCGGTTGCGGCCGTAGATATGGCGGGGCGTGGGCTGCAGACCCATGCTGAAGGACAGGCTGGTGAAGATCGGGCGCTTCCATTTCAGCACCAGGGTGCTCGCATCCGGGCATGAGGCTCCGGCCAGGTCCTCGTAGTAGACCTTGATCTGCGGGCAGTCGACGGTGGCGTCCTGGATCAGGTCGATGGTGAACTTGAAGTCGGCGCTGGTCAGTTCGACATCCTTGTCCAGCCAGGCGAACTCGGGCTTGCCGGCGCACACCACCGGCCGGTGCCAGCGCACCCCGGGACGGATGCGGAAGGTGTAGGTCTGGTAGTCGTCGCTGATCACCACCGACTCGGCCAGGCCCTCCATCCACTGCTCGGGGCTGGTCGGCGGGCGGTCGCACAGGCTGTCGTTGCAGAGGCCATACACCGCCGAGGACTCGGCTGAATTCTCGGTCAGGGGGTTCAGCCCCTTGGGCGAGGCGGCGATGGTCTTGATGTTGCCGCCGATCCACTCCCGGTGGTGCCAGGAACGGTCGTAGGGCAGCAGGAAGTTGGCACCCAGCCTGGGATTGCCGTCGCGGGCTGGATCATTGGCGACGACCGCCGCAGCCGGCGCGCTGGATGCCACCGCCGGACCGGCTGCTGCCGGACGCGCCTCCAGCACCTGGCGCAGGTTGCGCAGTTCCTCGGTCTGGGCGCGGGTGGCTTCGGCCATGCGCTCCAGGCTCTTGTGGACCTGCTGCATCTGCGCCGGTTCGCGCATGCGGTCGACGACGACCACCAGCAGCAGGACGGCGACGGCGACGAGCAGGGCGATCTTGAGGGCATTCATGGGAGGCGGGCACCCTAGTCCCGATCCGCTCACGGCAAGGTCCTGGCTTGGTCGGCTCCAGATGCGGATGATTCACGGCGGAATCACAACCATGACCGTCGTCGACGGAGCCTGATTCACGGGATCTTCACCAGAGGCTCACCGAACCATCAGGAAGGGACCCACAAGGATGCCACCTTCTGCGGAGAAACGCCCACATGCGGCCAGTCGCCCCCCTCCTGAGCACCCTCATCCTCGCGGCCGTCCTGGCCGGCTGCACCGGCGGCCGTCAGGAGGGCGACTTCTATACCCAGGGCTCGGTCAGTATGCCAGGATCCTACTACGCCGAACTGTTCGACCCCGAGCGCAAGCGCTGGTACCTCTTCTTCACCGAGGAGACCGCTGCCGGCTTCCAGCGCGGCGACCGCGAGATGCCGCTGTCCAAGACCCTGATCGGCGCCGGCCCCGGCCGCACCACCGTGGTGCTGGAGCAGGTGAAGGATGCCGACCAGAACACCATCCGCGGCGAGCGCGTGCTGGCCCTGTTCCGCGAGCGCCACCCGCAGACAGCGGCAGCACCGGCCCCGGCCGCTCCCGCTCCGGCCCCTTCGGCGACTGCCGGGGGCTGAACCCAATGGCGTAAAGCCAAGGCGGGAGAATGGCGGACGGCCGCACTCGGAGCGTCGACGCCCACGTCGACGGAGACTCTTGCGCGCCGATCTGGGACCATGGCTGCATCATCGCGGCGTCGACGTGGGCGTCGACGCTCCAATAGAGCCGTCCACGGCACTCGATCAGCCTTAGCCTTACGTCATTGGGCTGACCCCCCTGGCCACCAGCGGCCACTTTCGTTGCGCCTTGATCGCTGGCGGTTTCGCCGATTGCGCGGTATCATGAGGCATGCGATCCGGCTTCACCCTCATCGAGTTGCTGGTGGTCATCGCCATCGTCGCCATCCTGGCGGGGATGCTGCTGCCGGCGGTGAATCTGGTGAAGTCTGCCGCCCAGGCGGCGAATTGTTCCAGCAACCTGCGCCAACTCGGCTTGGCGAACCTCTGCTATGCCGAGGACTGGGAAGGGTTCGTCATCGCCCAGCGCATCCTGCCGGCGGATTCAGCCAACCCCACCATGTGGGACATCAACGCCTACACCTACCTCGATGGGGCCGGCAAGGTGTTCACCTGCCCATCGGACCGGCTCGGCATCAATGCCAGCACCACCATCGCCGGCAAGGTCTACACCTGGAAGCGGTCGTTCTCCATCGTCTGCACCACCCCGGCGATGGATCCCGGATGGGCCAAATCCATGTCCTTCGACGGCGGCTCGAAACCGCTGTCGCAGATCGATGCCAGCGGCACCGCCTGGCTCTGCGAATGCCCCGGCCCCGCCCATTCGCCGGGTGCGGTGTGGGCCTCCACCCGCCGCCGCGTGAGCGAGGTCGCCACCCCGCACAGCACCAAGGGCAACTGGCTGTTCGCCGATGGGCATATCGGCCGCCATGCGCCGCCGGAATCCATCGGCAACTCGGCACCGGGCTATTCGACGAACTACCCGACCGCGGTTGGAGGGAATGATTTCGGGGTGACCTATGCCCGCGGCTTCTGGACCGCCACCGCCGGCGATTGAGTTCATCCCTCCGGCTGGTACCGCCGCCGGTAGGCCGACGGCGCCTCGCCGATGAGGGCGCGGAATCTCCGTGAAAAATGCAGGGGATCGGGGAATCCCACCGCCCGCGCGACCTTCTCCACGGTGTCGTCCGAGGTCGCCAGCAGGCGGCAGGCGGCGGCCATGCGCAGGCGGGCGAGGTAGCGCGCCGGCGGGCAGCCGAGGGTGCGCAGCCACAGCCGGCGGAAGTGCGGCAGGCTGAGCTTCTCTCCCTCGGCCAGGCGGGCGAAATCGTGGTCGGCCAGCGGGTCGGCCTCCAGCCGGGCGCGCACCCGGGCGATCGCATCTGCCGGTTGGTCAGTGGCTTGCACTGCCAGCAGGGTCTCCAGCACCAACCTTTCACAGACCCGGTCGATGCGGTCGGCGGGCAGCGGCGCCACCGCCGCCAGTTGCTGCAACTCGACCACCAGCGGATGCAGGGCGTTGCTGCCCAGGTGCCAGAAGGGCCGCTGCTTGTCGAGGAAGCCAGCCCGCTGCAGGTCGGCCTCGGCGGTGGCGGGATAGATCAGGAAGATCTCGTCCCAGCTTCCCTGTGGCCCATAGTCGCAGGCCAGGCCCGGCCATTGCGCCAGCACGCACGGGGCCTGGATGGCGTGCATCCGGCCCTGCCAGGCGCAGGTGCCGCGTCCGGCCAGCACCAGGCTGAAGTTGCAGCTGCGGAAGCCGTGGCGCACGCGGTAGCGCTTGGCGGGCAGGAAGCCGACGTGGGCGACCTGCAGCTGGCCTGGGTGGCGG
Organism: Planctomycetota bacterium; assembly: GCA_023150565.1. Lineage (GTDB taxonomy): Bacteria > Planctomycetota > UBA11346 > UBA11346 > UBA11346 > JAKLKR01. Next base: position 17,494 of record JAKLKR010000083.1, read on the forward strand.
CGCGGCACGCGGTCGCAATGGATGATCATTTCGTCCATGCTGGCGATCCTTTCCCCCTGTAGATGGCTGGCAAGGAGTTGCTAGATTGAGCGCGACATCCAGCCCCAGCGGAGCCCACCATGGATCGTTTCTTCCCCGAAGTCAGCCTGCCGATCGCCTTCGAAGGCCCCGGATCGGACAATCCGCTCGCCTTCAAGTGGTACGACGCCAAGCGGGTGGTGGCCGGCAGGACCATGGCCGAGCACCTCAAGTTCGCGGTCAGCTACTGGCACACCTTCCAGGGCACCGGCGCCGACCCCTTCGGCGGCGGCGTCTACCAGCGCCCGTGGAAGACCGCTGCCGACCCGGTGCAGCAGGCGCGCGACACCATGGACGCCGCCTTCGAGTTCATGGCCAAGCTCGGCGCCCCCTACTGGTGCTTCCATGACCGCGACATCGCCCCGGAAGGCGCCAGCGTCGCTGACAGCGCCCGCATCCTGGACGGCATCGTCAAGCAGGCCAAGCAGTTGCAGAAGGCCACCGGGGTCAAGCTGCTGTGGGGCACGGCCAACCTGTTCAGCCATGCGCGCTACTGCCACGGAGCCGCCACCAACCCGGATCCGGCGGTGTTCGCCCAGGGCTGCGCCCAGGTGCGCCACGCCCTCGACGCCACCGTCGAACTGGGCGGCACCGGCTACGTGTTCTGGGGCGGGCGCGAGGGTTACAGCACCCTGCTCAACACCGACATGAAGCGCGAGCAGGCGCAGTTCGCCCGCCTGCTGCACATGGCCTGGGACTACGGCCAGCGCATCGGCTTCAAAGGCCGCTTCTTCATCGAGCCCAAGCCCAAGGAGCCGAGCACCCACCAGTACGATGTCGATGCCGCCACCGTGCTCGGCTTCCTGCGCGAGCATGGCTGCTGGGACTTCGTCGACCTCAACATCGAGAACAACCACGCCACCCTCGCCGGGCACACCTTCGCCCACGACCTGATGGTGGCGAGCCAGGCGGGCAAGCTCGGCAGCCTGGACATCAACCGCGGCAATCCGCAGCTGGGCTGGGACACCGACCAGTTCCCCACCAACGTCGACGACGCGGTGTGGGCGATGCACATCATCCTCGACCAGGGCGGCCTGCCCCATGGCGGGCTCAATTTCGACGCCAAGGTGCGGCGCGGCAGCTACGACGCGGTCGACCTCTTCCACGCCCACATCGGCGGCATGGACGCCTTCGCCCGCGGCCTGATCATCGCCGACAAGATGCGCCAGGACGGCTTCCGCGCCAAACACCTGGCCGAGCGCTATGCCGGCTGGAAGCAGGGTTTCGGCGCCGAGGTGCTGGCGGGCAGGGTGACCCTGGAGCAGGCCGAGGCCGAGGCCGCCCGCGCCGGCGAGCCCCGCCGCATCAGCGGCCGCGAGGAGTTCTTGGAGAACCGCTGGAACCAGTACCTCTACGACCGCGGCCTGCACTGAACGGGCGCCCCATGTACGTCCTCGGTCTCGACAGCTCGACCCAGTCCTGCACCGCGGTGGTGCTCGATGGCGACGGGCGCACGGTGCTGGTGCACGCGCTCAATTTCGACCGCGATCTGCCCGGCTATGGCACCCGGGGCGGCTGCCTGCCCCATCCTGACCCGGCGGTGGTGCATGCCCCGCCGCTGATGTGGGTCGAGGCCCTGGACCGCCTGCTGGGCGAACTGGCCGGCCGCATCGACCTCGGCCAGGTGCAGGCGATCGCCGGCAGCGCCCAGCAGCACGGCTCGGTCTATCTCGATGCCAGCTTCCCGGCGGTGCTGGCGGCGCTCGACCCCGCCCGGCCGCTGGCCGGCCAGATCGCCCCCTGCCTGAGCCGGGCCAGCGCGCCGATCTGGATGGACAGCAGCACCGGCGAGGACTGCCGCGCGCTCGAAGCCGCCCTGGGCGGCCCGGCCGAGGTCCAGCGCCTCACCGGTTCGGCCGCCTTCGAGCGCTTCACCGGGCCGCAGATCCGCCGCTTCGCGCGCAGCGAGCCTGCCGCCTGGGCGCGTACCGCCCATGTGCGTCTGGTCAGCTCCTTCCTGTGCTCGTTGCTGGCAGGCCGGCCGGCGCCCACCGACCACGGCGACGGCAGCGGCATGAACCTCCTGGATCTCGACCGCCGCGCCTGGCACCTGCCGGCGCTGGAGGCGACCTCCAAGCGCCTGGCCGAGCGCCTGGGCGAACCCTGCGCGCCGTGGACGCTGGTGGGTCCGGTGGCCCCGGCCATCGCTGCCCGCTTCGGCCTGCCGGCCAGCTGCCAGGTGGCGGCCTGGAGCGGCGACAATCCCTGCAGCGCGGTCGGCCTCGGCCTGGCCGCCGACGGAGACTGCGCGGTGTCGCTCGGCACCAGCGACGTGCTGATGGCGCTGTCCGACCACCGTCCGGCGGTGCCGCCCGGCGGGCATGTGTTCCTCGCCCCCACCGGCGCCCACCTGGCGCTGTTCTGCTTCGCCAACGGCTCGCTCGCGCGCGAGGCGGTGCGCGACGCCCACCGCCTGGACTGGGACGGCTTCAACGCCGCCCTGGCGGCGCGGCCGCCGGGCAACCAGGGGGCCCTCACCCTGCCCTGGTTCCGCCCCGAGATCGTGCCGCGGGTGGCCGCCGCCGGCGCCATCCGCCGCGGCCATGACGGCGGCGACGCCGCCGCCGACTGCCGGGCGGTGGTCGAAGGCCAGTTCACCAGCCTGCGCCTGCGGGCCGAGGAGGCCGGCATCCGCCCGGCCGCCATCCGCGCCACCGGCGGGGCGGCGCAGAATCCCGCCCTGCTGCAACTGCTGGCCGACGTGTTCCAGTGCCCGGTGC
>JAKLKR010000084.1 GCA_023150565.1 Planctomycetota bacterium
CGTCCTCGCGCCGGTTGCCGGCGTCCGCCAGCGCGGCCAGGCGCGCCCAGGCCTCGGCCTCGAGCGGCTGCTGCTCGACCAGGCGCCCGAGCAGGGCCTCCTCGCGTGCGGCGTCGCCGGTGGCGCGCGCCAGGCGGGCGCGCAGCGCCACCGCCGGCAGGTGGTCGGGGTCGCGTTCGAGGGCGCGGTCGCACAGCTCGATGGCGCGCGCCTGGTCGCCGCGCCGGGCCGCCACCGCGGCCATGCCATAGGGGCCCCAGGGGCCCTGGGGGGCGATGCGCTCGACGTCGGCGAACACGCTCTCGGCCGCGCCCCAGCGTTCGAGGGTGAGGTAGGTCTCGGCCAGCAGGATGCGCGGTTCGGCCCACAGCGGGCTGGCGCCGGCGGCGCGGTCGAGCCAGGGCAGGGCGGCCTCGTTGTCGCCGGCCTGGAGCAGCAGCCGGGCCTTGAGCAGCAGCGCCTCGGGGTGGCTGCAGCCGGCCGCGAGCAGGGCGTCGAGCTCGACGCGGGCGCGGTCGTACAGGCCGTCGCGCCACAGCCGGCCGACCTCGTCGAGGCGGCGCGCCTCGCCGGTGTCGGCGGGGGCCGAGGGGGCGAACAGCGGCTGCAGCGGTCCGCGCCTGCCCGGCTGGCCGCAGGCGGCGAGGGCGAGCAGGGCGAAGACGATGATGGTAGTGCGCATGGTTCAGACCCCGCCGCCGAGCGCCGCCGCCATCGCCACCGCCTTGGCGCGCACCTCGTCCCACTCGTCGCCGCCGTCGGAATCGGCGGTGATGCCCGAGCCGGCGTGCACCGCCACCGCGTCGCCGGCGATGGCGATGGTGCGGATGGCCACCGCCAGCTCGCAGCCGTCGCGGCCGAGCCAGCCGTGGGCGCCGCAATAGGGCCCGCGCGGGGCGGCTTCGAGCTCGTCGATGATGGCGCACACCCGGCGCTTGGGCGCGCCGGTGATCGAGCCGGCGGGCAGCAGGGCGTCGAGCAGGGCGTCGTCGCCGGCGGCGGGGGTGCAGGCGACGTCGGACACCAGGTGGTGGACGTAGGGCAGGTCGAGCACGCGCGCCGGTTCGGCCACCTGCACGCTGCCAGGACGCGCGTGGCGCGAGAGGTCGTTGCGCACCAGGTCGACGATCATCGCCAGCTCGGCGCGGTCCTTGGCCGAGGCGAGCAGGGCGGCGCGGCCCTCGGCCTCGCGCCCGGGCAGGCGCCGGCGGGTGCCCTTGATCGGGCAGCTCAGCGCGCGCGCGCCGCGGCGCGCCAGCAGGCATTCCGGGCTGTGGCTGACCGAGGAGGCCAGCCCGGGCAGGCGGAAGAAGGCGGCGAAGGGCGCCGGGCTGGCACGCACCAGGGCGGAGAACAGCGCGGTGTCGCGCCAGGCCCCGGGGGCCAGCCGGCCGCGGAAGGGCAGGGTGAGGTTGACCTGGTAGCAGTCGCCGGCGGCGATCAGGGCGCGGATGCGTTCGACCCGGGCGCAGTGGCCGGCGCGGTCCCAGGCCGGGACCAGGGCGCCGGCCAGGCGCGGGGCCGGCAGCGGCAGCGGCCTGCGCGCCAGGCCGGCGCGCAGGCGCTCCAGCCCGGCCGGGGTGCGCGCATGCAGGCGGCAGGCCCCGGCCAGATCCCACGAGGCCCAGGCCTCGACCGGCAGCGCGGCCAGGCCGGCGCCGGGGCCGTAGTCGCAGCGCACCAGGGCGCCGCCGCCGAAGCCGCCGCTCCAGGCCCGGCCCAGCTGCGCCCCCGGGTCGGGTCCGGGCGCCGGGCCGCCGGCGGCGCCGAGGGCGGCGGCGGCGGCAAGGGTGGCGGGCGGCAGGGGGGCGCGCTCGTCGCTCCAGGCCAGGTGGCTCCAGCCGCCGGTGCCGCCGTGCAGCAGCGCCAGGCAGGGGCGGTCGGCCACCCGCGCGAGGGCGTCGAGGGGGTCGATGGCCGGGCCGTCGGCCTGCTCCATCAGGGCAGCTCGCGGCAGCGCATCGAGAGGTCGAGCGACGGCACCGAATGGGTCAGCGCGCCGATCGAGATGCGGTCGGCACCGGCCTCGGCGAAGGCGCGCAGGGTGGCCTGGGTGATGCCGCCGCTGGCCTCCAGCTCGACACGGCGGCCGTCCGGCGCCGGGCAGGCGTCGCGGCGGGCCACCGCCTGGCGCACCAGCGAGGGGTCCATGTTGTCGAGCAGCACCAGGTCGGCGCCGGCGCGGATCACCGGCTCGAGGTCATCGAGGCGCTCGATCTCGACCTGCACCACCACCGCGCCGCCCAGGCGCTCGCGGGTGCGCCGCACCGCCTCGGCCGGGCCGGAGCCGAAGGGGCCGGGCGGCATCAGGGCGATGTGGTTGTCCTTGATCAGCACCTGGTCGTACAGGCCGATGCGGTGGTTGGCGCCGCCTCCGGCCAGCACCGCGTGCTTCTGCAGCAGGCGCATGCCGGGGGCGGTCTTGCGCGTGTCGAGGATGCGGGTGCGGGTGCCCGCCACCTCGGCCACGTAGCGCGCGGTGGCGGTGGCGGTGCCGGACAGGCGCTGGGCGAGGTTGAGCGCGGTGCGCTCGCCGATGAGGATGGCGGCGGCGTCGCCGCTGCCGCGCCACACCACGTCGCCGGGGCCGACGCGGGTGCCGTCGGCGGCGCACCCATGCACCGCGATGGCGGCGTCGAGCTCGGCGTAGACCAGGGCGAACAGCGGCAGGCCGCACACCACCCCGGGCTCCTTGGCGCGTACCGTGGCCTCCAGCCGGCGGCCGGGCGCCACCACCGCCTGGCAGGTGAGGTCGCCGCTCCAGCGCAGGTCCTCGTGCAGGGCCAGGCGCACCAGCGCGGCCACATCGGCATGGTGGTAGGGGTCGCTGCTCATCCTGAACGTCCTCCGTAGAGCGCCTTGACCACCTCCTCGATGGCCGGCTCCTCGATGGTCACATCGGCCACCGGCAGCAGCCCGAGCACGCGCTGCAGGAAGGCCGGGGCCTCGACCCGGTGGTCGAGGGTGGCGACCAGTTCGACCGGGCTGGCCTGGGTCCATTCCACCCCGTCGCGCGGCAGGTCGCTGCGCGACCCGGCCGCCACCGGGCCGGTGAGGGTGAGCACGCAGCGCCGGCGGCCGCCGTAGCGCTCCTTGAGGGTGGCGAGGGCGCCATCGTGCATGATGCGCCCGTGGTCGATCACCACCACCCGCGAGCACAGCGCCTCGATGTCCTGCATGTCGTGGGTGGTGAGCAGGATGGTGGTGCCGCGTTCGCGGTTGAGCTCCTGCAGGAAGCTGCGCAGGCGCGCCTTGGTGACCACGTCGACCCCTACCGTGGGCTCGTCGAGGAACAGCACCGGCGGGTCGTGCAGCAGGCTGGCGGCGAGGTCGGCCTTCATGCGCTGGCCGAGCGAGAGCTTGCGCACCGGGGTGCGCAGGAACTCGCCCAGCGAGAGCACCTCGTCGAAGCGCGCCAGGCGGGCCTTGAAGTCGGCCTCGGGCACGGCGTAGAGGTGGCGCAGCAGCTCGAAGCTCTCGCCCACCGCCAGGTCCCACCACAGCTGCGAGCGCTGGCCGAACACCGCGCCCACCGTGCGCACGTAGCGCCCGCGCTCGCGGTGGGGGTCGAAGCCGTTGACCGACACCCTGCCCGCGCTCGGGGTCATGATGCCGGTGAGCATCTTGATGGTGGTGCTCTTGCCGGCGCCGTTGGGGCCGATGTAGCCGACGATCTCGCCGGCGCCGACATCCAGGCTGATGCCGTCGACCGCGGTCAGCTCCTTCCAGCGGCGGTCGACCACGTCGCGCAGGGCGCCGAGCAGCCCCGGCCGCCGGTCGAAGGTGCGGAACACCTTGCTCAAGCCCTCGGCGGTGATCACCGGCATGGGCGCGGACGGTAGCCCGCGCCGGCGCCAGCCAAGCCCCGTCAGGCCATCGCCGCGGCGATGGCGCGCGCCAGCTCCTCGAAGCCGTAGGGCTTGGGCAGCACCCCGCGCACCCCCTGGGAGAGCAGGGTGCGGGTCTCGTGCTCCTGGCTGAAGCCGGAGCTGACCAGCACGCGCAGGTCGGGCCGCAGCGCGCGCAGCACGGCGAAGGTCTCGGCCCCGCCGCGGTGCGGCATCATCATGTCGAGCATGACCAAGTCGAAGGCGGCGGGATCGGCGGCGAACACCGCCTCGGCCTCGACCCCGTCGGCGCAGGCGGTGGCGTGGTGGCCGAGGTCGCCGAGCATCTCGCAGCCCAGCTCGCGCAGGTGCGGTTCGTCCTCGACCAGCAGCACGCGCAGGCTGGCGGGGGCGGTGGCCGGCGGCGGCGGCTTGTCGGGGGTGGCGAGCCCTGCCGGCGCCGCCGGCAGGCGCAGGCGGAAGGTGGTGCCGTGCCCGGGGGTGCTCGCCACCGCGATGGTGCCGTGGTGGGCGGTGACGGTGCCGTAGACCGCCGACAGGCCCAGGCCGGTGCCCTTGCCCTGGGCCTTGGTGGTGAAGAACGGCTCGAAGATGCGCCGCTGCACCTCGGGAGCGATGCCGGTGCCGGTGTCGGCCACCGCCAGCTCCACCGCCGGCCCATCGGGCAGCTCGGCCGCGGCGATGGCGAAGCTCAGGGTGCCGCCCTGGGGCATGGCGTCGCGGGCGTTGAGCGCGAGGTTGAGGATGGCGTTCTGCAGCGCCCCGGCGTCGCCCGCCACCAGCGGCGGGACGGGGGAGCGGTGGCGCACCAGCGCGATGCGCTTGTCGAGCGAGCGTTCGAGCAGGGTCTCGACCTCGTCCACCAGGGCGTCGAGGTCGATCACCTCGACCCGGTAGTTGCCCTTGCGCGCGAAGGCGAGAATCTGCCCGGTGAGGCGCGCCGAGCGCTGGGCCGCGGTCTGGATCGCGGCCAGGTGCCGGTGCGCGTCCTCGCCCAGCGGCAGGCGCAGGGCCAGCTCGCAGTGGCCGAGGATGCCGCCGAGCTGGTTGTTGAAGTCGTGCGCCACCCCGCCGGCGAGCTGGCCGAGGGCGTCGAGCTTCTCGACCTGGCGCAGGCGGCCCTCGGCCTCGCGCCGGGCGCTGACGTCGTGGCCGATGGCGAGGAAGCCATGGCCGCCGGCGAGCGGGGAGGCCTCCCACGCCACCATGGCGCAGCCGCCGGCGCGGCGGCGCAGGCGCAGTTCGAGCCCGGCCACCCGCCGGCCGGCGGCGAGGTCGGCGAGGGCGCGCGCCAGCGCGTCGTGGTCGTCGGGGTCGACCAGCCCGGACAGGGCCAGTCCGGCGAGCGCACCCGGCTCCCAGCCGAGGATCGCCAGCCAGCCGGGGTTGGCGCGCCGCACCGTGCCATCGGGCGCCGCCGCCACCAGCAGGCTGAGCGGCAGGTCGAAAAACAGCTCGCGCTCGTGCAGCGCCTGGCGCGAATCGGTGATGTCGAGGGCGATGCCGGCCTGCAGCACCTGGCCGTCGGGCTGGGCGATGGGGAAGCGGATGGTGCGGAACCACTGCTCGCGCCCCTCCAGGCCGAGGTGCTCCACCGATTCGCTCGGGGCGGCGGCCGGACCCAGGCGCTCGGCCAGGCGGTGGACCAGCCGGTGGTCGACCTGGCCGCCCTCGCCGCGGCAGTTGCAGAACAGGGCCCGGCCCTGCATGTCGAGGATGTAGGCCGCGCCGGGGAGATGCTCCATGAACAGCCGGAACACCTCCTCGCTGCGGCGCTGGCTGTGGTCGGCGCGGCGGCGGGCGATCTCGGCCGCGACCCGGCTGGCGACGATCTCGAGCACCGCCCGGCCGAGCGGCGGCAGCGGCAGCGGCCGGCTGGAGTACAGGCAGATCAGCCCCACCACCGTCCCGTCCCGGCCGTGGACGGCGATGCCGGCATAGCCGTCGATCTGGTGGCCGGCCAGCGGGCCGAGGCCGGGGAAGCTCGCGCCGGTGCCGCTGGGCAGGTGCAGGAAGCCCTCGGCGGCGGTGCGCGCGCAGGGGGTGCCGGCGAGCGCGCGGCAGCAGGGCGGCAGGGGGCCGTCGGGGCCGTGGGCGGCGAGGGCCTCGCCGCGCCCGTCGCTCACCTCCCACAGGGTCGCCACCGTGGCCCCCGACCAGTCCGCCAGGGCGGCGGCGGCGACCGCGAAGAACTCGTCGCCGGTGGCCCCGGCGGCGCTGCGCAGCAGGGTGCGGATGGCCTCCTCGCCGCGCCGCTGCTCGGTCACGTCGATGCCCACCGTCAGCACCCCGCCCTGGTCGTCGGCGAGCGGGCGGTTGGCCCACGCCATCACCAGCCGCCGCCCGTCGCGGGTCACCGCCTCGCCCTCGCCGCGCGGATGGCGCAGGGGGTCCGCCAGCACCGCGGCCAGGCGCGGGGCGATCGCGCGCCCGTCGCGGTCGACCTCCGGCAGCACGCTGCCCACCATCGCCTGGCCGGCGAGCGCCACCGGCTCCCAGCCGAACAGGCGGCCGGCATGGCCGTTGGCGAAGAGGATGCGCCCGTCGCGGCCGAGGCGCAGGATGGCCACCCCGGCGTTCTCGACCAGGTCGCGGTATTCCGCCTGGCTGCGCCGCAGCTCGTCCTCGCGCGCGGCGACCGCCGCGGCCATCGCCGCGAAGGCGTCGGCGGCGGGCGCGAACTCGCGGTAGCGCGCCGACACCGGCTCGCCGCGCCGGCCTTCGGCCAGGCGCGCGGCCTGCACGGCCAGCTCGCGCACCGGGACCAGCAGCCGGCCGATGGCGTACCACAGCAGGGCGGCCGCCAGCAGCCCGCCGCCGCCCAGGCCCAGGCCCAGCACCAGCACCAGGCGGTCGACCGCGGCGAAGGCGGTGGCGCGGTCCTGGAACACCGCCACCGACCAGCCGCAGGCCTCGACCCGCGCCTGCGAGGCGATGCCCGGCCGCCCCTGCCAGCTCGCCCGCGCGCCGCTGGCGGCGAGGATGGCGAGGTCGTCGCCCTGGAAGCGCTCGTCGCTGGAGTTGTGCGCCAGCACGGTGCCCTGGCGATCGATCACCGCCACGAAGCCGTGCGGGTCGGGGTGCGACAGGCGCACCATCGCCGCCAGCCGCGATAGGTCGATCCGCGCCCCCAGCACGCGGCCGTCGGCCAGGCGCAGCGACACCATCACCCCCAGGCGGCCGTCGCTCTGGCGCTGCACCGGCGACCACTGCGGCCCCGGCGCGAGCCGGGCGGCCTGGTACCAGGGCTGGGCGCTGGCGTCCAGGCCGAGCGCGGCCGCCTGGCGCGGGGCCACCGCCAGCACCCGCCCGTCGCCGTCCACCAGCTGCAGGCCGGCGAGCTGGCTGTGGTAGCGCAGGCCGTCGCGCAGCGGCTGGTGGGGATCGCCGTCCGCCGGCAGCTCTGCGAGCTCGGTCGCCACCTCCTGCAGGCCATGGAGCGGCTGCGCCAGCCACAGGTCGAGCTGCTCGGCCAGGGCATGGGCGAGGTTGCCGCCGCGCTCGGCCACGCCGCGGGCGTGGTCCGCGCTCGCCTGCGAGGTCGCCACCACCGCCAGCGCCAGCAGCCCGGCGGCGAGGGCGGCGGTGAGCAGCAGCAGGCGGGCGCGCAGCGAGCGCATCGCCTACTCGCACCGGCGTAGGGCGCCGCCGCTGACGCTGTGCAGCACCAGACGGCGGTGGGCATCGCCATAGGCGTCGAGGGTGAAGTCCTCCTGCAGCCCGGGGTGCGCACCGGGGTCGAGCAGCCGTCGTTTGACCGCCTGCGGGTCGCCGCCGCCGGCGAGCGCGCCGGCGAGCAGCGCGACCGCCTCGTGGTTGAGCGCGGCGACATGGGTGGGGCGGCGGCCGTAGCGCTCCTGGTAGCGGGTGACGAAGGCGCGCCAGGGCGCCTGTCCGCCGTCGAGGTCGAAGGGCTGGGGGAACAGCAGCCCCTCGACCGCGCCGCCGCCGTGCTCGATCAGCTCGGGCGCCACCCCCCAGGGGGTGGTGAGCAGCAGCACCGAACGGTCGGCGCGGCGCAGGTGCTGGCAGAGCAGGGCGGTGTCGATCGCGCTCGCCACCACCAGCACCGCCTGCGGCCGGCTGGCCAGCGCCTGCGCGGCCAGGGCGGCGTGGTCGGGATCGGCGGCGAACTGCCCGTCGGCGGTCAACGCCACTCCCGGTACCGCCAGCGCCCCCTCCAGCACCGTGCGGCGGTAGTCCTCGTTGCCGCGGTCGCCGATGCAGGCCAGGCGGGCGCGGCCGCGCGCCAGCGCGGCGGCACCCAGGCAGCGTCCGATCTCGCTGGTGGCGGGGTAGAGCTTGATCAGGCCGTCATCCCGCCCGGAGAGGTTCGAGCCCGCCACCGAAGGGCCGATGGCGAGCTGGCCGTTGCGCTCGAGCACCGGCAGCATGGCGGTGGCCGAGGCGGTGGTGAAGGGGCCGATGATCAGCCGCACCCCCTGCGCGGCCAGGGTCTCGGCGGCGCTGGCGGCGCGGGCGGGATCGCCGCCGTCGTCCATCACCACCAGCCTGAGGGGTCGGCCGCCGCGCCGGTTGTGCTCGTCGACGGCGAGCAGGGTGCCGTCGCGGGCGCTGGAGCCGAGGGCGGCGTACTTGCCGCTCAGGCTGGAGATGTAGCCGACGGCGAGCGGTGCCGACGGACGCAGACCCCACTGCACGCCAGCGGCGGCAGCCAGCGCCAGGCCGGCGATGGCGACGATCACGAGGGTGCGAGGCGACACGACTACCAGGAAGCTAGTCAGCCAGCCCCGTGGGCAAGGCCAGGCTGGGGCATGCCCCCCGGGGTCGTGCCAGACACCGTGCGGTCAGGCGCGCACCTTGACCACCACCTTGCGGAAGGGCACCGGCGCGTCGGCAGGGTGGCACACCGGCTTGTGGCCGTCGGCGGGCCAGAACACCGCGATGTCGCCCGGCATCACCAGCAGGCGGGTGGCGGGGCGGGGGGCGGGGCCGTGGAAGCGGATGTCGCCGCCGGGCTGGAAGTCGTCCTCGACCGCCAGGCCGGCCACCGGCGCCCATTCGATGGTCTCGCCCGCCCCGCCCAGGCCGGCCTGGATGTCGATGTAGGTGCGGTGCGATTCCAGCCGGCCTTCGTGCGCGGCGCGGGTGGTGCCGGACTGCACCAGGGCATAGAGGTCGTCGCCGGCGAGGTCGTAGCGGCCGTCGGCGATGGCGGGATCGCAGGCGCGCAGCCAGGCGAAGGCCTGGGCGAAGCGCGGGTGGAGGATGGCCACGGGGTCGGCGTCGGCGAGGCGGCAGAGGATCATGGCGGCAGCCTGGGCCAGCCGGGGTCGCCGTCCAGCAGCTCGACCACCCCCTCGCCGCGCGCCGCCGCCGCCAGCACGCGCGCGTGCCAGGGCGACAGCGGCAGCCCCGGCAGCGCTCGCCAGGGGGCCCACAGCGCGGCGAAGCCCGGCTCGGGGCGCGGCGCCAGGCCCGCCGGCCAGGCGGCGGCGAGGAACAGGGCGATGAAGCGGGGGCCCTTGCGCAATTCGACCCGCGGCAGGCGGTCGAAGGCCGGGACGTGGCCGAGCTCCTCGCCCAGCTCGCGCGCCAGGCAGGCGGCGGCGTCCTCGCCCGCCTCGCGCTTGCCGCCGAAGCACACCAGCTGCAGGGGGGCGTGGCGGGCATGCGCCGGGCGCAGCTGCAGCAGCAGGCGGCGGTCGGGGCCGCTGATGATCGCGCAGGCGTGCTCGGGCTCCATCGCCGCCATGCTCGCGCCCGGCCCATGCGCGGAAGCGCCGCCGGCCCGGCCGGGGGCGGATTTGCCCTCGGCGCCCCGGTCGGCTAGCCTGCCGGCTGGAGCGCCCATGAACCACTACGACGTCATCGTTATCGGCAGCGGGCCCGGCGGCGAGGGCGCCGCCATGCAGGCGGTCAAGGGCGGGCGCAGCGTGTGCGTGGTCGAGCTGCACAAGGAGGTCGGCGGCGGCTGCACCCACTGGGGCACCATCCCCACCAAGGCCCTGCGCCACGCGGTGATGCGCATGGCCGAGTTCCGCTCCAACCCGCTCTACGGCATCCGCGAGCAGTGGGAGCCCGGCTTCCCCGCCTTCCTGCGCACCGCCGAATCGGTGATCCGCCGCCAGGTCGGCATGCGCCAGACCTTCTACGACCGCAACGCGGTCAAGGTGCTGCACGCGCGCGCGCGCTTCGTCGACGACCACCGCCTGGAGGTCACCGGCGAGGACGGCTCGAGCGACATCATCGCCGCCGACCACGTGGTGATCGCCACCGGCTCTCGCCCCTACCGCCCCGAGGGGGTCGACTTCGGCCACCCCCGGGTGCGCGACAGCGACACCATCCTGCGCCTCGACCGCTCGCCGCAGTCGATCACCATCTATGGCGCCGGGGTGGTGGGCTGCGAATACGCCTCGATCTTCCGCGGGCTGCAGATCAAGGTCAACCTGGTCAACACCCGCGACAAGCTGCTCAGCTTCCTCGACGACGAGATCGTCGACGCCCTCGCCTACCACCTGCGCGACCATGGGGTGGTGATCCGCCACAACGAGACCATGGAGCGGGTCGAGGCGCGCGACGACTGCGTGGTGCTGCACACCCGCTCCGGCAAGGCGATCAAGAGCGACCTGCTGCTGTGGGCCAACGGCCGCAGCGGCAACACCCAGGGCATGAACCTGGCCGAGATCGGCGTGGCGGTCGACGAGCGTGGCACGGTGAAGGTGGACGAGGACTACCGTACCAGCGTCCCGCACATCTATGCCGCGGGCGACGTGATCGGCTGGCCGAGCCTGGCCAGCGCCGCCTATGAACAGGGTCGTTCCGCGGCCCAGCACCTCCTCACCGGGCGCTGCGAGACGCGCCTGTCGCGCGACATCCCCACCGGCATCTACACCTCGCCCGAGATCAGCAGCCTGGGCAAGAGCGAGCGCGAACTGACCGCCGCCAAGGTCCCCTACGAGGTCGGCCATTCGCTGTTCCGCAGCCTGGCGGCGGCGCAGATCAGCGGCCAGACCACCGGCATGCTCAAGATCCTGTTCCACCGCGAGACCCTCGAGATCCTCGGCATCCACTGCTTCGGCCAGGGCGCCGCCGAGATCATCCACATCGGCCAGGCGATCATGACCCAGCCGCCGCCCAACAACACCATCCGCTGGTTCGCCGCCACCACCTTCAACTACCCGACCATGGCCGAGGCCTACCGGGTGGCGGCGCTCAACGGGCTCAACCGCCTGTTCTGACCACCCGCCGGGCGCCGGCCGGGCGCGGGGTTGCCCCCGGCCGATCAGGTGCGATCCTGCGCCTATGACCGTCCCCGTCTGGCATGAACGCTTCTGCACCGGCAACGCCACTGTCGACGCCCAGCACCAGGAACTGATCAAGCTGGTCGAGGCGGTCGAGGAGTCCTGCGCCCACGGCACCAACCGCGCCGAGGTCAGCCACTTCATCGACGCCTTCCGCGACCATGTGCTCGAGCACTTCCAGGATGAGGAAGCCGAGATGAACCGCATCGGCTACCCCGAGGTGCAGGTGCACCAGCGCGCGCACGAGGAGATCTGCGGCATGGTCATGGGCATGGTCGAGGCGTCGAGCCGCGGCGAGGTGGTGCTGCCGAGCAGCGCCCAGGCCCTCGGCCACGTCCTGCTGCGCCACATGCAGTGCGAGGACATGCGCCTGGTGTCGTTCATCCGCGCCAAGGGCGGCCGCGAGGTCTGATCCGGCGCTTCTTCCCTGGGACCGCCGGGCTCCAGCCCGGCAGTTGGACAGCGCGGTAACCACTCCAGTCGATCGGTGCGGCCTCAGCGCGCGTACTGCTCCCACTCCCATTTCGACAGCCGGTCGCGGTGGGTGCCCATCAGCGTCCAGGGGTTGTCGGCGGCACCGGCGGACAGCAGCCCGGGCTTGATGCGCAGCAGCAGGGCGCTGAGGGCGTGGCGCACCACCGGGTCGGGGTCGTTGGCGGCGCGCCTGGCGATGGCGTCGGCGGCCACGGTGGCGGTCCAGCCGAGGTTGCCGGCGAGGGCGGTGGCGGCGGGGGTGGCGATCTCGCGTCCGCCCTCCACCGCCACCTCCACCAGGGCGGCGGCCAGCTCCGGGCTGATGCTGCCGGCGATGCGGGTGCAGGCCTGGGCCAGCCCGGCCTGGCCGTCGTCGTCGAGGGTGCCGGCGCGGCGCTCGGCGCACAGGCGCAGGATCGCCGCCTGCAGCAGGTCGCCGACCTGGCCGGGGGCGAGGGCGGTGATGGCGTGGTTGCGTTCGCTGCCGGCGGCCTCCAGCAGGGCCCAGCCCAGCGCCCGCCGCGAACCGGGGGTGTCCGGCCCCTGCACGTCGAGCAGCAGCGAGAGGGCGCGCTCGCGCACCTGCGCCGAGCCGGAGGCGGGCAGGCGGGTGCCCTCGCCGCGGGGATCGGCCAGCGCCTCGGCGGCGACGGTGCCGGCGGCGCCGTCGAGCAGCCACAGGGTGGCGAGGGCCGATGCCGCCACCGCCGGGTTGCGTTCGGCGGCCAGCAGCGCGCGCAGCACCGGGACGAAGCCCGGCTCGCGCCGCCAGCGCACCTCGCGCAGGATGGCCAGGCGCACCTCCTGGTCGGCGGCGCGCCAGCGGCGCGGGTTGACCTGCTCGGTGCCGCGTCGGGTCCAGGGCTCGCCGCGGTAGAGCAGGCGCGCCGCCAGCAGGGTGGGGGCGAGGTCGCCGGTGGTGGCCGAGAGGTACGAGACCTGGCGCGACACCCACGCCGGGTCGGGGGCGAACAGCGCCCGCCAGCGCGCGTCGGCGGCGCGGTCGGCCATGCGCACCATGCGCGGGTCGGCCACCGCGCCGGGGTCGATCTCGGCGGCGGCGGCGCCGGCGGCGGCGAGCACGAGCGGGATCAGCGCACGGAGGTCCACGACGGCCTCAGGTAGGGGAAGCGCGCCACCAGGCGCTGGAGCTGGGCCTCGTCGCGGGCCGGGAACGGCCCCACCAGGACCTTGAGCTGGCGCCCGGCGCCGGCCTGCAGCCAGGCGGGGAAGCCCTGGGCGGTGAGCAGATGCACCAGGCGCTCGGCGCGTTCGCGCTCCTGGTCGCCGCCGGCCGCCGCCACCAGCGCCCACTGCGCCGCCGCCTCGCCGTCGCCGGCCGGTCGCGGTCGCGCCGCCGCCAGCGCCTCGGCCAGGGCGGCGGAAAGGGCGCGCAGGCGCGGCTCGTTCACTGTCACCGAGCGCAGGCGTTCGACCACCGTGCGCGCGCGCGGCCCGCCCCCGGTGCGCAGCAGCTCCTGGGCCTCGGCGCAGGCGAGCGCGGCCTCGCGCAGGCGCGCCGGCTCGTCGTCGCAGTCGCGGTCGTCGGCCAGGCGCAGGCGGGCGGCCACCTGGACGCGGCGCGGGGCCTTGGCGGTCTCGCTGCCGGCGACCAGGCGGATCTCGGCCTCCTCGGGCAGGTGGCGGCCGGCGGCGAAGCGCCAGTTCGCCACCACGTCGCGGAACTGCCGGTAGCCGCCGTTCTCGATCCATTCGATCGAGCCCGGCAGCTTGAGCTGGAACTCGCTGTGGCGGCCGGTGGCGCCGGTGCGCAGCCGGCGCACCCGCGCCTGGGCGGTGCGCTTGGCCGGCGGCACCGCCGCCCAGCTCACCGAGGCCCACCACGACTGCTCCGAGCCCGGCGGCAGCGGCAGCAGGTTGAAGTCGAACACCCCCACCGCCTTGCCGCCGTCGAGCGGCCGCCCGGCGGGGTCGAGCAGGGTGCAGGTGCCGGTGTCCTCGAAGCGCAGCAGGCTGAGCCCCTCGCCCAGGCGCAGCGGCTCGACCACCAGGGCGGCCTCGTTGGCCGGGCCCAGGCCGATCAGCACCAGGGTGCGCTCGTCGGTGCGCTCCGGCCCGGGCTTGCCGTCGGCGCCCAGTTCGGCGGAGGTGGTGGCCAGGCGCCAGCTCGCCACCTGGCCGGGATCGATGCGGAAGGTCAGCGGGCGCAGCGACAGCACCCAGGCCGCCACCCCCACCAGGAGCACGATCGCCCCCAGCACCACCGCGGCGACGGTGGCCAGGCGTTTCCAGTCGTGCCCCGGTGCGAGGCGGCCGGTGACCATAGGCGGACGGATGCTGGGCACGGCAGGCGGGGGGGAAGGGGGAGGCCGGGCTTCCCAGGCGCGGCGTGGCGACAGCATGCCGCCCCATGCCCGCCATCCCCCCCGTCAGCGTCGGGACCGCCGTGTTCGGCGGCCCGCTCCCCGTCCTCATCATGGGTCCGTGCGTGATCGAGAGCGAGGCCCACGCCCTCAAGATGGCCTTCGTGGTCCAGCAGGCCGCCGCCGCGGTCGGCCTGCCGGCGGTATTCAAGGCCAGCTTCGACAAGGCCAACCGCACCAGCCACGCCAGCTTCCGCGGGGTCGGGCTGGAGCAGGGCCTGCGCATCCTGGCGCGCTGCCGCGAGGCCACCGGCCTGCCGGTGACCACCGACATCCACGAATGCTGGCAGGTCGAGCCGGCGGCGCGGGTGGTCGACCTGCTGCAGCTGCCCGCGCTGCTCTGCCGCCAGACCGACCTGGTCGAGGCCTGCGCCGCCAGCGGGGTGCCGACCTCGATCAAGAAGGGCCAGTTCCTCGCCCCCTGGGACTGCGGCAACCTGGTGGCCAAGTTCCGCCACGCCGGCGCCAAGGTGAAGCGCGCGGTCTCGGGCGCGCGCGCCGCGCGCCACCGCCTGATCCTGATCGAGCGCGGCACCTCGTTCGGCTACAACACCCTGGTCAGCGACCTGCGCGCGCTGCCGATGCTGCGCGACCTCGGGGTGCCGGTGGTCTACGACGGCACCCACTCGGTGCAGGCGCCGGGCGGCATGGGTTCCAAGTCGGGCGGCGCCGGCCACCTCGCCCCGGCGATGATGCGCGCGGCCATGGCGGTGGGCGTCGAGGGGGTGTTCCTCGAGACCCACGACCGCCCCGCGAAAGCCCTCAGCGACGGCCCGAATTCCATCCCGGTCAAGGAACTGCCGGCGCTGCTCGCCGACCTGCGCGCGATCCACGACCTGCTCGGCCGCCGGCCGCCGCCCCGGCCGCGGACGTGAACCGGATACCGTCGCTGGTGGTGCCCGCCGGCGCCGGGCGGCCGCCGCGCAGCGTGCGCAAGCTGGCGGGCGCGGTGCCCGCCACCCCGCTGGTGCTGCGCCCGGTGGGGGTGGTGCGCTCGCCCTTCGTGTGGCGCGAGGAGGCGCCGCGCCAGCCCACCGTGGGCGAGACCCGCACCGCCGCCATCGTGCTGCGCCCGGGGATGCAGAACCTGCTCAAGGACGTGGCCGGCTTCGAGCGCCTGTGGGTGGTGTTCTGGTTCCACCGCTCGCGCGGCTGGAAGCCGCAGATCGTGCCGCCACGCGACCGGGTGAAGCGTGGGCTGTACGCCACCCGCGCCCCCGACCGCCCCAACCCCATCGGCCTGAGCGCGGTGCGGGTGGTGGCGGTGTTCGGCTGCCGCATCGACATCGACCAGCACGACCTGCTCGACGGCACCCCGGTGCTCGACCTGAAACCCTACATCCCGGCCTACGATAGCTTCCCCGACGCCCGCGCCGGCTGGGTCGATGCCCTGCGCGATCCCGGGCCGGACCACCGCCGCGTCTGATTGGTCGATACGGCCGGAACATGGGGGGTGGCCGTCCAGACCTGCTAGCATGAGGTTATGAAACTCTCGCTCCTGCCAGCCTTGGCCCTGCTTGCCCTTGCCGGTTGTGGCGATGCCAACCCGGTTGGTTCCAGTCATGCGACTTCAGCAGCCAGTGCTGTCTGGATGACCGAGGTAGCGGCCGCCCAGGCCCTTGCAGGCAAGACCGGCAAAGTGGTGCTGATGGATTTCACCGGCAGCGACTGGTGCGGTTGGTGCGTGAAGCTCAAGAATGAGGTGTTCGACACCCCCGAATTCACCGCCTGGGCCAAGGACAAGGTGGTGCTGCTCGAGGTTGATTTCCCGCGCAAGAAAGAGCAGTCGGCCGAGGCCAAGAAGGCGAACCGCGAACTGGCCGAGATCTACAAGATCGAAGGCTATCCCACCATCATCATCGCCGATGCCGCCGGCAAGGAACTCGGTCGCCTTGGCTATCAGCAGGGTGGCCCGGCGGCCTGGACCGCGGCCGCGGACAAGTTCATCCCCGCTACTAAGTGAGACGGATGTGCCGCGCGGCCGACCGCCGCGCGGTGAGCCCCGGCTCAGGCGGCCAGCACCGGTTCGTCGACCAGTGCTTCGACCGCCTGCTCGACCCGTTCCCAGCGCACCACCTGCATCGGGCAATCGAGCACCACATCGGCGATGTCGCCCGCCGCCCGCTCGCGCAGGTTGGCGTTGATGATCGACTTGCGGTAATAGTTGCCGTCGGTCACGCCGTCTTCGCGCGCCTCGCCGCGCACCCGGCTTTCCCCCTGCAGGCAGAACACGTCGGGGCAGTAGTGGGCGCACACCCCGCAGGCGACGCATCCCTCTTCAATCCATACGCGGTAGGCATCCATTGGTAATCCTCCGTGCTCTGAGGGCATAAATTAGCCATCCCCATGCGTTCGGCAAAGGCCTGAACCGAAAAATGATAATCATATAGCATTAAAAGTATAAAACAGATGTGATAATGACATGTTTGGTGGGTGTCAGCATGGTCCTAGAATCGCCGCATGACTGCCATCCCGCCCATCCTGGCCCGTCGGGTGGTCAGTGAAAACCGCTTCTTGCGCTACGTCGAAGAGGACCTGCACGACCGGCACGGTCGCCCCTACACCTACTATCAGGTGGAATCCAAGTGGGACGCGGTGCTCGCCGTCCCCGTCCTGCCTGATGGCCGGCTGGTGGTCGAGCGCATCTACCGCCACCCCTACCGCCGCTGGTTCCGCGAGTTCCCCGCCGGCGGCATCGAGCCGAACGAGGACCCCCGCGCCGCCGCCGGCCGCGAACTGCTGGAGGAGACCGGCTGGCGCGCCAACAAGCTGACCCTCTTGGGCACCCAGCACGCGATGCCAGGCCTCCTGAAGATGCGCCTGCACGTTGTCCTGGCCGAGGATCTGGTCCCCGGCGGGGTCGAGCGGAAGTTGGAAGAGATGGAGATGATCGAGGTCGAGGAGTTGACCGAGGCCGAGGCGTGGGCCGCCACCGAGGACGGCGACGCCAGCTCGTTCCTGTCGCTGGGACTGCTGTATCTGGCGCGGTGGCGGCAGGTGCGGGGGTGACGCTCACTGCCCTCCGCGTTGCCACCAAGGGCGGGCGCTGTACAATAGGTGCCGATGCGCTTGACCGACAAGCCATTGCCGGCGCTCTCAAACAGCTCGGCGTCTACACAATCAGGAGTCTGCCGGTACGTCTATGCAATCCGGTCAGCGAAGCGTGGTGAATTCGAGGGTGGGCACACTGACCGCCGATGGGCGGGCTCGGGGTAGGTCGAAGGTTGGCCTGAGAAGTGGCTTCACCGGCTTTGTTGCTGATAGTGAGACTGGGCTGTGCCATGCGCGGGCGAGGCAGTATAGCCCGACGTTGGGTAGGTTTGTGGGAAGGGACCCGTGGGTTGGCTCAATGGCTGGTGGGGGGCAGGGACCACTTTCTACATACGCTGATGGATTTAGCGCGTACATGTCCTATTTTATACCCGGCAGGCTAGATCCCACCGGTATGAACTGCCTAATTACGTTTAATTGCGTTGTGACCGCCTCCACATGGAAAACATGCAGCTATAATTGCACTCAGGTCGGGAAAGGCGTGCTTACGCCGGGCGGTACCATTAATTGCGACGATGTGCCGCAGCCCGCAAGCTACAGTACAACCACAACTCAGCTTTGTGGCTGCGCGAACTATACTGACACAAAGATTTATTCAGACCTGGGATTGGATTGTTCAAAAGCCGCGTGCAAGGCCGCGTGTAAGAATACATTTACGGCACAGAAGAAGGCTTGTGCATTGACCAGTGTAACCGGCCCAGGGGGTGTAGCTGCCTGCATTGCTGTAGCGCAGATGAGTTATATTGGTTGCGATGCGGCTTGTGGACTGTGCACCAAGCCATGACTAGCACCAAGGCACTCTTGGCGCTCATTTTGTGTGTCGTTACAGCGTCGGTTCTGTTTTTTTGTCCCCGAGAAGTGGAGTTGGATTCACCGATAGCGGGCACCAAGATCAGGATCTTTGGTGTGTATCCTTACTTCTATAGGTACCTGCGTGCGGGGCAGACTAGCTTTGACTCCAAGTCCATTATCACCTTTAAGTGGAAAGATTCGAAATGGCATGTCGAGGTGGAGTACAACGGGAGGGCATTCACTCAGGAAATTAACGGGTCTATCCCTGTTGCGGACGCCATTGGGGGAATGATCGAATTTCCAAACATAGCACAGATCACTCTGGATCAACCTAATGCGCAACTACCCCAGTAATGAAAAATAAGGACAGGCACAAATAGACGCATTGGTTTGTGCTCTAGCAGCTTATCCGATGGCAGAGACAGGTTCGTGTCCTTTGGCCATGGAGTCGAGCAGTCGGAAGATGGCCTGTTGATTGCGGTCGGTGTTGTGGTCAATTCGCTTTCCTTGAAAACCCCATCGATTCCGCCCAGATATTCCCGTCCGAGCACATTCTTCACCGACTCACGCTGCTCGCTCATAATGGTGGATTGCGCCTCCCAGGCGGGGTTGGCGTGAGGCGGACGACCTCAGCGCGAGGCATGTTCCATCATACGCGGCGCGCCGCTCGTGGCCGCAGCTATCATACTCGCTGCCCCCACCGCGATACTTGAGCCACCGACCCCAAAACTCGGCGCACAGGACGATGATACTCGGGGTCGTGGGCGGCGCGAGCGGGTCCGGGATGGGTCAACAGCGACCCAGCTGACCCATTTCCGGGTCGATTCTAGACCCCCCGATCCGTGGCGGGTGGGCTGACAAGCCCCAGGGACCGATCCGCCGTCTGCCGGGAATCTTGGGGGCCTGGCGGGCATGCGGGTACGGGGAGGTGGCCCTGGGATCAGTCCCCCGGCCGTGAACCGCCGGTTCACCATCGACTAGCGGCGCGCGAGACAGGTGAACCGCTGGTTCACCCACTGGCTGATGGGGTGGCGGCAGCCTTCGCGAGCCCGACGACGTAGGTTCCCACCTCATTGAGTACCCGATCATCAAGGCGACAGGAGACGGTGCGGCCCTTCCTGACCCGTCGCGCCACCCCAGCGCCCTCCAGTACGTCGAGTTGTTGGCTCAGGGTGACGGCGCGCAGCCCGAGGCCCGTGCGCAGTTCGGTGAACCCCATCACCCCGCCAGCACGCGCAAGCTCAAGGACGATCCGCAGGCGCTTAGGGTGGCCGAGCGCCGCGAGGGCGTCTACCACCTGTGCTTGCACGTCAGACGAGACGGAGGGTGCGGCGTCAGTTACAGGAACATGAAACTCTGTAACGGTCACGCCGGGGGGCCGGGGTTTGGGCGACGAGGTCGATGGAGGGGGTTCCTTCTGGAGCGAGATGCCCACGACCTTCTTGATCGAGTCCTTCCACCGCACCTGCTGGATGTCCTTCAACTCATCGTACAGCGCCCAGACAGCCTCGTCGGTCTGGCTGGTGGTGACGGCGTCCACCTGGCGCCGGTCTTCCTCGGTCTCCACCCGCACGCGACTTGCGACGTTGTTCATCTTCCCGAGCCAGATCGACTCCGTGATGTGGGGTAGCAGCCGACGTACGAGGCGTGGGGCCCGGGCGATGTCCAGCATGGGTTCCATGCTGACGCTGGTGTTAAAGCCGAGACGATGTGCCAGCTTCAAACAGGTGAGACGTTCAGCGAAGTCAGGGGCGCCAGGATCCCAGTACCGGAGCAGGTCGGGGTCGTCGGCGCCGATGGTGAAGCGGAAGAGGATCTGACTGCGGTGTCCGGTGAACCTATCGCAGATAGCCTGGACGCACGCACGGTGAGGCTTGGAGACGATGAGGACGTGATTGCCGGCGGACAGGAGGCTGCCGAGGACCTGGAGGCACGGGTCTAGCACCTCCGGAGTGATGTCGTGAGTGGTCGGGAACATCACCGTGCCATCGTACTTCACGTGGCGCTTGCGGACATCGTGATCGCGGACCCTTGGGTGTTCCCATTCATCCCGTTTCACGCGGTGGTAGCGGTCGCAGGCGTCGAAGGCGGCGTAGCAGTACCGGCAGTTGTGACTGCAGCCGGTGACGCAGTTCACGCTCTTGGATGCCCATTCCGCGACCCCCGTGCAGCGTTCGCTCTCCGATGGCGAGGA
>JAKLKR010000085.1 GCA_023150565.1 Planctomycetota bacterium
CGCCGGCTGCTCCCGCGACTGCGAGGAATGGCAGCGCGTGCTCGCCGACGCCACCCTGGCGCGGGCCGATGCCGAGGGGGCCGGCGCGGCCCTCGACCAGCTCGCCGCCCATGAGGCCGACCTCGGCGCCGACCTGCGCCTGATGGCGGTGCGCCTGGCCCTGGCCGCCGGCCGGGCCGACGAGGCCCTGCGCCGCAGCGAGGCCATCCCCGGCCGGCCGGCGGCGCTGCTGGCGGTGCGCGCGCGCATCGCCCGGCGCGACATACCGGCCGCCGCCACCGCCGCCGCCACCCTGCAGCAGGCCGAGCCGGGCGACGAGGAGGCGGCGCTGCTGCTGGCCGAATGCCGCGCCGCCGAAGGCCGCTTCGCCGAGGCCCTGGCCATCGCCACCGCCGCGGCGCTGCCGCGCCGGCCGGGGGTCGAGCGCGTGCTGCTGCTGGCGGCGATCGAGCTCGAGTTGAACGGCGAGGCCGCCTGCGCCGCCCGCCTGGCGCTGCTGGACCAGCCCGACCACGGCATCCCGCTGGTGCGGGTGTTCGCCGCCGCCTGGCCGCGCATGCCGCTGGAGCCGGACCCCGCCCGCCCCATGCGCCGCCAGGATGTCGAACACCTGCCCGGCTTCCCCGGCGCCGCCTGCCGCCTGGCGGCGGCCCTGGTGCGCAACGGCGAGGCCGCCGCCGCCGCCAGGTACCTGGTGCTGGTGGCCGAGCAGCTGCCCAACCCGGCGCGCCACCGCCGGCGCCGGGTGTGGTGGCAGGCCGGCAACGCCTTCCGCGCCGCCGGCGACTGGTCCCGGGCGATGGGCTGCTGGTTCAAGGCGCTGGGCTGACCCCACGCCGCCGCCCCTGTCCCTTTCCTCCAGCCGGATGTCCTGGACCTCGGTTTGAGGTCCCCCTCCGCCGCAGCATGATGGCCTCCAGCCTGCCGCGGCCGCCCGTGGCGGTGGCGACGGCGAGGGCAGGCGGCGGGATTTCCCAACCGACAGGCTCCCCGAGGGGGACGAGGTGCTGCATGGCGAGCGTTCCTCACCGCATCCCGGTCCTGCTGGCGCTGGCCGCCCTGGCAGTGCTGCCGGCGGCTGAACCGCTGGCGTCATTCCCCTTCGACGGCTCGGTCGACGGCCGCGGCGCCGATGGGCGCGAGCTGGCCGGCAAGGCGGTGGTGCGCGCGCCCTTCATGGCCGGCGTCCAGGGACAGGCGGTGGTGGTCAGGCGCTGGGCCTATGACCAGAAGGCCAGCCTGGGCTGGTCCGACCTGGCGGTGCCGCGCTGCTTCACCCTCACCGTCCACCTGCGCACGCAGTGGGATGGGCCTGCCACCCCCCACGAGCTGATCGACGTGGTCGACGGCCAGGGGGGGATCGCGCTGGCGGCGGATGCCGCCGGGGCGCTCACCCTGCGCCTGGTCGGCCAGGAGCCGGTGCTGCGCCTCGAGCCGGTCCCTGGCGCGCTGGCCGCCGGCTTCGTGCCGGTGGTGGCGGCGGTGGACCTGGAGCGCGGACGCTGGTCCCTGGCGGCGGGCGACCGGCGCAAGGAGGGGGCGTTCCCGGCCGGCGCCGGCGAGCGCCTGCTGCGCGCCCCGGTCGGCCTGCGCCTGGGCGGCCGCTCGGCCAGCAACTTCGACGGCGATGCCGCCGATGCCGCCTTCGACGACCTCCGCATCCATGCCGGCTGGCTGGACGCCAGCGCGGCGGCGCAGGCCATGGCGGCGGGCGCCGCCGGCGCCGTCGCCAGCGCAGGCGACGACGCCCCGGCCTGGCTGGCGCGCTTCGCCCAGGAACCGCCGGATGCCCAGGAGCGCTCCTGGTGGTCGCTGTCCGGGGCCGAGGAGCGGCGCGGCGCCACCCGCCGGCTGGTCTGCCTGAACGGCCTGTGGCGCTTCGCCCCGGCGCTGGGCGATGCCCGCGCCGCCGCCCCGCGGCTGTACAGCCGCCTGTCCGGCACCTGGCTCAAGCGCGGCGACCAGCAGTTCGCCGTGGTCGACGGCACCGGGGCCGAGGTCGGCACCGCCGCCGGGCAGGACATCCAGGGCTGCCTGCGCGGCTGGTACCGCCGGGTGGTGGAGCTGGACGACGACCTTGCCGGGCGCCGGCTCGCGCTCACCGTCCGCCATGTCGGCGCGGCGCGTGTGCGCTTCTTCGCCAACGGAGCCGAGATCGGCGCCTGGCGCCTGGCCGGGCGCTACGACCAGGGCCTGATGCAGGACCTGCGCCTGCCGCTGCCGGCCCCCGCCGGGCGGCGTCTCGACCTCGCCATCGAGGCGAGCTTCGAGGACAAGAGCGGGATGGGGCGCATCGCCCTGATGGATATCGCCCTCGAGGGCCTGGGCGGCGGGGTGCGCGCCACCGTGCCGCGCATCCACACCGCGGTCGCCCGCGGCGAGCTGGCGCTGGAGGGCCGGGTCGAATGCGCCCCCGGCACCGCCCTGGCCCCCGGCACCACCGTCGAGGCGGTGGTGGAGCGCGCCGGGGCGCGGGTGCTGGCGCTGCCGGCGCGGCCGGTCGCCGCCGATGGCGCCTGGCGCCTGGCCGGTGACGGCAGCGCCCTGGCGGTGTGGAGCACCGAGGAGCCGGTTCTGCATGCCGCGCGGGTGGTGGTGCGCGACGCCGCCGGGGCGGTGCTGGATGAGACCCTGCCGGAACCGTTCGGCTGGCGCGAGCTGACCATGGGCGCCCACCGCTTCCTGCTCAACGGTGTGCCGCTGCGCCTGGCCTACTGCAGCAGCGCCAATCCCGGGGTGATCGGCTACCGCTGGGCCGGGCTGACCGCCCAGCCGGACTTCGCGCGCCAGGCGGTGGCCGCCCTGCGCCATACCGGGTTCAACGCCATCTTCGTCGAGATGATCTACCACAAGGACGACGACGAGTGGTTCGGCCGGCGTTCGCCGGTGTGGCAGCAGGCGGTGGTGCGCGCCTGCGACGAGCTGGGCATGCTGGTGGTGTTCAAGCTGCCGGAGTTCCTGCCCGGCACCGACGAGGCCGCCTACCGCGCGGCGGTCGCCAGCCAGGTGCGGACGTGGGGCAACCACCCCAGCATCGGCTTCTGGCTCAACGACTTCAACAAGTGCATGTACGTGATGCAGCAGCATCCGGCGATGGTCAACGACCTCGCCTATGCGCCGGCATCGCGGGCCGCCAACCGCGCCGCGATCGTGCGCGGCGACCGCATCATCGCCGAGCTGGATCCCGCGCGCATCGTCTACCACAACGCCGGCGGCAACCTCACCCGCCTCTACACCGTGATGCAGTACATGTCCTTCGGCCTGCCGCTGCAGGAGCGCGAGGACTGGCCGGCGCAGTGGGAGAAGAAGAACCTCTACATGGCCACCGAGTTCGGTTTCCCGTTCGGGGCGCAGTTCTTCGACTTCGGCAATCCGCGCTACTTCGAGCGCGCCCGCCTGCTGCTGGTCGAGCATGCGGCGCGCTTCGGCGGCGAGGCGGTCTACCGCGACACCAGCGCCGACTACGGGGCGATGCTGAGCGCCGGCGGGCAGTTCGACCGCGAGCTGATGGGCGCCGACGGAGCGCTGTGGCCGGAATACGGACTGGTCAAGAAGGCCTTCGCCAGCGCCAACCTGCGCGCCTGGCGCGGCTACGACGTGTCGGGCTATGGCATCTTCGGCGAAGAGGACGCGCTCTGGCGCCATCCCAACCTGGATCCGGCGCGCACAGCGTTCTACCAGTGGAAGCCCGGCGTGCCGGCCGCCGGCTGCAAGCGCTTCGGGGTCCACCCCGACGCCATCGCCCATGAGCCGCGCCTGCCCGACGTGGCGCGCCCGACCGACTACCAGCCGGTGCTGCGCCGCGCCCTGGCGCCGGTGGTGGCCTACATCGTCGATGGCGGGGCGCGCTGGAACGCCAAGGACCACGCCTACTGGGCCGGCGAGCGGCTGGAGAAGGCGGTGCTGGTGCTCAACGACAGCCTGCGCCCGCGCCAGCTGCGCCTGGCGGTGCGGTTGCTGGATGGCGACGGCCGCGAGCTGTGGTCCCGCCGCGACGAGCACACGCTGGCAGCGGGCGAGCGCGCCACCGTGCCGGTGGCGCTGGCCCTGCCGGCGGTCGAGCGCCGCACCGCCCTGCGCCTGGAGGCGGCGCTGACCGGCGCCGAGGTGGAGCCGTGGCGCGAGGAACTGGCGCTGCAGGTGTTCCCACGCCAGCAGCCGCTGCCGCCGAGATCCGGCCTGGCGCTCTACGATCCCAAGGGGCTGACCGCGGCCGCCTTCGCCCGGCTGGGGGTGGCGGCGCGCGCAGTGACCCGCATCGAGGACCTCGGCGACGCCACCACCCTGGTGGTGGGGCGTCAGGCCCTGGGCGGCGCCCCGGATCCCCTGCTGGCGGCGGTGGAGCGCGCCGGCCTGATCGAGCGTGGGCTGGAGCTGGTGGTTTTCGAGCAACAGGACGCCTGCCTCGGCGACCTCATCTTCCAGCCCCAGCGCCAGCGCCAGGCCTTCGTCACCGATGCCGCCCATCCCGCCCTCGCCGGGCTGGCCGACGAGGATTTCCGCGACTGGCGTGGCGGCACCGACCTGTGCGTGGACAACGACCGCCCGGAGCGCGACTGGGACGGCGAGGTGTGGATCTTCCCCACCTTCCGCTTCACCTGCGGCAACCTCGGGGTGGTAGCCTCGCAGGTGCTGCGCAAGCCGGTGTACGGCAGCTTCCGCCCGATCCTGTCCTGCGGCATGGACCTGGGCAGCTCGCCCCTGGCCGAGATCCGGCGCGGACGCGGACGGGTGCTGCTATGCCAGCTGGATGTCACCGCCCGCGTCGGCCGCGACCCGGTGGCGACCCGGGTGGTGGCCAACCTGCTCGGCGGTGATGGCCGGACGGTGGCGCCGGCCGCGCCAGCCGCGCTGCGCCTGGGGGTGTGGGATCCGGCCGCGCGCCTGGGGCCGCTCGCCGCCTTCGCCCGCGGCGCCCGCACCCTCGCCCGCCTCGACGATCTCGATGGGGTGGATGCGGCGGTGGTGTGCGGCGCCGATCAGGCCGCCCTGGGCGCGGCCGCCGCGTCCTTCGCCGCCTTCACCGCCCGCGGCGGCACCCTGCTGGTGGTGGGGCGCCCGCCCGCCGGGCGGCTGGCCTGGGCCCCGGTGGCGGTCGAGGTGGCGGCGATCACCGGGGTCCGCTCGCTGCTCGCGCATCAGCCTGGCCTGCCCGGCTGGCTGTCGAACGCCGACCTCTTCCTGCGCCGCACGGTGCCGGCGGCGGCCTTCCAGGCCGAGGGGGCCGTCTTCCTCGACGACCGCCGCACGGTGGCGTCCATCCCGGCCGGGCGCGGGCGCCTGCTCCTGGTCGGCTACGACCTGCAGGATGTGCAGCCCATCCCCATCGAACTGGGCAAGGATTCCTACCGCACCACCCGGGTGCCGACCTGGTTCGACACCGTCGAGCCTGATGGGCTGCTCGCTGGAACCCGCTACACCTCGTTCATCGAGGTGCTGGCCTCCTACAAGCCGGTGCGGCTGGTACATGCCCTGCTCGACCAGCTTGGCGCGTTCGACGTCCAGCCGCTCTTCACCGCCGCCACCCGCCAGGCCGGCCGCATCGACGGGCGCCGGATCGGAGTCACGGTCAGGGACTGGCGCTTCCGCATCGATCCGGAGGAGGTCGGCGAGGCGCGCGGCTGGCAGGGTGGCGAGGGCGATGGCTGGAAGCCGATCCGCCTGGGCGAGAGCTGGGAGTCGCAGGGCTGGACGCAGCCGAACCCGCGCTACGCCAACGGTCCCGACGGCAAGCCGGACGCCCAGCAGTACAACGGGGTGGCGTGGTACGTGGCCTCAGTGGAGCTGCCGGAGGCGCTGCGCTCGGCCGGCGAGGTGCGCCTGGAGTTCGCCGGGGCCGATGATTTCGACACCGCCTTTGTCAACGGCGAGAAGGTCGGCTCCACCGGGCGCGAGACCGCGAAGTGGTGGGAGGCGCCGCGCAGCTACCCGGTGCCGGCGGCGCTGCTGGCGGCCGGTGGCCGCGCCACCATCGCCATCCGTGTCACCGACGTGTACATGGGCGGGATGGTGAAGGGCCCGGTGCGCCTGGTGCTGGTGCCGGCGGCGGCGGCGGCGGGTCCCACGCCCTATCCGGCCGGGTTCCCGGTGCTGGACCCTGACGCCTTTCACAACTGGTGAAAGGCGGGTTGATGGTTGTTGGTTGGCCAGTGCATCGCCTATGGGCGATCCAGGCCCCACCAGGATCACGTCGAGTGCCGTGGTGAGGCAACCATCAACCATCAACCGCCGAAGGCGTGACCCTGGGTCAGTTCTTGTCCATCGGCACCACGATGGTGATGCGGTCGTTGGCCAGGGCGCCGGGGCTTTCCGGGATCTTGAGCTGGGTGTCGGCCTTGCCGCTGACGGTCTGGACGTCCTCGCTGCGCACCCCGATCTGGGCCAGTTCGCGGCGGGCGTTGGCGGCGCGCTCCAGGCTGACGTCCCACTTGGCGCCCGGCGGCGCCCGGCTGCTGGTGTGGCCTTCGATCGAGATGCCCTTGCGGCTGCCGATCAGGCGTGGAGCGATGGTCTGGAGCAGGCGCTTGCAGTCCGCGCGCAGCTCGGAGCCGCCAGGGTCGAAGATCGCGCCCTTGGCCGAGGTCTCCATGATGTCGATGCGCAGGCCGTCGTCGGTGATCTTGATGCTGATGTTGGGCGACATGCGCGGCACCAGACCCTCGCTCTGCAGGGTCGACTCGATGGTGGCAGCGAGGGCCTCGGCGGCCTCGGGGTCGATGTTGGCGGAGCGCCGGCTGGATTCCTCGACCTTGGCGGCCGAGCCGGGGGGACGGCCGTCGAGCTTGAGCGCATAGGGGCTGGACTGGAAGTTGACCTTGAAGGCGCCGGGGTTCGAGAAGTACTCCGCCAGGCCGGCCTTGGTCTTCACATCCATGCCGATGATCCACATCACCAGGAAGAACGCCATCATCGCGGTCACGAAGTCGGCATAGGCCAGCTTCCAGGCGCCACCGTGGGGTCCGGCGTGGCCGGCCTTCTTCTTCTTGACGATGATCGGCTGGAGTTCGTCGGCCACGACCGGCTACTTCCTACTTCTTCTGCTTGGCGGCCTGCTCCATCTCGCTGAACGAGGGGCGCAGGCTGGGCTCGATGTTGCGGCGGGCGAACTCCACGCAGGTCATCGGCGCCTCGCCGCGGGCGAAGCTGAAGATGGCGTGGCGGATGCAGTTCATGTACATGCCCTGGACCGCGTTGCGCTTGCCGAGCGCCTTCGAGAAGGGGAAGAACACGATGTAGGCGAAGAGGATGCCGGCGAAGGTGCCGACCAGGGCCAGGCCGATGGCGGCGCCGAGGTCCTTGGGGTCGCCACCGATCTTGCCCAGGGTGATGATCACACCCAGCACGCAGGCGCAGATGCCCACTGCCGGCATGGCGTCACCGGCGTTGTAGATCGCGTCAGGCACCATGTTCTCCTCATGGTGCATGATCTCGAGGTCCATCTCCATCATGTCGGCGAGGTCGTGCGGCTTGACGCCGCCGCTGACGATCACCTTCATGGTGTCGCAGAAGAAGGACGAGGCGTGGTGGTCGTGGATGAACAGGTGGTTGGCGCCCAGGATCGACGACTTGTGCGGATCCTCGAGGTGGACCTCGATGCCGAGCAGGCCCTCGCGCCGCGCCAGGTTGAGGATCTGGTAGAGCATCACCAGCAGTTTGAGGAATTCCGGCTTGGTGTAGGCGTCCGGCTTGAGCAGTTTGAGGATCTGTGCGATCGAGGCCTTCACCACCGGCATGCCGTTCGACGCCAGGAAGATGCCGAGGGCGCCGCCGAGGATGGTGATGAACTCGGTCCAGGCGCGGATGAAGATGGTCATCGACCCACCGTGCAGCAGGTACCCGGTGAAGACCAGGATCAGACCGAGGATGATGCTGCCGACGGTGAACATGCGGTGTTTCTGGACGGGGGTCCTTGACCAGGGGGACGTTCGCAAGGAACGTGCCATGAGCAGACATAGGCTGCGTGGGGGAGCGCCGGAAGCGCGTTCCGGGGGTGGATATCCCCGCCGTGGGAAGGATAGACCGGAATCCGCATTTGCGCCATGGGGGGAGCCAGGGCCCGCCGCGACGGCGTATTGCGCCCGCTGCCCGTGCTCCACCATCCCCGCGATGTTGCTGGCGTTCGAAACCGTCGGGCGCACCGCTTCGGCGTGCATGGTTGAAGCCGGTGGGTCGGTTCTGGCCCACCGTGACCTGGGTGGCGCCGAGGCCGAGCACGGACTGGTGTCGTTGCTGGACGGGCTGATCCGCGACCATGGGCATCCGAGCCGCCTGGCGGTGGCCGCCGGCCCCGGCAGCTTCACCGGCCTGCGCATCGGCATCACCGCCGCCCGCACCCTGGCCTGGCTGGAAGGGGTGCCGGTGGCGGGTATCGACAGCCTGGCGGCGCGTGCCGCCGAAGCCGGCGACGGGCTGTGGTGGGTGCTGCTGCCGCTCAAGCGCGACACCACCTTCCACGCGCTGTTCCGCGTCGCCGGGTCGCTGATCGAGGTGCTGGCCCCGACCGTGGCCGCCGCCGACGCCGCCAGCCAGGACCTGCATCCCGCCACCGCCGGCGCCACCGCCATCGGTCCGGCCCTCACCGCCAAGCCCGGACTGGCCCAGCGCTGGTGCCCGGGAGTGGCCGAGGGTTCGCCGGCGGCGCTGAGCGCGCGCGGGGTGGCGCGGGTCGCGGCCGGGGTGCCGGCCGGGCCCTGGGACCGCCTCCTGCCGCAGTACCACCAGGAACCGGCACCGGTGCTGCAGCGCCTGGCCGGGCGGCCCTCCTGAAATGGCCTGGCGCAACCGCGTCGAGGTGAGCTACGGCGCCCTGCGCCACAACGTCGGCCGCATCCGCGAGCTGGCGGGCGGTCGCGACGTCATCGCGGTGGTCAAGGCCGACGCCTATGGCCTCGGGCTGGAACGCTGCGCGCGCATCTATCACGAGGCCGGGGTGGCGGCGCTGGCGGTGGCGGCGGTGAGCGAGGCCGACCGCGTGCGCTCGGCGGTGCCCGAGGCGCGGGTGATCCTGCTCGGCTCCCCGCTGCCCGAGGAGCGTCCGGCGGCGGTGGCGAGCGGCTACGAGGTGTTCGTGTCGTCGCTGGAGGAGGTGCAGGAGTTCGCCCACCTCGCCAACCCGCGCACCCCGCTGGCGGTGCACGTCGACGTCGACACCGGCATGGGGCGCTGGGGCGCCACCCCCGAGCTGGCGCCGGCGATCGTGCGCGAGGTGCTGAGCTGGAACACCCTGCGGCTGGCCGGCATCGCCACCCACTACCCGATGGCCGACGACCCGGTGCTGGCGGCGGCGCAGGAATCCTCGCTCGAGGGCCTGTTCGCCCAGCTGCCGCCGCTGCCCGAGGGCTGCTGGATGCACTGGGCCAACAGCGAGGGCCTGCTGCTGCGCCCGCCCGGCCCCAGCAATGCGGTGCGGGTCGGCCTGCTGCTGACCGGCATCAACCCCGAGACCAGCCCCGACGCCGGCCTGCGCCCGGCGGTGCGCTGGGTGTCGTCGCTCAGCCTGGTCAAGACCCTGCCCGCCGGCCACGGCATCAGCTACAACCGCACCCACGTCCTGGCGCGCGATTCGGTGGTGGGGATCGTGCCGGTGGGCTACGCCGACGGCTACCCCATCGCCCTGTCCGGACGCGGCGCGGTGCTGGTCCAGGGCCTGCGCTGCCCGATCCTGGGGCGGGTGACGATGGACTACCTGATCATCGATCTCACCGACCTGCCGCACACCCCCAACCCGAGCGAGCCGGTGGTGCTGTTCGGCGCCCAGGGGCGCGAGAACATCACCGTGGCCGAGGTCGCGCGCCTGGCCGGCACCATCCCCTACGACATCCTGTGCGGCATCCGCGGCCGCTGCGAGGTGGTGGGGGTGGCGTGAGCCCTCCACCGCCGCGCAGCGGCGGAGCCTGGATCACTTGGCGGCGGCGGGCAGCACCTCGATGTTCGACACCACCTCCTTCTTGAGGTCGGGATCGAAGCCTGCGGCCTTGAAGTGGGTGGCGTCGACCTGGGTGAGGGTCGACTTGGAGCTCTTCTTCTGCCCGTTGGGCAGGGTCATGGTGGTGCCGTTGGCGTCGTGGGTGTAGCGCATCGACGCGAACTGGCCCTTCATCATGTTGACGACCATGCTCTTCTGCTCGGCCGGCATCTGCGCCATCTCGGGCGGGGTCATGGCGGTGATGATGGTGTCGACCGACTCCGGGGCGAAGGTCCAGGTGCCATAGAGATCCTCGGCGGTGGCGGCGGCGAGGGATCCGGCGAACAGGACGAGGGCGGGCAGGGCGAGGCGCATGGCGCTCCTTTCGGGGGAAGTACGGGGGAGTGCGCAGGGTGGTTGCATGACCGGGTGCGCAAGGGATGGGCGTTGCGTTGCGGCATCGCTCCATCACGATGCATCGATAGAGAGGTTCTCCCATGGCCAAGTCTGCCGCCAAGCCCGCGTTCGCCGCGGAATCCGTCATCGTCGATGCCGCCCTCGCCGGCTGGGGGCGCAAGGAGATCACCATCGCCGAGCACGAGATGCCCGGGCTGATGGCGATCCGCCGCAAGTTCGCCAAGAGCCAGACCCTCAAGGGTGCGCGCATCGCCGGCTCGCTGCACATGACCATCCAGACCGCGGTGCTGATCGAGACCCTCAAGGCCCTCGGCGCCGACGTGCGCTGGGCCTCGTGCAACATCTTCAGCACCCAGGACCACGCCGCCGCCGCCATCGCCGCCGCCGGCACCCCGGTGTTCGCCAAGAAGGGCGAGACGCTCGAGGAGTACTGGGACTACACCCACCGCATCTTCGACTTCGCCGACGGCGCCAACCTCATCCTCGACGATGGCGGCGACGCCACCCTGCTGCTGCACCTCGGCATGGAGGCGGAGAAGAACCCCGCCATCCTCAAGAAGAAGCCCGGCAGCGAGGAGGAGGCCATCCTGCTCGCCTCGATCACCCGCCGCATCAAGGAGCAGAAGGGCTGGTACACCCGCCAGGCCAAGCAGATCGTCGGCGTGTCGGAGGAGACCACCACCGGCGTGCACCGCCTCTACGAGCGCGAAAAGGCCGGCACCCTGCTGTGGCCGGCGGTGAACGTCAACGACTGCGTCACCAAGTCGAAGTTCGACAACCTCTACGGCTGCCGCGAATCCCTGGTCGATGGCATCCGCCGCGCCACCGACGTGATGATCAGCGGCAAGCGCGCGGTGGTGTGCGGCTACGGCGACGTGGGCAAGGGCAGCGCGCAGTCGCTCAAGGGCGCCGGCGCCACCGTGTTCGTCACCGAGGTCGACCCGATCTGCGCCCTGCAGGCGTGCATGGAAGGCTTCCAGGTGGTGACCCTCGACGAGGCGGTGGCCTGGGGCGACATCTTCGTCACCACCACCGGCTGCTGCGACGTCATCACCCGCAAGCATATGGATGGCATGAAGCACAACGCCATCGTGTGCAACATCGGCCACTTCGACTCCGAGATCGACATCGCCGGGCTCAAGAACCTCGAGTGGGAGGAGATCAAGCCGCAGGTCGACCACGTGATCTGGCCCGACGGCAAGCGCATCATCGTGCTCGCCAAGGGCCGCCTGGTGAACCTCGGCTGCGCCACCGGCCACCCCTCGTTCGTGATGTCCAACAGCTTCTCGAACCAGACCCTGGCCCAGATCGAGCTGTGGACCAACCACAAGAACCTGGCCAGGAAGGTCCACCTGCTGCCCAAGCACCTCGACGAGGAGGTCGCCCGCCTGCACCTCGGCCAGCTCGGCGCCAAGCTCACCAAGCTCACCGCCAAGCAGGCCAAGTACCTCAACGTGCCGGTCGAAGGCCCGTTCAAGGCCGACCACTACCGGTATTGAGGGTGGCAGATGGTTGATGGTTGATGGGTTCGAGCCATCAACCATCAACTGTTTTGCGCTGTCTTCGCCCGCCCAACGTACGATTCACCACCAGCGGGGTCATGGGCACGCGCTCGCCGGCCTCGGCCTTGCGCCGGTACGCGCTCGGCGGGCAGCCGTAGCGGGCGCGGAAGGTGCGGCTGAAGTTGAAGGGGTCGTTGAAGCCGGCCGCACGCGCCACCGCCTGCACCGACATCTGGGTGCCGGCGAGCAGGGCGGCGGCGCGGTCGAGCCGGGCCAGGCGCACCGCCTCCACCGGGGCCATGCCGAAGCGCTCGCGGAACAGCCGGGTGAGGTGCACCTTGCTCACCCCGGCGGCGCGCGCGAGGTCGCCCAGGGTCGGCGGCACCGGATCGTCGCCCTCGGCGCTGCTGCGCGCCAGCTCCAGCGCCCGCGCCACCGCCGGATGGGCGTCGGGCTGGGCGGCGCCGGCGGTGTCCACCAGGCCGCTGATGAACGCCTGCAGCGCCAGCGCCAGCACGCTCTGGGCCTGGTCCAGGGCGGCGCCGTCGCCGCGGCCGAGCAGCCAGCCGAGGTGGCGCAGCAGCGGCCGCAGCAGGTCGTCCTCGGGCAGGGTGCGCGCCAGCGGCCAGTCGGCGGGCGGCGGCAGCAGCGCGTGCCCGGCGAGCAGGTCGAAGTGCACATAGCCATGGCGGGTGGGGCGCAGCGGGTCCCACACGAAGCGGTCGCGCATCCCCGGGCGGGCGAGCAGGACGGTGCCGGCGGGGGCGGGCACGGTGGTGCCGTCGCTGACCCAGGTGGTGTCGCCGGCCAGGATCCACACCAGCTCATGGTCCTGGATGCGGCGCGGGCCGAAGGAGGTGCCGGCGGGATACTGGGCGATGCCGGACCCGCGGATGGCGAAGCTGAGCGCGGTCACGGCCATGCCCGGATGTTATTCCACGACATGCCAAAGCCAATCCCCGGCATTCCAAACCGGCCCTGAACCATGGTAGGATGGCGGCAGGAACCAACCATGACCACCGCCTGCGCGCAGCCCCAGATCGCCTCCGCCGTCAGCGATGCCGATGTTCGCCGCTATGTAGACGACGGATTCCTGGTGCGTCCCGGGCTGATCACGGCCCCTGAACTGGAGGAGCTCAAGGCCGACCTGGTGGCGCTCGCCCGCGGCCGCTACCCGACCCCGGCGCTGACCCCGGCCCCGGAATCGTGCAGCGACGAGGAGGCGGCGGCCTCGATCCTGTGCATCCACCAGCCGCACCTGGTCAGCCCGGTGATGGCGCGCTTCGCCTCGCATCCGCGCGTGGCGGCGGTGCTGGCGCGGGTGGTGGGCGCGCACCTGGCGCACTGGGACGGCGCGGTGAAATGCATGCAGAGCATGCTGTTCGCCAAGGCCCCCGGCAAACCCGGCCAGGCCTGGCACCAGGACGAGCGCTACATCCCCACCCGCGACCGTTCGCTGGCGGGGGCGTGGATCGCCATCGACGACGCCGACGTCGAGAACGGCTGCCTGTGGGTGGTGCCGGGCTCGCACCGCCAGGGCTACCTGTTCCCCTTCCGCCCGCCCGCCGACCTGGCCGAATACGATGGCTCCGACGAGTGCCACGGCTTCGACCCCGCCGCCGCGGTGCCGGTCGAGGTCAAGGCCGGCGCGGTGGTGTTCTTCAACGGCTACCTGCTGCACCGCTCGCTGCGCAACCGCTCCGCCACCCGCTGGCGCCGCGCCCTGGTCAGCCACTACATGAACGCCTGGTCGCTGCTGCCGTGGTACAACGCCGATGTGCCCGGCCACGGCCTGCAGTCGGTCGGGGTCGCCGACCACCGTGGGGTGTTCTCGGTCGCCGGCAGCGATCCCTACGCCTGGAAGGGCAGCGCCCCCGCCGCCCCCGAGGGCGTCCATCTGCGCCGCTTCACCCCCGCCGTCGGAGCCAAGCCGTGACCACCCGCCGCGAGACCATCCGCACCCTGCTCGACCACCGCCTGCCCGAGCGCGTCGGGCTCAACGAGCACTTCTGGCCGCACATCATCGAGAACTCCTGGGGCGCCGAGGGCCTCACCGACGGCGACTTCGTGCGCCGCTTCGATCTCGACTACGAGAGCGTGCTGTGGTGGGGCGCGCCCGGGCCGCGTCCGGACCTGGCGCGTACCATCGAGGAGAACGCGGAGTCGCGCCTGGCCTCCGACGCCTGGGGCGCCCAGACCCGCCAGTGGAAGACCAAGGCCGGCTGCCCCGAGCACGTCGGCTTCACCTGCACCTCGCCCGAGATCTGGAAGCGCGACTTCCGCGAGCAGCTGCTGGCGCTCGACGTGCGCACCACCGTCGACATCCCGGCGGTGCGGGAGAAGCTCGCCAGGGCGCGCGCCGACGACCGTTTCGCGGTCTACTCCTCGCTGTTCGTGTTCGAGGACCTGCGCCGGGTGATGGGCGATGTGACCATGATGGAGTCGCTCGCCGGCGACCCGGAATGGGTCGAGGACTTCTGCGCCTGCATCACCCGCAAGCACCTCGAGCTGTGGCGGCATGTGTTCAGCGAGGCCGGCCTGCCCGACGGCTTCCACATGTACGAGGACCTCGGCTACACCCGCGGCCCGTTCTGCTCGCCGCGCATGCACCGCCAGCTCATCCAGCCCTGGCACCGCGAGCTGTTCGGCTTCATCAAGGCCCAGGGCATCCCGCTGGTGGTGCACACCTGCGGCGACTTCCGCCCGCACCTGCCGGCGCTGGCCGAATGCGGGGTCGACTGCATCCAGGCGCTCGAGGCCAAGACCGGCATGGACGTGGTCAAGCTCGCCGGCGAGTGGAAGGACAGGATGACCTTCATGGGCAACCTCGACATCCGCGCCTTCGAGAGCGGCGACCGCAGCCAGATCCGCGCCGAGTGCCTGGGCAAGCTCGAAGGCATGAAGCGTCTGCGCGCGCCCTACATCTTCATGAGCGACCACTCGATCTCGCCGGCGGTGAAGCTCGCCGACTACGAGTTCGCGCTCGGGCTGTTCCGCGAGAACTGCCGCTATTGAACGGCCGCGGGCCGAAGGGGGCGGTTTCGCATAGGCGAGAACCGTAAGATCAGGCAATCGCGCCCCTGGGACCGCCGGGCTCCAGCCCGGCAATTCGAGTGGGAAAACTGCCGGGCTGGAGCCCGGCGCTCCCAGGGAAGAGCGGCGCTAGCGCGCCTCGGGCCACTGCGCCGCGAGCGCGGCGGCGTCCCACAGGTCGCCGTGGAACGCACGCAGGCGCACGGTGAACTCGTGCGTGCCGGCCGCCTCCAGGCGGTGCTGGGTCTGCGGCTCGGGGCCGCAGGAATTGCTACCGATGCCGTGGTGGATGTGGTCGAGGCGCACGTGGGTGGCCTCGCGCGGGGCGAGGTCCTTGGTGTGCTTGGCGCGGTCGAGGTCGTGCGCGGTGTAGCGGCTGGCCGCCACCCCCATGCTCGTCCCGGCCACCGCCAGCAGGCCGGTGCCGCGCGCGTCGCTCACCGCCAGCCAGCGGCTGTCCCACTTGTGGCCGTGCTCCTGCGGGCGCACGTAGGGCACGTACTGGTCCTTCACCTGGGAACGCCAGCGCCCGATCGCCGCGCCCTGCCAGATGTCGCGGTAGCTGTCGTGGGGGCCGCGGCCGTACCACTCGCAGCGGTCGAAGGAGCCGGGCATGGCGAGTTCCAGCCCGATGCGCGGGATGGGCGGCAGCTGGCGGTTGCCGATCACCGCCGCGCGGGTGGCCACCACCACGTCGCCGCTGCCGTGCACGGTGTAGCGGTGGCGGATGCGCATCAGCGGCGCGCGCGCCGCCGCGCCCAGGGTCTCGTCGACCTCGATCACCACCGCCTTGGCGTCGGCCGACGCCACCTGCCAGCGGTCGAGGCGCAGCTGCATGCGTTCGTAGCCGGAGGCGCGCCAGCGGTTCTGCACGTTGCGGTCGTTGTCGGTGGGCGCGCGCCAGATGCCCAGGTGCGGGCCCTGGCAGAGCAGGGGCAGGCCGTCCAGGCTCCACTGGTCGAGGCGGCCGTGCACGGTGTCGAAGCCGATGCTCCACTGCTCGCCGTCGACCACCAGGCGGTTGCGCTCCTCGCGCACGCGCAGGGGGGCCATCGCCGTCGCCGCCAGGCGCGGCACCGCCGCCAGCGGCAGGTCCAGGCGGTGCTGGGTCCAGGCCAGCTCGTGGCCGCGCGCGGCCCACGCGGTGGCGCGCGCCAGCACGAAGCGCAGGGCCAGCTGCCAGTCGCCGCCCTGGGCGTTGGGGGTGCACCAGCCCGGCAGCACCAGCTCGCGCGACTGCCCGGCGGGGATGTCGAGCTGGCCGAGGCGGCCCTCGGCCACCTGGCGGCCGTCGCTGGCCAGCTCCCAGGCGCCGTCGAGGTCGCTGAGCGGGCGGAAGAAGAAGCGGTTGTGGATGCGCACCTTGCCGGCGCGCGCGTCGAGCACCTCGACCTCGACCGGCTGGATGGCTTTCTTGAGCTCAAGCAGGCCCGGGTAGGGGGTGCGGTCGGGCCACACCAGGCCGTCGACGCAGAAGTTGCCGTCGTTGGGCACGTCGCCCCAGTCGCCGCCGTAGGCGAACCACTCCTTGCCTTCAGCGGTCTTCATGCGCACCGAATGGTCGACCCACTCCCACACGCAGCCGCCGATCAGGCGCTTGGAGGCGCGGAAGGCGGCCCAGTACTCGTCCAGGCTGCCGGGGCCGTTGCCCATGGCGTGCGCGTATTCGCACAGGAAGTAGGGCCGCGGATCCTTGTCCGCCGGCACCTGGCCCTCGCGGGTGATCTCGGGGATGTCGGGGTACATGCGGCTGACCACGTCGACCCAGGCCCGCCAGCCGGCGCCCTCGTAGTGGATCGGGCGGGTGGGGTCGGCGCCGCGGATCCAGGCCGCCATCGCCTCGTGGTTGGGGCCGGCGCCGCTCTCGTTGCCCAGGCTCCACATGATGATGCAGGGGTGGTTCTTGTCGCGTTCGACCATGCGCACGGCGCGGTCGACGCAGGCCGCGGTCCAGTCCGGGCGGGTGACCGGGATCGACCAGTCCTCGTGCCCGCCGGTGGGGTTCATGCACTGCATGCCGTGGGTCTCGAGGTCGGCCTCGTCGACGATGTACATGCCGTAGCGGTCGCAGAGGTCGAGCCAGCGCGGGTCGTTGGGGTAGTGGCTGGTGCGCACGGTGTTGATGTTGTGCTGCTTCATCAGGGTGATGTCGCGCACCATCGACTCCATCGCCACCGCATGGCCGAGGTCGGGGCAGGTGTCGTGGCGGTTGACGCCCTGGATCTTGATCGACACCCCGTTGACCCACAGCTGCTGGTCGCGGATCTCGACCGAGCGGAAGCCCACCGGCTGGGGGATGACGGCGGTGGTCCGGCCGGCGGCATCGACGGTGGCGATGAGCAGGGTGTAGAGGTTGGGCTCCTCGGCGTTCCACTTGAGCGGGGCCTTGACCGGGATGGCGGCCTCCAGGCGCTTGCCGGCGGCGTCGAGGGTGCGCTCGGCGGCGGTGGTGCCGTCGGGCGCCACCAGGCGCAGCTGCACGCGCGCTCCGGCGGCGGTGGTGCCGGCGAGGTCGAGGGCGAGTTCCAGCACCGCATCGCGGTACTGGGCGTCGAGGCGGGTGCGGATGCGCACGTCGCGCACCGCCAGGGCCGGCAGCGCCACCAGGGTCACATCGCGGAAGATGCCCGAGAAGCGCAGGAAGTCCTGGTCCTCGAGGTAGCTGGCGTCGGACCACTTGTAGACGATCACCGCGAGCAGGTTGTCGCCCGGCACCAGCAGGTCGGTGAGGTCGAACTCGGAGGGCATGTGGCTGCCCTGGCTGTAGCCGACCGGCTTGCCGTTGAGGTGGACGTGGAAGGCGCTGTCGACGCCGTCGAAGTGCAGATGCACGCGCCGCCCCGCCCATTCCGCCGGCACGGTGAAGGTGCGGCGGTAGAGGCCGACCGGGTTGTCGGTGGGCACCCGCCCGAGGTCGACGGTGTAGGGGTAGTTGACGTTGGTGTAGTGCAGACCGTCGTAGCCGCGATCCTGGTACATCTGCCAGTTGGAGGGCACGCGGATGCGCTCCCAGCCCGCCACCGCGCCCGGCAGCTGCCAGTTCTCGGGGGTGGCGAAGGGGTTGCTGCACCAGCGGAAGTCCCATTCGCCGCTGAGCAGGCGCAGGAACGGGCTGCGCCCGCGCTGGCCGGCGAGGGCGGCGTCGGCGTCGGCGTAGGGCACCATGGTGGCGTGGGCGTCGAGGCGGTTGCGCTGGAGGATGGCGGGATCCTCCCAGTCGCGCGCGCTGCCGGCGGGCGGGGCGAGGGCGAGCTTGCGGTTGGCCTCCCAGTCGGCGTTGTAGGCCACCGCCCCGGCGGACAGCACCATGCCGGCGCTGCCGGCCAGCACGCGCACCGCGAACAGGTGGTGGCCGGCCTTGAGCTTCACGTCCGCCTGGTGGTTGAGCGGGGTATAGGGCTTGCCGCCGTTGCCGCTGTCGAGGGTGCTGATCACGCGCTCGCCGTCGACGAAGGCCTCGAGCCACCAGTCGGCGCCGCAGCCGACCACGTAGTCGCCGTCGACCGGGGCCTCGATGTCCAGGAACACCCAGGCGCTGGTGCGCAGGTGGACGCGGCCGAAGAGGGCGCCGAGGTCGAGCAGGGAGTCGCTGACCGTGATCTTGCGCGCCGCCACGGTCGCGCCGCCGAGGGCCAGGGTCGCCGGGCAGGCGAGCAGGTCGGCGGGGCGGGGGGCGGGGACGTGCTCGTCGAGCGGGCCGAACACGGTCCACACGGGGTCGACGGTGAGGGTCGGACGGGGGGTGGTCATGCCCCCATGCTAGCACCCCCACCCCCGCCGGCGCCATTGCTGGGGTGGAGGCCGCCTGTCAGATTTGGACGGGTGTGGGGCTCACGGGTTCCAGGCCGGATCGGCGGGGTCCACCACCCCGCGCCAGGTCTGGGCGCCCACCGGCAGCGAAGCGACATGCCCATCGAAGAAGCCATAGCTGGCGCGGCCGCGGTGGCGGGAGGGATCGCCCGATCCGGGCCCCCAGGCGTCGGGCAGCAGCCAGCCGTTGTTGGTGGCGTTGGGCGCCAGGTGGAAGTCGACGCTGTCGGCCACCAGCAGGCGGCGGCTGGTGTTCCCCAGCTTGGTGCGGGTGAACCAGCGGCCCCACACCGAGCTGAGATTGTTGTGCGACTTGCCTGCTCCGGAGCCATCGGGCCACATGGTGAAGCCGTAGCCGGGCTTGGAGTAGTTGAGCGCCTTG
This sequence comes from Planctomycetota bacterium, assembly GCA_023150565.1. Taxonomy (GTDB): domain Bacteria; phylum Planctomycetota; class UBA11346; order UBA11346; family UBA11346; genus JAKLKR01. Next base: position 19,049 of record JAKLKR010000085.1, read on the forward strand.
GTCTTGGACCAGGCCGGGCAGCCCCACACCACGTTGGCGCCGACCTGGGTGGCGAGGTAGTTCGCCGCATTCATGCCGCAGCCGGCCGTCCCGGCCGGGTAGATCGCCATGATGTCGGGGAGGTCGATGTAGGTGCCGACGATGATGAACCAGAGGTGGTTGCCGGAACCGGCCTGCAGCGGCGGCAGGTAGTCCTCGTTGTCGTTGCTGTACATGTTGATGCCGAGGGTGAGCTGGCGCAGGTTGGCCTGGCAGCGCGCGCCCTTGGCGGCGTCGCGCACCAGGTTCACCGCCGGCAGCAGCATCCCGGCCAGGATCGCCACGATGGCGATCACCACCAGCAGCTCGATGAGGGTGAATGCTCGGCGCATGTCAGGGGCCCTCTGCGACAAGATACCACACGGTGCGGTCCTCCGCTTGCAGCAGCAGGCGGCCGCCCTCGAGCCGGGCCGGGGCGCGCACGGCGCCGCCGGGGTCGAGGGCCCAGGCCGACAGGCCGGGGGCCAGCCCGAGGTCGAGGCTGCCGGTGAGCGGTTCGACCAGCACCGGCGCCGTGCCCCAGTCCTCGATGCCGGTGCCGTCGAGCTTGCGCTTCATGCCGGTGTTGGAACTGCCGGCCATGGCCGCCACCAGCAGCCGGCGCGAGGCCGCCAGCGGCCTGCCGTCGAGCGCCGCCACCGCCAGCGCGCCGTGGTTGCGGGTGCAGGGGTCGGCGGCCAGGGTCAGCGCGCCGATCGTGGTGCTGCGCCCGCCCAGGGCGCCGGCCAGCAGCGCCACCCGCGCACCCAGGCAGGCGAACACCCCGTCGCGGTGCTGCACCACGGCGCTGCCGGGG
>JAKLKR010000086.1 GCA_023150565.1 Planctomycetota bacterium
GAGGGCGGTGCGCTCGCCCTGCTGGGCGAATTGCGCGCCCTCCAGGCCGCCGCCGGATTCACCTGCCTCACCGCCACCCACCGGGTGGCCGAGGCCCTGGCGGTGGCCGACCGCTGCCTGGTGCTGGCCGGCACCCCGGCCCGGCTGGTGGCTGACCTCGACCTCCGCGAGGCGGATCGTAGCATGCTCGCCGCCCGCGTGCGCGCCCTGCTCGCCGGCTCCGAGGTTCGCCCATGACCCGCCTGACCATCCTGGCGCTGCTGCTCGCCTCCGCCCTGGCGGCGGCCGAGAGCCCCATCCCCTGCCGGCTCGCCTACCTGGCCAAGCTGCACTACGCCCCGGTGATGGTGGCCCAGGCCGATGGGCTGTTCGCCCGCGCCGGGCTGGCGGTCGAGCCGGTGGTGGTGGGGCCCGGTTCGGGCATCCTCGCCGCCGAGGCCCTGGCCACCGGCGCCGCCGATGCCGCGGCGATGGGCGATGGGCCGATCATCATCTCGACCACCCGCGATCCCCTGCCGGTGTTCCTCGGGGTCTATGTCGCGGCCGAACGCCAGCACCGCCTGGTGGCGCGTCCCGGGGTGGCGGTGGCGGTCCCGGCCGATCTGGTCGGCAAGCGGGTGGCGGTGCACCACGGTTCAAGCACCCACGCCGGGCTGCTGTTGCTCCTGCGCAAGCATGGCCTGACCGGCCAGGTCACCCTGCTCAACCTCAACCCCAAGGACATGGCCGACGCCCTGCGTGCCGGCCAGGCCGATATCGCCGCCGCCAGCGACCCGATCCCCGACCTGATCCTGCGCAAGCTGGCGGGCGCCACCCCGGCGGGCGACCTCGCCGGCCTGGGCACCGATTTCCCCTATGGCCTGGTGGTGGCGCGGCGCTGGGCCGAGGCCAACCCGGATGGCTGCCGCCGCATGCTCCAGGCGTTGGAGGGGGCCTGCGCCGCCATCTCCGCCGAGCCGGAGCGCACCACCGCCCTGGTGGCGGCGGCGACCAAGGACTCGCCCGCGGACACCCGTACCTGGATGGGCCGCTGCCAGTGGAGCCTGCGCCCGCCCGAGGCGGTGATGCCCGGCCTGGAACTGCTGGCGCAGGCGCTGGGTGACGCCGGCGGCCTGGCCAAGCCGGCCCGCCTGCGCGCAGCGGCCGTGTTGCCGCGTTGATCCTGAACGTGGCAGCCGGTGGCGGCAGCAAGGCGCCGAGCCGCGATGTGTACGAGTGTACGTGAACGGATCAGGAACGCAGCTGCCGCCTCCAAATGCCGCGTTCAGGCCCGTTCCAGCGCCACCGCCGCCAGGTGGCCGCCGAAGCCCAGGCTGAGCTTCCACAGCCGCGCCACCGGGGCTTCGCAGGCCAGGGCCAGCTCGACCGCCCCGCTCGCCCCCAGGCAGTGGCCGATGGCCGGCTTGCAGGACAGCCGTGCGACCCCGGACCATGGCCCGGCATCCAGCCCGGCGCGCTCATAGGGGTCGCCGACCGCGGTGCCGGTGCCGTGGGTGATGATCAGGTCGGGGCGGCCGGCGGCGTCCCACAGGCTGGCGAGGGCGTGGTGCAGCACCGCGGGGTCCTCGAAGTGGGTCTCGTGGCTGGCGTCGCCCAGGCGTACCCCCGCCACCAGCCGCCAGGGGCCGCGCCCGGCCAGCGCCACCACCCCCGCCCCGGCGGCGGGGGCGAAGCCGGTGGGCTCGGCGAAGGCCTGCGGCCGGCGCTGGCCGCACAGCACCCCCAGGCTGGCGAAGCCGGCGTGCAGCCAGGGCGGCAGGTCGCCGTCCACCGCCCCCGCCAGGGCGCGGGTGCAGGCCCCGGCGGCGATCAGGTCGGCGGCCTCCAGGCAGGCCACCAGCCCGGTGGAACAGGCCGCCGCCACCAGGCAGGGGCGGTGCAGGCCGACCCCCAGGGCGCGCGCCACCACCGCCCCGGGGGCGTGGGGCGGGGCCTGGTGCAGCGCCGCCGCCTGCCCCGCCAGGGCGCGGGACCAGGCCCAGGGATCGCCCTTGGAGGCGCTCAGGCCCCAGGCGGGAAGGCCGGCCTGGCCGGCGATGGCGGCCCAGGCCGGGCGGGCGCAGGCCAGCAGCAGGGCGCCAGGATCGCCGCTCCAGGCCGGCAGGGGGCCGTGCCAGCCCAGGCGCTCATCGCAGACCAGGGCCGAGGTGCCATGGGACGCCGCCCGCCACGAAGCCCCGGCATCGCCGGCCACGGTCAGGCAGCTCCAGGCGGCGCAGTGGATGCCGGCGTAGCGGGTGGCGGGCATGGGCGGGGGATGGTCGGGGGTGCCGTCCTTGCACAAGTGCATGTGCGATACGGAGGGGGGATGGGGCCAAGCCTGGATTGACCCCTACGCGGTCATGCCGTAGGAGAACCTACGCCAATCCCAACCGCCGCAGGAAGCTTGCCCTCATGGCCACCACCGACGTCCGCATGGAACTCACCAAGGAACACCTGGAAACCGGCTTGCGCGGGGTTCCGGTGGGTTTCTGCACCACCAGCGCCGTCGAAGCCGACAAGGGCCTGTTCTATGTCGGCCAGCCGGTCGAATCGATCGCCGACCGCGATCCCGAGGACGTGGTCTACCTGCTGCTGTACAAGCGCTGGCCCTCGGCCGAGGAGCGCGCCGACTTCGACCAGCTGATCAAGGACCGCCAGCACATCGACCCCTCGGTGGTGTTCTCGCTCAAGGTGCTGCCGCGCCGCGGCCACCCCATGAAGTGGATGGTGAATGCCCTCACCGTGATGGGCATGGTCAACCCGACCAAGGACTACCGCCGGCAGGCGCTCGACCTGATCGCGCAGATCCCGGTGGCGGTGGCGGCGATCATCCGCATCCGCGAAGGCTGGGGCGATCCCATCCCGCCGCGCGAGGACCTGGGCTACATGGAGAACTTCGTGCACATGCTGGGCATCCCCGGCCTGAGCGCGGCCAATGCGCAGAAGCTCATCCGCCTGATGCGGGTGTTCCACATCGTCCACCTCGACCACGGCGGCGGCAACCTCTCGACCTTCGTGGGCAAGGCGGTGGCCTCGGGCAAGGCCGACATGTACGAGTCGATGGCCGGGGCGATGAGCGCCCTCGCCGGCCCGCTGCACGGCAAGGCCAACCAGGAGTGCCTCGACTTCATCCAGGAGTGCGTGGCGCGCGTCGGCCCCAACTTCGACGCCGCCGCGGTGGCGCAGCTGATCCGCCAGAAGCTCGCCAACAAGGAGGTGGTCTACGGTTTCGGCCACGCCGTGCTGCGCGTCGAGGACCCGCGTGCGCGCGTGCTGCGCACCCTCGGCGAGGAGCTCTGCCCGCACGACACCAACTTCCGCATGGTCAAGCTGCTGGCCGAAGTCGGCCCGGCGATCCTCAAGGAGAACGCCAAGATCGCCGACCCGCATCCGAACGTCGACAGCGCCTCGGGCAGCCTGCTGATGGCCTGCGGTCTGAGCAACCCCGACTACTACACCGTGCTGTTCGGCCTCTCGCGCGTGGTCGGCATCGCCGCCCAGATCGTCTACGAGCGCTGCGAAGCGCGCGGCGGCAAGGGCACCCCGATCATCCGCCCCAAGTACTTCTATTCCGACACCGGCACCGCCAAGGGCGAGGCCACCATCCTCGGCTCGGGCTGAGGTCATCCGCATCCCTCAACGCCACAACCCGGCTGGTTCCAGCCGGGTTGTGGCGTTGAGGGCGGTCGGGGAAGGCGTCAGCGCCGGCGCGCGTTCTCGACCACGTGGGCGCCGAAGGCCTCGGCGACCTCCTCCAGGCGGTAGCCGTGCTCGTCCAGCGCCTGCACGTACATCCACAGGTAGTAGCCGTCCTTGGATGGAGTTAGTTCAGCCTTCATCATGCACTCGCCGTCGCTGTAGCGGAAGGTGTAGGTGCCGCTGTGCTCGAAGCCGAGCTCGGTGAAGGCGCCGGCGAAATAGTCGACGGGCTCGGTGAAATCCAGCGCTTCCGCGGGATCGGGCGAGATGGCGAACTTGCGCACCGTGACCGTGGCCATGACGGGAGCGATCCTAGGGCCCGGCTGCACCGACGGCAAGGGAGGTTCGTCGGCGGGGCGCCCAATACTGACAATGTCCTAGGTGGCGATGCGCCAGAGCAGTGGATGGTCCATGGTCGATGGTCGGCGCACTGCAGGCCTCAACCTCGTCCGCGTTCTCCCCCAGGATGAATCGAGGGACGACGACCAACTCATCGGCGTTGCGCGGGTCAACCATCAACCACCAACCATCAACTACATCTATGAGAACCGGCCGCGCCAGGCCCACAGGCCGAGGGCGGGATTGCTGACGTAGTAGATCTCTTCACCGGCCACCGTGTTCCAGCCGTCCTTGAGCTTCGCCGGGTCGTAGCGGCGCTGGTACTCGGCCAGGTCGCCCCACTGGTAGCCCACGCCCTCGACCTCGGCGCGGGTGAGCCTGGCCTGGTCGGTGCAGTAGCGCACGGTGAAGCGGCCCTCGCTCGAGCCGTGGATGAGGTGGGCGGCGGCGCTCAGGCTGCCGGCCAGGTCGGGGTTCTCGCGCACGAAGCGCAGCACCTCGGGCGAGGTGCGGTAGCCGTACTTGCGGATCAGGCGGTCGATGCCCATGTCCTCGCCGAACCCCTTCACCCCGGGCGCGAGCACGATCAGTTCGCCCTGGTCGGCGATCGCCATGCGCGTGCGGTAGACCGCCTTGTTGCCCAGCCAGGTGCTGTGGAACTCCTCCGGGTCGAGGAAGACCACCACCTTGCGGAACTGGCGGTCGACGAGCTTGAAGTTGACCTCGAGCGAGAGCTTGCAGGCGAGCTGGAAGCACTCGGTGCCGTCGCCCACGAACACCCCGCGGGTCACCAGGCCGCCGTGGTCGGCCGCCTCGCCGGGGGCGGCGGGGCCGACCACGGTGAGCACGAACACGATGGGCAGCTGCTGGCAGAAGCGCTCCAGCCCGGCGTTGAGCAGCTTGCGCGTGGGGGTGTCGGCGCGCCCCATCATGCGCTCCATGCCGTAGGCGGCGCCGACGAAGTGGCTCTCGTCGATGCCGTCCTTGCCGCCGCAGCCCACGAACAGGTTCTTGGCGTGGTTGGCCATGCCGGTGACCTCGTGCGGCACCACCTGGCCGATCGAGAGGATGAGGTCGTGGCCGCCGCCCACGATCAGCTTGTTGAGCTGGGCCGGCCACGGCTTGTCGTAGATGCCGCCGGTGGCCTCCTGCACGAACGACGCCGGCAGGGTGCCGACCGTGACCACGTCGTTGCGCCAGTCGTGGTCGCGGAACTTGGCGCGCGGCACCCCGGGGTACATGCGCGCGATCTGCGCGTCGGTCATCGGCACGTGGGTGCCCAGCGCCGGCAGCACGTCGACCAGGCGCTCGCGGTAGAGCTCCTCGACCGCGCCCAGGATCGGGCCCGAGCGCGAGTTGAGGCGGGTGATGTCGGGGGGGATGGCGAGCACCCGCCGGCGTTCGCCGAGCCTGGCCAGGGCGCCGGCGACCGCGTCGCGCAGCTCCCGGTCGCTGATCACGGTGGTGGAGGATCCGAGCGCGAGGAGGGTGGCCATGACCGGCGCAGCGTGCGCCGGAGGCGGTGCCGGCAAGCGGATCCCGCAACGGTTTTGCACCGTGCCGGCTGCGGTCCGGGGTGGTGGCGGCGGCCGCCGCCGGTACAAGGTGCGGCCACCCGTCACCATCCCACGGAGCCTCCTCCATGCCCCTGTCCATCCCCGCCGCCAAGACCTCCGGCCTCGACTTCCTGGCCCTCGGCGCCCTGGTGCACCGCCTCGACCCGGGAGCGATCCCGTTCCGCAAGGCGCGTTCGCTCGACGTGTGGGTGAGCGGTGGCGAGTACAACGTGGCCGCCAACCTCGCCGACTGCTTCGGCCTGAGCACCGGGGTGGCGAGCGCGATGGTCGACTACCCGGTCGGCGACCTCATCGCCGGCGGGGTGCGCGCGATGGGCGTGCGCGGCTTCTACAAGCGCTTCGAGCACGACGGCGTCACCGGCCCCAACATGGCGACGGTGTACAGCGACCGCGGCCAGGGCGTGCGCGCCCCGGTGGTGTTCTACAACCGCTGCAACGAGGCCGCCGCCCTGCTCAAGCCCGGCGACATCGACTGGAAGGGCATCTTCGCCGGCGGCTGCCGCTGGTTCCACTCCGGCGGCATCTTCGCAGCCCTGTCCGACAGCACCTCGCAGCTGATCATCGAGGGCATGAAGGCGGCCAAGGCCGCCGGCGCGGTGACCTCCTTCGACCTCAACTTCCGCGCCAAGCTGTGGAAGCGCCTGGGCGGCACCGCCAAGGCCCAGGCGGTGCTGCGCGAGATCGTCAGCCACGTCGACGTGCTGGTCGGCAACGAGGAGGACCTCCAGCTCGGGCTCGGCCTCAAGGGCCCCGACGCCGAGGCCAAGAACAAGCTCGATCCCTCGGTGTTCTTCGGGATGATGGCCACCGTGGCCAAGACCTTCCCCAACGTGAAGGCGGTCGCCACCACCCTGCGCGAGGTGCATTCGACCAACCGCCACACCTGGGGCGCGGTGCTGTGGCTCGAGGGCCAGACCTACGTCAGCCCGACCTGCGAGCTGGACGTGGTCTGCCGCATCGGCGGCGGCGACGGCTTCGCCGCCGGCTGCATCTACGGCCTGCTCGCCGGCGCCAAGCCCGAGGACGCCCTGCGCCTGGGCTGGGCCCACGGCGCCCTGCTCACCACCACCCCGGGCGACACCACCATGGTCACTCTGGAGCAGGTGAAGCAGCTCGCCGCCGGCGGCTCGGCCCGCGTCCAGCGCTGACCGCAACGGCTTCTTCCCTGGGACCGCCGGGCTCCAGCCCGGCCATTCGAGTGGGAAAACTGCCGGGCTGGAGCCCGGCGCTCCCAGGGAAGAGCGATCTGCCGGCACCTGCCGGCAACCGTGACGCTGAACCTGGGCCTCCGCCCCAGGCGGTCACCGGACAAACGCGCGCGGGGAACCCACTTGGTCCCCGCGCGCGGTCGTTTACATCCTGGCCATGCCGATCCAGACCGCGGTCGTCGCCGACGACGAGATGCTCAACCGGGACCTCATGGCCGAGCTGCTGCCGCGCTTCGGGGTGCAGGTGCGCACCGCCAAGGACGGGGTGCAGGCGCTCAAGGCGCTCGAGGCCGAACCCGCCGACCTGCTCATCACCGACGTGCGCATGCCGGGCATGGGCGGGCTCAAGCTGCTGGGCAAGGCCAAGGAGAAGTGGCCCGAGATGCCGGTGGTGATGATGACCGCCTTCGCCTCGGTCGAGTCCGCGGTCGAGAGCATGCGCCAGGGCGCCTACGACTACCTGATGAAGCCCTTCTCGGTCGAGCAGGTCGAGGCCCTGCTGCTGCGCCTGAACGAGCGCCAGGGCCTGGTGCGCGAGGTCAAGGTGCTGCGCGAGGAGGTGCGCGACCGCCACCGCGCCCGCACCCTGCTGGGCGAGAGCGCGGCGATGAAGCAGATGCTGGAGACGGTGGCGCGCGCCGCCCGCTCGAATTCCACCGTGCTGGTGCACGGCGAATCCGGCACCGGCAAGGAGCTGGTGGCGCGCGCCCTGCACGAGCAGTCGCCGCGCGCGGCCGGGCCCTTCGTCAAGGTCAACTGCGCCGCCCTCACCGAGACCCTGCTCACCAGCGAGCTGTTCGGGCACGAGAAGGGCTCGTTCACCGGCGCCGACGAGCAGCGCATCGGCCGCTTCGAGCTCGCCGACGGCGGCACCCTGCTGCTGGACGAGATCAGCGAGATCAGCGCCGAGCTGCAGGCCAAGATGCTGCGCGTGCTCGAGGAGCGCGAGTTCGAGCGGGTGGGCGGCAACAAGCCAATCAAGGTCGACGTGCGCATCGTCGCCACCACCAACCGCGACCTGCTCGCCGAGGCCCGGCGCGGGCGCTTCCGCGAGGACCTCTACTACCGCCTCAACGTCATCCCGGTGGCGCTGCCGCCGCTGCGCGAGCGCGCCGACGACCTGCCGGCGATCATCCGCCACTACCTCGGCCACTTCGCCAAGGAGATGGCGGCCAAGCCCAAGCTGGAGGAGGACGGCCTCTCCCTGCTGTGCACCTACCGCTGGCCCGGCAACGTGCGCGAGCTGGTCAACGTGGTAGAGCGCCTGGTGGTGCTGCATGGCGACGCCCCGATCGGCGCCGAGGCGGTGCGCCGCTGCCTGCCCGAGCTGGGACCCGCCGCCACCCCGCCGGCCCCGGCCGCCTCCACCGCCGATGGCGAGGTGGTGCGCTTCGGCGATCCGCTCACCGTCGACGAGCTCGAACGCCGGCACATCCTCGCCACCGTCGAACGCCTGGGCGGCAACAAGCAGGCGGCGGCCGACGCCCTCGGCATCGCCCGCCGCACCCTGTGGGACAAGCTCACCCGCTACCGCGGCGGCGAGGAGCCCGGCGAGGGTTGAGCCCCGGCCGCCCTGCGGCCGCGCGTGAGGGCGAACAGCAGCATCCCGCCCATGGCGAGCAGGCAGAGCGAGGCCATGGACGCGGCCAGCAGCCCATCGCGCCAGCCCCGGTGCGTAATGAACATCCATTTGTGCAGCAGCGAGAACAGGTCGGCCTCGGCCTGGCGTGCATCGTCGGTGTGGCGCGTCACCGACCCGGTCAGGGTCGAGACGTAGACCCTAGTGCCGCGCCCGTCGGGGCTGGTGAAGCGGTGTACGGGCAGGATGCGGAAGATCGCGATGTACTCCCGATCGAAGGCAGTGAGTTCGCCAGCGTAGGAGATGGCGTCCACCCCCAGGTGCGAGCGGGCGATCTCTGCGGCGTAGCGTCGCTCGGCCTGGGGATCCAGGAGTCCGCTGGCGGCATCCACATAGGAGGGCCAGGGCTGTCCGGCCAGCACCACCTGCCAGTACGGCCTGCCCCCGATCGGACGCAGGGAGGCGGCCGTGGGCACGGCTCCGTCCGGCAGCAGGGCAGCGAGCTCCCCGGGGGCGACCCTGGCGGCCGCCAGATCCAGGCCCACCGCCGGCCTGGGCGCCGGGGGTGGGGGCTGGCGCGACATCAGCACATGCAATAGCCCGCTACCGGCGGCTCCCAGCACGATCAGGCTCATGGCCAGACCGTGCCAGCGATGGAATCTGCGCAGGCGTCCGGTGATGGCCATCAGTGGCTCCATTCCAGACCGGCCACCACCGATCTCCCGTCGCCGGGATTGAACAATTCCTGGCCGGCAGGGGCCTGGTTGGGGGCGGCGATGCCGGTGGTGGCAGCATAGGTGGTGCCGGCGAGATTGCGGCCTTCGATGAACCCGCTGACCCCGGCAGGTCCGCGATACCCGGCCCGTGCCCCAAGCAGCAGCACCCCCGCGGCATGCGCCTGATTGGCGAAGTCGACCGGCCAGCCGGACTGCGCCTCCAGCACCGGTCCTGCATACCAGCCGCGCAGCTCCCAGCGCAACTCGCCGCGCCAGCTGTGCTCGGGCAGTCCGGGCAGTTGGTTGTTCCCGTACACCGGATCGCCGTCGAAGCGGAAGCGGCCCCAGGTGTAGGTGTTTGCCAGCACCAGTCGGTCATCCACGGTGGCCAATCCCCTGACCACTGCCAGATCCAGGCGCGATTCGACGCCGAAGTGCAGGGTGCGGTCGGCGTTGATGGTCTGGCTCAGCCCGGGGGCCACCTGGTAGCTCAGGTACTCGTCGCGCAGCCAGGCATGGTAGGCGCTCAAGTCCCAGCTCGCGCGCTCGAGCACTCCGCGGCTGCCCAACTCGGCGGTCCAGGCGTGCTGTGCTGCCATATCCTGCTGCGGCCGGGTGGCTCCGCTGGGATCGCGGGCGACGTATTCGGCGAAGGTCGGCGCCTCGCTGCTGCGGCTCACGTTGGCGTACAGGCTGGCCGCCGGGAGGTACTCCCAGCGCATGCCGAACTTGGGATTGAGGGAGGTCCAGGTCCGGCTTCCGCTCTGGTCGCCATCGCGCAGGAAATGGTCCTCGAAGGTGCGCTGGGCGGATACGTACTGGGCACCCATGACGCCCCACCAGCCGCTGACCAGTTCATGCTGGATCTCGCCATAGGGCTCCCATCCTCGGGCGCGCTGCAGCGCATCGCTGGTCAGCGCTCCGCGCAGGTGGCCGGTGCGCCCGATGTACGCGTAGGTGGTCGCATCGGTGCGGCCCTGCACCCCATTGATCCCGAGGACCAGGCGGTTGCCGCGACCGAACCACTCGGTGTGCGAGACCAGTCGCAGGGTGGCGGTCCAGTCCTCTGAACGCTGGTCGATCTCGCCGAAGCTGAGCGGATGGTAGAGGTCCTTGTATTGCCAGCCGCCGCCCAATTCGAGGCGGCTGTCGTCCCAGTCCAGGGCCAGCCGGTCGGCGATCCGGTACAGGGGATAGTCGCGCTTGGTGTCGCGATTGTCGGCCTGGGCGTTGGCCTGGCGCGGATCGGCGTCCATCTGCGTCCGGGTGAGCGAACCGGGCAGCTGGCTGTCGCTGTCGGCTGCGCTCAGCCACAGGCGGTTCTCCAGGCGGTCGAGGATGCGCCAACCGAGGTTGCCGGTGGCGCGGCGGTTGCGCTGATGGCTGTGCTCGCGGAATCCGTCCTGCCGGGATGCGCTGAACGCCCCGGCGGCGTCCAGCGGACCAGCGGATCCAGCGGCCGCAGCGAGGCCCTTGGCGAAGGCGAAGGAGCCGCCCTCGGCACGGGCGCGGATCCCCGGATGCTCGATCCCGGTGGGGGAGGCGAAGTCGATCGCCCCGCCCAGGGTCGAGGCTCCGTCGGCCAGGGCGTTGGCCCCGCGGTGGATGGTGATGTGGCTGGCAAGGGCGGGGTCGATGGCCTGGAAGTCGGCGGCTCCGTCGGCCTGGTTCAGCGGCTGGCCGTCCTGGAGCAGCATCACGCCGCGCAGGTGGAAGGTGCGCTGCAGGCCTGATCCGCGGATCGACAGCCGCGCCTCCTCGGAGCCGAAGCGCGGCTGCACGATGACGCCCGGGCTGGCGCCGAGCACGTCGCGCAAGGTTGCGGTGCGGCTGCGTGCGATGACGTCCCGTTCGACGATCTCGGCTCCGCCCGGGGTGGTGCGGACGTCCTCGCGGGCGGAGGCGGAACTGCTGCCCGCGAGCGGGACGGGCCTGGCGGTGACGGTGATGTCGGTGGTGACGGGCGGGGTGGCCTCCTCGGCGGCCACGGTGGCAGGAAGGGTGACGGCGAGGAGGCCGGCCCAATGGGGGAGGTGACGCATGGAAATCGGCGTTCTGAAGGGTCCAGGCGGCGCCCGGCCGCTGGTCGACGAGGGGGTGGAGGCGGCATGCGCTGCCACAGGCGGAGGCCCGCCCAGGATGGCGTTCCGGGGGAACGGCAGGTGGAACGGACAGAGAAGGCGGGAGTGCCGGTGGGCCGGGGCGCACCAGGGGCCGCCGTGGGCCGCTCGTGCGCGGCCCGCGTCGCGGATGGGTCAGGAAGCGATGCCGGTCGCCCGGGAGGCGGACGTCGGGGCGCCTGCATCGCTGCGCGGCGGCGGTGGTTCGGGGGCCGGGCTGGTACCGGCAGGGACCATCATGATCTGGCTGCGAGGATGGGGAGAGCGGGGAGCAAGCCGGAGCGCCTGACGGTCGGTCGCCGGCAGGCCGAGGTCAGCCTTGACCACCTTCTTGTCGCCGGGGCCGGGGGTGCCTGGCAGGTCGGGCTGACCATCCGACAGGGCCTTGGCGGCACGGCAGAGGCAGCAGGGTGATTCGCCGGAAAAAGTCGAACGCAGCGCCTGGTCCCAGCCAGCGAGAGGCGTGCGGGCGGTGACCATCCCGACCCAGGCGGCCAACTGCACCCCCCCTGAAGTCCCTACCAGGAGCAGGAAGACGAGGGCCAAGGGGATGGCGCTGCGGCACCGCAAGGGCATGGGCGGACGCTGGCAGGTCTCCAGATCGCCGGCCATACAAAGTGCACATGCGGATCCCCACGCCCAGGACCGCCAGGGACCGGGAGCCAGGATGGCGCTCTTGCGCAGCTCGCGCATCATGGGGTATGATCCCCTGCGGAGGTAGTGGTATGGCGGGTGACAGCACATCACGGAGGACGGCCTTGGGCCCCGAATTGCTGGGGCGTGCGTTGGAGGCCTGCGGCAACGGGGTGGTGATCTACGAGATCCACGGCGAGGATCTGCCGATCTGCTGGATCAACCGCGTTTTCACCAGTCTGACCGGTCTGTCCCCCGACCAGGTGATCGGCGCCCCGGTGATCGATCTGCTCAGGGGCCAGGTCGACCAGCCCGGCATCCGCCAGGCGGTGGCGGCGGCGCGGGCGGGCAAGGAGTACCACCTGGTGGTGCGCATGCCGCATCACGGCGGCGGCTGGTTCTGGGACGACGTGCATGGCGCGCCGGTGTGCGGGCCGGACGGCCGTCCCACCCACTCGATCGCCATCCACACCGACATCTCCGACCGGGTCGAGGCGGAGCAGCGCCTCAAATCAGCCCGCGACCAGGCGGTGCGCCGCCTCGAGGACTTCCCCGCCCCGGTGTGGCGTTCGGTGCCGGGCGGCACCCGCTTCCATTTCAACCGCGCCTGGTGCGCCCTCACCGGCCGCACCCTCGAGCAGGAGATCGACGGCGGCTGGGAGGAAGGCATCCATCCCGAGGACCGTGAACGGGTGCAGCGGGGCTGGGAGGAGGCGCATCGCCGCGGGCGGCCGTTCGCCATCGAATACCGCCTGCGTGGCGCCGACGGCTCCTGGCGCTGGGTGTCGGACCAGGGGGTGGAGGTCTGCGACCTCGACGGTCATCCCGCCGGCTTCCAGGGGGTGTGCACCGACCTCACCGGCCGGAGGCAGGCCGAGGAGGCGCTGGCCTGGGCCCATGGCCACCTGTCCGGGATCATCGATTCGCTGCCCCTGTTCCTCATCTCGGAGGGGGCCGACGGCCGGGTCGAACTGTGGAACCGGGTGGCCGAGCAGGTGTTCGGCATCGCCGCCCCGGACGCGGTCGGACGCATGCTGCGCGAACTGCCGCTCGACCTCGACTGGGCCGCCATCGACGCCCGGCTGGCGGAACTGGGCGGCGGGGGTGGGGATGTCTGCCGGCGGCGCGCCGACGGCGGCGAGACCCTGCTCAACCTGCGCCTGGTCCAGCTCGACGATGTCGGGGCCGGCAGCCGGCTGTGGACCGGCGCCGATGTCGGCGCCCAGCGGGTGGCCGAGCGCCATCAGGTGCAGGATCAGAAGCTGCAGTCGATCGGCCAGCTCGCCGCCGGCATCGCGCATGAGATCAACACCCCGATGCAGTTCGTCGGCGACAACACCCGCTTCCTCTCCGGGGCCTTCAGCGACCTCTCGGAGCTGGTGCGCGAGCAGCGCGCCGCCCTGGGCGGCTTGACTCTGGATCCCGCCGCCGCCGCCGCCCTGGCCGAGGCCGAGCGGCGCGCCGACCTTGGATTCCTGCTCGAGGAGGTGCCCAAGGCCATCGCCCAGACCCTCGACGGGGTCGAGCGGGTGACGCGCATCGTCAAGGCGATGAAGGAGTTCTCGCATCCAGGCGCCGAGGAGCTGACCCCCACCGATCTCAACCATGCGATCGAAAGCACCACCACCGTCTCGCGCAACGAATGGAAGTATGTCGCCGACCTCAACCTCGACCTCGAAGAGGGCCTCGCCCCGGTGCCGATCATGCCCGGCGGCTTCAACCAGGTGGTGCTCAACCTGGTGGTGAACGCCGCCCATGCGATCGGCGACGTGGTGGCCAAGAGCGGAGGCAAGGGCTGCATCACCATCACCACCCGCGACCTCGGCGAGGCGGTTCAGGTGACGGTGGCCGATACCGGCACCGGCATCCCCGAGGCGGTGCGCTGCTGCATCTTCGACCCCTTCTTCACCACCAAGGAGGTGGGCAAGGGCACCGGCCAGGGCCTGGCCATCGTGCGCGCCGAGGTGGTCGGCAAGCTCGGCGGCACCATCGCGCTGCGCACCGCCACCGAGGGGCCTGAGCGCGGCACCGCCTTCATCCTCACCATCCCGCGGCGCCGCGGCACCAGCCAGGTGGTCCGGCGCCGGGAGGCCTGACATGCGCCGCCGCATCCTCTTCGTCGACGATGAGCCGCGCATCCTCGAAGGCCTGGTGCGCATGCTGCGGCCGCAGCGCGAGCGCATCGAGGTGGTGACCGCCCCCGGCGGCGAGGAGGCCCTGGCGCTGCTGGCGCGCGAGCAGGTCGATGCGGTGGTGAGCGACATGCGCATGCCGCGCATGGACGGTGCCGCCCTGCTCACCGAGGTGCGCCAGCGCCATCCGGTGCCGGTGCGCATCATCCTTTCGGGCCAGTCCGACCAGGGCACCATCCTGCGCGCAGTCGCCACCACCCACCAGTTCCTGTCCAAGCCCTGCGACCCTCAGGTGCTGGTGGGCACGGTGCTGGCGGCCTGCGCCTGGCGCGACCTCACCGGACACCATCCCGACCATCAGCAGCTGGTGTCGCGCACGGCGATACTGCCGGCGCCTGCCGCCACCCTTTCCCGGCTGGAGGCGGAGCTGGCGCAGCCTGAACCGTCGCTGCGCAAGGTGTCGGGGCTGGTGGCGGGGGATCCGGCGATGGCGGCCAAGGTCATGCAGCTGGTGTCATCGACCTTCTTCGGTCAGATCCGGCGGGTCGAGGGTCCCGAGGAGGCTGCGCGCCTGCTCGGGCTGGAGCTGATCCGCGCCTTGTTGCAGGCCGGCTGCCTGGCGTCCGTCAGCGACCAGCCAGGGGTTTCTTCCGGCCAATCCGTCGCCGCCGCCGCCCAGGCCCTCTGTCGCCATCTTGGCGGCGATGCCCGCGCCTGCGCCGATGCCGGCATCGCCGGGCACCTGCATGGCTGCGGCCGGCTGGTGGCCATCACTCCATGCTGCACCGCCTCCCTGGGCGCGTGTCTGCTGGGCCTGTGGGGGCTGCCTGAACCGGTGGTCGCGGCGGTGGCGCAGCAAGAGCACCCGCCCACCTCCGCCGGACCGGTGGTGGGCGCGGTCCATGCCGCCCTCGCCCTCGCCGGCGAGCTGCCGTGGGACGAGGCCTGGCTGGAGCTCCGGGGCGGCCCTGGCGCGATCGCCGCCCTGCATGGCGCTGCCGGCGCCGCCGCCATGCCCGGGGTGCGCTGATGGAATGGGGGCGGCTCCTGGGCGACATGCAGGACCACCTGTGGTTCGCCGGCGGCATCGGCGGCGTCCTGCTGCTCATCGTCGGCGGGATGGTGATGCTGCTGGCCACCATGCGCAGGGAGCGCCGGGCGGCGGTGGTGATCGAGGAGCGCGAGCGCCTGTTCCACGGTCTGGTCGACAACGCGCTCGATCTGCTCACCCTCAGCGACCATCAGGGACGGGTGCTGGTCCTGAGCCCTTCGACCAGCGCGACGCTGGGCTGGAAACCCGAAGTCCTCGGCGCCCCCGATCGTTTCTCCCTGGTCCATCCCGAGGATGTCGACGCCCTGCGCCAGGCCTTGGCAGCAGCAGCCGGAGAGCCGGGGACGGTCATGGCGGTTTCCTACCGCCACCGTCATGCCGACGGCGGCTGGCGCTGGCTGGAAGGCGGGGTGCGCTCCTTCCGCACCCGCCCCGATGCGCCGTCGGTGGTGCTGACCATCACCCGCGATGCCACCGCCAGCAAGGAGGCCCGGGAGCAGGTCCAGCATCTCACCGAGACGCTGGAAATCCGCGTCTCGGAGCGGACCTCGGAGCTGTCCGCGCGCAACGATCAGCTCATCCAGGAGATCATCGAGCGCACCCGGGCCGAGTCGGAGCTGCGCCGGCTGAGCGCCGCCCTCGACCAGAGCCCCTCGCTGGTGCTGCTGCTGGGGCGCGACCGTCTGGTGGAATGGGCCAACCGCCGCTTCCTCGCCGCCACCCGCGTGGGGCGGGCCCAGGTGGCGGGGGTGTCCCCCTTCACCTGGTGCGTGGCGCCGCCGGTCGAGCCGGCCGAGCGATTCCTCTGGGGCATGGTCGATAGCGGCCAGGAATGGGAGGGCGAGCAGTTGCTGCGCAGCGCCGATGGAGCCACCTTCTGGGCCTGGATGACCATTTCGGCCCTGCGCGATCCCGATGGGCAGGTGTCGGGCTATCTGGTCGGCGCCCAGGATGTGACCGCGCGCAAGGCGGCCGAGGAGGAGCGCGCGCGCCTGGGCGGAGTGGTCGAGCAGGCTGCCGAAGCCATCGTCATCACCACCGCCGATGGATCCATCCAGTACGTCAATCCGGCCTTCGAGACCATCACCGGCTGGAGCCGCATCGAGGCCATCGGCAAGAATCCGCGCATCCTCAGGAGCGGGGTGCACGACACCGCCTTCTATGCCGCTATGTGGGAGCGGCTGCGGGCGGGCGGGGTGTGGACCGGCCGCCTGGTGAACCGGCGCAAGGACGGCACCATCTACCACCAGGACACCACCATCTCGCCGGTGCGCGACGGCGACGGGCAGGTGGTGCGCTATGTGGCCTTCAACCGCGACGTCACCCGCCTGGTGCAGGTTGAAGAACAGCTGCGCCAGGCGCAGAAGCTGGAATCGGTCGGCCAGCTCGCCGCCGGCATCGCACACGAGATCAACACCCCGATCCAGTTCGTGGGTGACAACGTCACCTTCCTGATGGATGGATTCGCCGGCATGGGCCAGGCCGTCGCCGCCCTGCGCGAGGCGATCGTACCGGGGGCTCCCACCGAAGCGGTCGCCGCCGCCGCCGAGGCGGTCACCGCCGCCGACATCGACTACCTGATGGAGGAGATGCCCAAGTCGCTGATGCAGGCCCAGGAGGGTGTGGCCAGGGTGGCCGAGATCGTGCGCGCGATGAAGGAGTTCAGCCACCCCGGCACCAAGGACATGGCACCCGCCGATCTCAACCGGGCGATCGAGAACACCGTCACCATCCTGCGCAACGAGTGGAAGCACCACGCCGAGGTGGTGATGAACCTCGCCCCCGATTTGCCGCTGGTGCCCCTCCTGGTCGGCGAGTTCAACCAGGTGATGCTCAACCTCCTGGTCAATGCCGTGCATGCCATCATCGACCGGCGCAAGAAGGACGGGAGCGAGGCCCTCGGGCACATCCAGGTCACCACCCGGCTGGCCGGCGTGCAGGTCGACATCCGCGTCAGCGACGACGGTTGCGGCATCCCCACCGCCAGCAAGGCGCGCATCTTCGAGCCCTTCTTCACCACCAAGGAGGTCGGCCGGGGCACCGGTCAGGGATTGGCCCTCGCGCGCGCCCTGATCGTCAAGAAGCTGGGCGGCACCATCGAGTTCGAGAGCGAGGAGGGTGTCGGGACCACCTTCATCCTCCGCCTCCCGATCCAGCCGGCCGCGCCGGGAGCACCAGCATGAGCGAGCGCATCCTCTTCGTCGACGATGAGCGCAACCTGCTCGACAGCTACCGCCGGTCTCTGGGCCGGAAGTACTCGATCGAGACCGCCGGCGGCGGCGAGGAGGGGCTGGCGGCGGTGGCGGCGCGCGGCCCCTTCGCGGTGGTGGTGAGCGACCTGCGCATGCCCGGGATGGACGGGGTGCGCTTCCTGTCCGAGGTGCGCAGCCGCGCCTCCGACAGCGTGCGCATCATGCTCACCGGTGGCGCCGACGTCGAGGCGGCGGTGGCGGCGGTCAACCAGGGCAACCTGTTCCGCTTCCTGACCAAGCCCTGCCCGCCCGACCAGCTCGCTGCCGCGCTCGATGCCGCCCTGCAGCAGTACCGCCTGGTCACCGCCGAGAAGGAGCTGCTGGAGAAGACCCTCTCGGGCAGCGTACGGGTGCTCACCGAGGTGCTGTCGCTGGCCAGCCCGCGAGCCTTCGGCCGCGCCCAGCGCGTCCGCCGCATCGCCCGCCAGCTCGCCGACCACCTGCAGGTGCCCAAGCCCTGGCAGGTCGAGCTGGCGGCCATGCTCTCCCAGCTCGGGGCGGTGACGCTCACCCCTGAACTGGCGGACAAGGTCGAATCCGGTGCCCCGCTCGATGATGATGAGAAGTCGCAGGTCGACGCCCTGCCGGCGGTGGCGGCCAACCTGATCGCCAACATCCCGCGCCTGGAGCCGATCGCCCGCCTGATCGACTGCTCGCGGCCCGGCGGCCCGGCCCCCGAGGACGAGGCCACCCTCAAGGGGGTGCGGGCCCTGCGCGCCGCCCTGGCCTACGACCGCCAGCTCGCCCGCGGCACCCAGCCCGAGCAGGCGCGCGAGGCGATCGGCAAGGACCTGGGCGAGGATGCCGCCCAGCTGGCCGGGGTGCTGACCTCCTCGGGCCTGGTCGACGGCCCGTCGCGGCCGCGCATGCTCTCGATCCGCGATCTCGGCGCCGGGATGGTGCTGGACCAGGACCTGCGCACCCGCTGGGGCATGCTGCTGGTCGCCAAGGGCCAGGAGGTCACCGCCCCGCTGCTGGCCCGCCTGCGCGCCTACGCCGCCCGCGGCGGCATCGAGGAGCCCTTCCGCGTCCTCGCCCCCAACTGAAATCCCACCCAAGGACCACGCCATGGACCAGACCGTGCTCTTCGTCGACGACGACGCCGCCCTGCTCGACGGGCTGCGCCGGGCCCTGCACCGCGAGCGCTTCCACATGTTCACCGCCGGCAGCGCGGTGGAGGCGATGGACCTGCTCGAAAAGCAGCGCGTCGATGTGATCGTATCCGACGACCACATGCCGGGGGTCAGCGGCAGCGACTTCCTGGCCCAGGTCCGCCTGCTCTATCCCGGCGTCATCCGCATGATGCTCACCGGCAAGGCCTCCCTCGACAGCGCCATGCAGGCGATCAACGAGGGCCACATCTTCCGCTACCTGGTCAAGCCCTGCGCGGTCGAGGAGCTGGTGCAGGCGGTCAACCAGGGGCTGGGGCAGAAGCGCCTGATGGACCGCTGCCGCCAGGCCCTGCTGCTGATCCGCCGCCAGTCGGCGCTGATCGAGCATCTCAAGCGCACCCAGCCAGACCTGCTGCGCGCAGCCCAGCAGGAGACCACCTGGCTGGCGCTCACCCCCGACCAGGTCGACACCGTCGAGGAGTTGTCGACCCTGATGGCGGCCGGCGTCGACCGCGCCGAGGATCTGCTGCCTGGCAGCCTGGGGACCTGAGCCTTGGCCATGCCCCCGACAGCCGCGCTAGCCACCTTGGATCCTGCCAGCCTGGTGCTGGGCCAGCCAGTGATCGACGATGAGCACCGCCAACTCTGCGCTCTTTTCAATTCCCTGCTTGCCGGTGGGGGCGATCTCGGTGGCACCATCCTGCACTTAGACGAGTATTCTCGCCTGCATTTCACCATCGAAGAGGAGTTCATGCGCGTCTACGGCTGGCCGGGCTTTGCCGACCATCGGCGCATGCACCGCGAATTTTCCGACCAGGTGATGAACCTGCGGCGGATGCAGTTGCCCTCGGATGGCAAAGTGCCGCGCACCGTGCTCGCCTGGGTGCGCAACTGGCTGGTCGGGCATATCGATGTCGAGGACCGCGCGGTGGTGGCCTTCCTGGCCGGCCGGGGGGCCTGAGCCCGGTATTCAGCGCGGCGCCAGCACCGGCCGGCTGAGTCCGGCGCCCGCCACCGCACGCTCGAACAGCGGCAGCCAGCGCGCGAAGCTGGCGGGATCGGCCGAGCCGGCGATGCACACCCCGTGGTCGTCTTCGACGGTCAGCCATAGCGCCTGTTCCCACAGGGTCTGGCCGATGCGCATGCGGTAGCGTACCAGGCTCCAGGTGCGCACCCCGACCTGGTAGGCGAAGCGGTGCTCGATCACCGTCACCCCGGTGCCGAGGGCCAGCAATTCGTCCAGGCGCTCCTTGGCGAAGGCGGCCGGACCGGTGCCGGGCTTGAGTTCGGTGACGGTGGCGGCCAGGCCGGCATTGCTGCCGGGGCGCTGCCAGGCCAGGGTGGCGCCGGTGTCGGCGCGATCCTCGAAACCGTCGGGCACGCTCAGCACCAGGGTGGTGCCGGGCAGCGGCACCTGGCGCTCGGCGGCGACGCCGGCGGCAGCGGCCAGCGCCAAGGCTGC
>JAKLKR010000087.1:0-10307 GCA_023150565.1 Planctomycetota bacterium
CGCGACCAGGTGGTGCGCGCGCGCGAGGAGCTGGCCGCCGGCCTGGCCAAGCCCGAGCGCCTGGCGGCGAGCGCGCGCCAGGCCGCCCAGGGGGCGGCGCGCGCCGGCGAACTTGCTGCCCAGGTGGCGCGCCGCTGGCGCGAGAACGCCCTGCCCGCCGACCAGATCGAACCGGTGGGCAAGGCCGCCGGGCTGCTCGCCGGGGCGGTGGGCGAGCAGCTGGCGCGCGGCGCAGCCGGCGACGCCCCGGCCGCGCGCAGCGCCGAGGCCGGGCTGGGCGAGGCCGAACGCCTGCTCGCCTCGCTGCTCTCCGAGGGAGACCTCACCCGCCTGCTCGCCAGCCTGGTGGCGCGCCAGCAGGCCCTGGGCGAGGAGACCCGCACCTTCGTACGCGCCTGGCTGGTCAAGCCGCCCGACGCCCCGGCGCGCGCCCAGCTCGGCAACCTCGCCGCGCGCCAGAAGGACATCGCCGAGGCCACCGGCGAGATCGAGCGGCGCATCCTCGCCGGCGCCGGCCAGGCCCTGGCCCCGGCCCAGGAGCTGGTGCGCGCCCGTCCGCCGGCCGAGCGCCTGCGCCAGGCCGGCGGCGACCTCGCCGGCAGCGAACGCCGCGCCCAGGCGGTCGAGGCGCAGCAGCACGGGCTCGAGGGCATGAAGAAGCTGCTCGACCTGCTGCGCGGCAGCGATGCCGCCGGCTCGCTGGCCGAGGCCCTGGGCCGCCTGGCGGCCGAGGAGGAGCGCCTGTCGGCCGCCCTCGACCGTGGCGCCGACCCTGGTGCCCAGGCGGCCGCCCAGCGCGACCTGCAGGAGCGCACCGCGGTTTTGGCCCAGCAGCTCGCCGCCAAGTCGCCATCGGCGGCGGCCAAGGCCCAGGCCGCGGCCAAGACCCAGGAATCCGCCGCCAAGGCGATGGCGCGCGGCGACCGCGCGGCCGCCGCGCGCGATGCCGCCGCCGCCGCCGCCCTGCTGCGCGAGGCCCAGCGCGAGCTGTCGCCGGAGCCGCCGCCCGAGCGCCCGGACACCCCGCCCGACCTGCTCACCGTGCTGCGCCAGCTGCGCTCGCTGCAGGCCAAGGTGGTGGCCGACGCCAGCGGCCTCGACCAGCGCCTGGCGGGCAAGGAGCTGGACTTCGGCGCCGTGCGCGAGGTCGCCGTCATCGCCCGCGACCAGGGCGGGGTGCTGCTGCGCCTGCGCGAGGACGTGGTCAAGCCGCTCGAACGCCAGGCGGTGGCGCGCATGGCCCTGGAGCGGGTGGCGGCGGCGATGGCCGCCTCCCAGGCCCATCTCGAGCGCCCCGCCCTGGGCGAGCGCGGGGTGCGCCTGGCGCGGGTGGCGCTGGCCGAGCTGACCCGCCTGATCGACATCGCCGCCTCCCAACCCAAGACCGATGGTGGCGGGGGCGGTGGTGGCGATGGCAAAGGTGACGGTCAGAAACCGCCCTTCCCGCCCCACGCAGAGCTTTCGCTGCTGGCGGCGATGCAGTCCGAGGTTGCCGACGCCACCGCCGGCAACCGTCCCACCGACCTGTCCGCCGCCCAGGGGGCGCTGCGCGACCTGGTCGAGAACGCCACCCAGGCGGCGCGTCCGGGCAGCCGCGGCCAGCTGCTGCTGGAGCGCACCCGCCGCGCCATGGCCAGCGCCGCCTGGCGCCTGGGCGAGCGCGACCGCGGCCTGGCCACCCGCCACGAGCAGGCCGCGGCCGAGGCTGCCCTGCGCCGCCTGCTGGCCGAGGCCGATGGCGGCGGAGGCGGCAGCGACAACCAGCCGCAGGACCAGCCCCAGGCGCGCGATCAACGCGGCGAAGGCCAGCAGCCCCCGCCCGCCGGCCAGCAGCCGCCCGGGCAGGGCGAATCGCCCGGCACCCCCGCGAGCGGCCAGGACAAGCCCGGCAGCGGCACCCGCACCGCCAGCGCGGTGGTGGCGGCGCCTGAACGCGGCGAGTTCATGAACCTGCCCCCGGCCATCCGCGACCGCCTGATCCAGGCCCGCGACCAGGGCCTGACCCCGCGCCAGCGCGAGGTGTTCAAGGTCTATCTGCAGAACCTCGAGGAGGGGCGATGAAGGCCATCCGTGTCGTGGTGGCGGCGCTGCTCGCCGCCGGCCTGTCCGCCAGCGAGGCCAGCGACATCGCGATCGAGCGCGGTCTGCCGGCGCTGGTCCGGATGCAGCGGCCCGATGGCAGCTTCGGCGACGGCAATGCCATCACCGCCCTCGCCGGCATGGCCCTGCTCGCCGGCGGCCACACCCCCACCCGTGGCAGCCTGCGCGAGCACAGCATGCGCGCGTTGCGCTCGGTGATGGCGCGTCAGGACCCCTATTCCGGCTACCTGGGCACGGCAACATGTACGCGCACGGCTTCGCCACCCTCTACCTCGCCGAGTGCTACGGCATGGCGCCCGAGGTGCCGGTGCGGCGCGCGCTCGAGACCGCGGTCGAACTGATCCACAAGTCGCAGAACCAGGAGGGGGGCTGGCGCTACACCCCCACCCCGGTCGACGCCGACATCTCGGTGACCATCTGCCAGGTGATGGCGCTGCGCGGGGCCTACAACGTCAACATCGGCGGCCAGGCCAGCCAGGACGTGATCGCGCGTGCGCTCGGCTATGTGCGGCGCTGCGCCAACAGCGATGGCAGCTTCAGCTACACCTCCCAGGGCGGCTTCAATGGCGGCGGGGCCGAGTCGGTCCCGCGCACCGCGGCCGGGGCGATGTGCCTGATCGGGGCCGGCAAGGTCGACGCCGGCGATGCCCTGCTCGGGCCGGCGCTGGCCTTCCTGCGCCGGCATGTCGAGACCCACCTGGCGGCGCGCGGCGACCACTACTGGTACGGCCAGTACTACGCCTCGCAGGCGATGTTCCACAGCCCCGACCCGGCCGACTGGGAACGCTACTGGGACAAGGCCTGGCGCACCATCAGTGCGCGCCAGAACGCCGAGGGCCTGTGGCCGAGCGACGAGGGCGGCGGTCCCGCCTACGCCACCGCCATGGCGCTGATCATCCTGCAGATCCCCAACGGGTACCTGCCGATCTTCCAGCGCTGAAGCGCGGGCCTAGGGCCGCGCCGTCGGCGGTTGATGGTTTACGGTTGGCGCGTTGAACCTCACGCCATCGACCATCGACCATCAACCATCAACCGGCGCCGTAGGCGCCATCAGGCCCGCGGGGTGGCGTAGAGCCCGGCCAGGCTCTCGTCGAGTTCGGCCTCGACCGGCACCGCGTTGATGATGCGGTTGCGGGTCTGCAGGCCGATCCACTTCTCGAACACGTGCGCCTTGCCGTGGGTGATGGCGTGCTGGAACTCCTCCTCCATCACCGGCACCAGGTTGACGCCATGGGCGCTGCCCTGCGGCGCCACCGAGCGGGAGCGGCTGGCGGTGACCGGCGCCTTGGGGGCGGCGGAGGGGGCCTTGGGCTTGACCTGGCGCGCAGTGGGCGGGGCGATGGGCGGTTCCGCCACCCGCGAGCCGGAATCGTCATCGAGATCGAATTCCAGCGCCGGCGCCTTGGCCTCGGGCACCGCGGCGGTGTCGTCGAGCTGGAGTTCGTCCTGGGGACGGGCTTCGAGTGCCGACGAGGGCGACGGCTCGACGATCTCGACCACTTCGCCGGGGGGGATGACCAGGGGCTCGGCGGCGCTGACCGTCTCGATGATCGCCGGGGCGATCGCCTCGTCGGAGGTGAGCAGGTCGTCGATGTCCTGGATCTCGGGGGCGCCGCCGAGGTCGGCCGACTTGGCCGGGCTGGCGGTGGTGGTGGCGCCCGAACCCGGAGCCCCGGGCTGGACGTTGGCCATCATCTGGGTGACCGAACGCGGTTCGACGTCCTGGGTGAACGAGATCGAGGTGTCGCGGGCTGCGACCTTGCCGCCATAATAGCGGTCGATGGCCTGGTTGACCTCGCTGCGGGTGGCAACCACCTTCTTGATGTCGAGGCCGGTCTTGGATTCGAGCGCGCGGATGGTGTCGGCGTCGAGCGGGTTGACCATCGCCAGGGTCAGCAGGCTGCCGAGCTTGTCGACCGGGAACACGCCGTAGTGGACCGCGTCCTCCTGGGCGACGGTATCGAGCGCCTTTTTGCGGATCTCGTACTTGTCGACCTTGAGGTGCGGCACCCAGCATTCCTGGGTCAGCGCGTTGACCAGCTGGTCTTCGGTGAAGTAGCTCAGCGCCACCCCGGCCGCGTCCAGGGCCAGGCCTTCGCGCTGGGCCTTGGCTTCCATCACTCCGGCCTTCTCGCTGTCGACGAAGGCGGTCTTCTCCTTGAGGAAGGCCAGCAGCGCGGCATCGCCGGTGCGGCAGGGGCCGGCGACCCGGCTGGCGGTGGCGATGTTGCCGGAGTAGTGCGGCTTGGTCGATGGCGAGCCGGTGGTCCCGCTCGGCTCGGTGACCGACGAGGCCAGGTCGAGTTCATCGGGGGACTCGACCGGGGCGGGGGCCGGTTCGGCCTTGGCCGAGGCGGCGTTCTTGATCCCGGGGGCGGTGACGCGCTGGGTTGCCGGCTTGGCCGCGACCACGCGGCGGCTCTGACGGTTGCGGCGGTCGGTGGTGGCGGCCTCGCTGGGGGCCTGGCGCTTGGCGGCCGGCGCCTGCTTGGCGGCGGGCTGGTCGGCCTCTTCCGCCTCGTTGCCCTTCTTCTTGCCCAGTCCGAGGAATCCCATGTCGCCCCTCCGTGGCCGGGAGCATCCCCTGCCATCGTCGCAGAGCGATGCCGACGGCGGGCTTGCGCGTCGTTTGCGTATCACACTCGGAAACGCTCGCGGAGGTCCAGGGTTGAGTTTGAGGGGGCGGGGTCAATGCTGCCGGACCGTCGGCGATAGCGGCGCGCTAACCTTCCCAGCGCAGCGCTGCGGCCGGCACCGGAGACGCCATGGCGGTCCTCAACTTCGACATCAAGTCCGTCAACCTGCCGAGCGGCGAAGAAGCCAAGGCGGTGTTCCTCACCGGCTCGATCGACGCCAGCACCAACCAGGCGTTCGAGAGCCGGCTGACCGACATCCTCGGGGCGGGCACCCGCAACGTGATGCTGGTGCTGACCAATGTGAAGTACATCAACTCGACCGGCCTGGGCACGATCGTGAAGTGCGTCGACACCTTCCGCGAGAAGGGCGGCGACATCAAGCTGGTCGGGGTGCCGACCAAGGTCATCGCCCTGTTCGAGATGCTCGGCCTGCTCGCCCTGTTCGAGACGCATGACACCCTCGAAAAGGCCGTCGCCAGCTTCGCCAAGGCCAAGTCCGCCTCGGCTGCCGCCGCCGCCCCGCTGCAGCAGGCGGCCAAGTTCCCGATGCAGTTCAAGCATCCGGTCACCGGCATGGGCCTGAACGTCAACCAGCCTGGTCGTTTCAAGGATCCCCGCAGCGGCGACTACTTCTCGGTCGATGCCAGCGGCACCATCGAGTTCTACGAGATGGCCAAGGTCAAGATGGTCGAGGCCAAGGTGCCCTGCGACATCGACTTCGCCTCCAGCCTGTCCTCGCTGGCGAGCAACCTGGCGGCGGCCTGCAGCCTGCCGGCCAGCGTCACCGATGCTGTGCAGAAGGCCCTCGACGAGGCCTGCGCCGCGGTGCGTGCCCACTCCAGCGACGGCAGCGAGACCTGCACCGTGCTGATGGTCGGCGACCAGGACAAGTTCGCCCTCGGATTGGTGGGCTACGGCAACGCCCTCAACTTCCAGGCCAACGAACCGGCGCTCAAGGTCATCGAAGGCGCGATGGACGAGGTCAAGCACCAGGTGCTGCCCACCCGCGGCTTCCTGTTGACCATGGTCAAGCGCAAGGGCTGAACGGCATCACCGACGCGGTCACCACCGGCACTGGCGAGGCCGACCTGGTCTTCATGCGCCAGGCCCTGGCCGAGGCGCGGGCCGCCGCCAGCGAAGGCGAGGTCCCGGTCGGAGCCCTGGTGGTGTGCGCCGGGCGGGTGATCGGCCGCGGGCGCAACGCCTGCGAACGCCTGCAGGATGCCACCGCCCATGCCGAGATGGTGGCGATCACCGCCGCCAGCGCCGCCCTCGGCTCGTGGCGGCTCGAAGCCTGCACCCTCTACGTCACCCTCGAACCCTGCCCGATGTGCATGGGCGCGGCGCTCAACGCTCGCGTCCCGCGGGTGGTGTATGGAGCACGCGAGCCCAAGGCCGGCGCCTGCGGCAGCGTGGTCGACCTGGCCGCGCCCCCCGGCTTCAACCACCGCATCGCGGTGGTGGGCGGGATTGCCGCCGAGGAATCGGCGCAACTGCTCAAGTCCTTCTTCCGCGCCCTGCGCGCCGAGCGCGACCGCAACTGAAGGAGAGAGCGGAGGAAGAAGAGGGCCTCACCGCGGCGACACGGCGGCGGAGGGAGAGTGTGAGCTGGCAGGGAAGCCCCACCTCCGAGCCGGCCCACCAGCGACCCGCCGTGTCGCCGTGGTGAAACCTCTTCAGCTTCCGAGGTTCAACCGCCGCCCTCATGGCGGGCGGCGACCCAGTCCAGCACCTTGGCCAGGGCGACATCGCTGGCGGTGACGCGGTCGCCGGCGTCATGGGTGGTCAGGCGCACCACCACCCGGTCGTAGCTGTTGCGCCAGTCGGGATGGTGGCCGAGACGGTCTATCTCGGGGGCGGCGTCGGCCATGAAGGCCATGGCGTCAAGGAAGGTGGCGAAGCGCCAGGTGCGGGTGAGCGCGTGGTATTCGTGCCGCCAGCCCGGCAGGCGCAGGAGCGCGGCGGCGAGCTGGGTGGGATCGAGGGGGGTTGGCATGGTCAGTGGCTGTCGGCGATGGTCGGTCCGCGCCAGCCGCGTACCAGGGCATCTCCATGGGCGTTGACGTGGCCCTCGCCGATCTGGTGCAGCCAGCGCTTGGCGTCCTCGGGATAGCCGGCGGTGGGCTTGAGCCAGCGCAGTCGTTCGCACCACCAGCGGTTGAGCAGCAGCATGTGCAGTTCTCGCGCGTATTTGGCGATGCAGCTGGCGAGCGCGGTGCAGGCGCTGGCGGATTCGCCGCCGACGCGGAAGGCGATGCGGTGGCGGTCGAGGCGGTAGACCGAGGCCTGGGCGGTCTCCTCCTCGACCAGCGCCAGGGCGCCGAGGTGCTCCTGCAGGGCGTCGCGGTAGAACTTGCGGCCGCCCAGGCGGTCGACCACCGTGTCCTGGTCGAGGTTGGGCTGGTGGACGGCGGCGAGCAGGGTGCCGACCCGGTCCAGTTCCAGGTCGGCCTTGTTGCCGCCGTGGCGCAGCCAGGCGTTGTAGGCGGCCGGCTGCACCAGCGCCCCCGCCACCCCGGCGGGGGTGAGCCCGTCGGGCCGCCAGGGCGGGCAGGGGGCCGCCGCCACCGGCAGGCGCAGCCCCTCGGCTCCGGTCATCCAGGGCGTTTCGGCCCGTGCGGCGGCGCTTTCGCCGAGCAGGGCGAACACATCGGCGGCGGTGTCGGGGGCGAAGCCCGCCAGCCAGGCCAGCCCGGGCAGCGCCACCCGTTCAAGCGGGGCGAGGTCGCCGCTGACATGCAGGTCCTTGCTGTCGCGCACCCCGGTGGCGGCGAGCGCGGTCCCGGGATCGACCCCGGCGGTGGCGGTGACCGAGACGCGCACGATCGCCAGGGGGCCCAGGGTGGGGCCGTAGCCCGCTTCGTCGATGCCGGTGTGACGCATGCGCCCAGGGGAGCAGGTGCGCGCCAGCTGGGAAGCGGGAAGCCGGACGGCTCGCCATTCCCCCGCCTGGGTGGAGCACTTACGCTGCCGCCGTGCGCCTAGGCCTGTTCCTGCTCATCGCCGTCGCCTTGTGCCTGCTCCAGCACAGCCTGCTGGCGGCCTGGTGGTGGGCGCCCGACCTGCCGCTGGCGCTGGTGGCGTGGGCGATGGTCGATGGCGACGAGGATGGGGTGCTGCTGCGCACCCTGCTGCTGGGGCTGGTGCGCGACCTGATCGATCCCGGCAGCGAATGGTTCCACGCCGTCGCCTACACCTTGCTGGCGCTCGCCTTCCTGCCGGTGCGCGGCTGGCTGTTCCGCACCCGCGGCCTGGCCTGGGCGCTGTGGGCCTGCGTGGCGGCGCTGGTGCTGGCCCTGGCCGACGCCTGTACCGCCTCGCTGTCCTGCCTCGACCCCGTGCTGCTGGCCATGATGGTGCCCGGCACCGGTTTGGCGGCGATGGCGGTCGGCTGGCTGTTCGGCGGCCTGCCGCGCGCGTTGCGCCCGGTCGGCAGCGGCGGCGCCTGATCAGGCGGTGATCAGACCTGCCTTGCGCAGGCTGGGGACGTAGCCGAAGTCCTCGTCGGTGATGTGGTGGCGCAGCCAGCCGGCGAGGAATTCGGTCACCTCCATGGTGCGCAGCTCGGCGCCCTGCTCGAAGCGCGCCAGCAGGTCGCCCACCTGCTTGAGCAGGCGCTGGTGCTGCTCGAGATGGCCCGCCTTGCCGGCATAGGCCGCCTGGGTCATGGCGCGCTCCTCCTCGGCGAAATGGTTGACGGTATACTCGGCGAGGAACCTGATCATCTCGCCGATCACCCGCCGGCCGCGGCCCTCGACCATGGCGGCGTGCAGCTCGTTGGTGCGCCGGAACAGCTCCTGGTGCTGGGCGTCGATGCGCGCATGGCCGGTGGCGAAGCGCTGGCTCCACACCAGCATGCCCGCCGCTTTGCGCGTCGAGGTGCCGGTCGATTCCGTGCGCAGGCGGCCGAGCAGCCCCACCACGGTGATGGCCAGGCGGTGGAATTCGCCGTGGAACAGCTCGTTGCGCGCCTCGTCGGTGCGGTGGGCGGCGATCAGGTCGATGACCCGGCCGATCTCGGCATGGTACTGCCGGTGGGCCTCGAGCAGCGGCTGGTAGCCGGGGTGGCAGGTGAGCCGTGCCGATTCGGCCTGCAGCCAGCGGCCAAGATCGCACGCGCCAGGATCGGCTGCCTGGCTGCGCTCCGGCAGCGCGGTGCCCGGGGCGAGGGCGTCGAGCAGGCGGGTGCGCCAGCCGATGTGCGCCCGCACCACCCGCTCGAAGAAGCCCGCCTCGACGGCCTCGACCGCGGCGCGCGCCTGCTCCAGGCCCTGCCCGGCGGTCGAGCCGACCAGTTCCTGGTGGAGCGCCTCGGTGTGCTCGCCCAGCTGCGCCCCGAGGTCCTTGACCGAGACCGCACCGGTGCTGGTGCCGCGGGTGGCCTTGGCCAGCTGGGCGATGCCGCTGGCGATCTCGCCGGTGCCGCGCGCGGCTTCGCCGATCGACCGCGCGATGTCGGTGGTGGTGGCCGACTGCTCCTCGACTGCCGCCGCCACCGTCTGCTGCAACTCGTGGTTGCGGCGGATCAGGCGGTTGATCTCGGCGATCGCGGTCATCGCCGCGGCGGTGTCCTGCTGGATGGCGGCGATGCGCTTCTGCACATCGCTGGTGGCCTCGGCGGTCTGCCGGGCGAGGTTCTTGACCTCGGACGCCACCACCGCGAAGCCGCGCCCGGCCTCGCCGGCGCTGGCGGCCTCGATCGCGGCGTTCAACGCCAGCAGGTTGGTCTGCTCGGCGATCGCGGTGATGGTCTGCACCACGTCGCCGATGCCGCCCGAGCTCTGCTGGAGATGCTTGACCGCGCGGTCGGCCTCCTGCGAGCGTCCTTCGGCCTCGGAGGACACCTGCGACGCCTCGCTGGTGGTGCCGGCGATCTCGCGCACCGCCTGCGCCATCTGCTCGATGCTGTGCGCGGTGGCGGCGGTGGTGCCGCTGACCTGGGTGGCGGCGGCGGCGATGCGCTGCGCCTGCTCGTCGGCTGATTCGGCGCTGGCGAGCAGGTCGGCGCTGGCCATCGCCAGCGCCTGCGAGGAGCCTTCGATCGATACCAGGTGGGCGCGCCCGGCCTCGACAGGGGGCGCAGCCTTCTGGGCGGCGGCAGCGGCTGCGGCGGCTGAGGCTGCCGCAGCTGCGGAACGCGACCGGCGCCAGGCCGACCAGGCCAGCCAGGCACCGGTGATGGACGCCAGCGCCAGCAGGATCAGCAGTGGAAGGGGGATGGTGACCGAGGGCATGGATGCGCTTCCCTGGCGGACGGCAGGAGCCGATCCGGCCACGCTAGGCTAGCGGTATCCATTACCCGCAGGCAGGGAAAATACCTGCCATAACACTAATACGACCAGTCGGATACGATCAGGCTGGTGCTGGTCCCACGCTGGCGCGCTCGCTCACCACCGGCGGCAGGCGCTCGATGCGCACCTGTTCGGCGGTGCCATCCAGACGCGCCACCAGGCGCTGGGCGGCGCGGCGTCCCAGTTCTTCGTACGGGTGCCCGACCGACGTCACCGGCGGCTCGATCGAGGAGAAGGCATGCAGATCGCCGATCGACACCAGCGACACGTCGCCGGGAAC
>JAKLKR010000087.1:10317-19592 GCA_023150565.1 Planctomycetota bacterium
GGAACCCGCTTGCCGGCACTGCGCAGGGCGCGCCAGGCGCCCAGGGTGAGGTAGTTGTTCACCCCTACCACCGCGGTCAGGCCGGGGTGCTCGCGCAGCAGGGTGTTGGCGGCCTTTTCGCCATTGGCCCAGGGTTCGACCGGGTTGAGGTCGGTGACATCGGTGGCGATGCGCGGCAGTTCGGCGAAGCGCAGCCCGGCCTCGGCCAGGGCCTCGTCGGCACCGGCGCGCAGTTCCCGGTCCGACAGGGAATCGCCGGTGTGGTCGACCACCGCGATGCGGCGGTGGCCGCGGGCGACCAGCATCGAGAAGGCGGTGCGTCCGATCGCCGCGTGGTCGGTCTCGACCCCGTCGATGTCGACCCCCGGCAGCACGGTCTCGACCAGCACCACCGGCATGCGCTGCGACAGTTCGCGCAGGGGGGCGGCAAGGGCGGAGAGCGGCGGCGGGAAGATCAGCGCCCCGCCGATGATGGCAGGGTCGATCGCGTGCAGCAGGTCGACCTCCTGCCCGAAATCGTAGTCGGCGGCCTGGATCAGCAGACGACGGCCGGTGCCGGCCAGCCCGGCCTTCACCCCGCGGATGATGCGCGGCATCTCGTAGTCGTCGAGGGCGGGCAGCACCAGGGTGACCATGCGCCGCTTCTCGGCCTGCTCGGCCACGAAGATGCCCCGGCCGGGGTGCGAACGCAGATGTCCTTCGATGCAGAGGGTGTTCACCGCCTGCTTGACGATGCCCAGGCTGACCCCGCAGGCGGCGGCCATGCGCCGCAGGCTGGGCAGCCGGGCATCGGTAGGCAGCTCGCGCGAACGGATGCGCGCCAGCAGCTGGTCGTGGATCTGGGCCACATAGGGCCGGCCATCCCCGGTGCTCAGGGTCAGGCCGCAGCGGTCATCGGGGTCGGACATGGGTCGCTCGCGGCGGCGCAGCATGGGCCGTCGCCGCGGGCGGTCGAGGGGGATCACGGGCGGGTGGTGGCCCAATAGGTGGACTCGGCCTGGCCGTTCTTGGTGATGTCGAACTTGGTCCGATTGACGAACTCGACGTGCCCATCCCAGAAATTGGCATTGAGGCCACCACGATGACGGTAGGCGCAGTCCATGGTGTTGGGATCGTTCTCCTCCTTGGTGTAGAACTGGGATCCCCAGGACGATAGCCACCAATCGAGACCGTCGGCAATGGAGAAGCGCTGCGATGGCTTGCTTACCTTGTTGCGCAATACATAGCAGGCGTCGGCGGCAGTAGCGTGGCCGATGGTCATTGTGCTTCGTTCGCCAACCGGCGCCCCGGACCCGTAGAGCATGGTGTTGTAGCCATAGGTGCGCATGATGTTGTCGGTTGCGATCATGCGCAGGCCGAGGGATTCAGGGCAGAGCATCTGCTTGGGGTAGGCGCCGGTGCCTGTTGGAAGATCGAGCTTCTCACGGAACTCCGGCACGCCGAACCATGCATTCGATCCACCATTGCTGGTGCCGCACAGTCCGACAAAGCGGTCTTCGTGGTCATCGGCATACATCTGGTTGGCCAAGCCGAGTTGGCGCAAAACATTGGCGCAGGTCATCGAGCGCGCGCTGGCGCGCACCATGTTCACCGCCGGAAGCAGCATACCTGCCAGGATCGCCACGATGGCGATGACGACCAGCAGTTCGATCAGGGTGAATGCGCGTCGTTTCATGGTCTGATCACCGCCCAGTTGGCTGCTTGGGAAGCGTAGGTCCTGGATGTGTCGATGGCGTTGCGCGCCAGGCGTTCCACATGCCCATCGAAGAACGCTGCGTTCAATGCATTGCGGTGGCGGTAGGCGGCCAGCATCGGCACGGTGTATCTTTCTTCGGAATAGACCATGCTCTGGTAGGAACTCGCCCACCAGTCCAGGGCATCCATGACGGCCATTTTCTGGCTCGAGCGTTGCACCTGGTTGCGCGTGAACCAACAACCCTTGGTGGCGTGGTCATCGTTCAGGCAGCTTTTGATGCCAGCAGGTGCGCCATCGCCCCAGTTGGTCGAGTTGAATCCATAGCTGCGGGCGATCGGGTCCCATCCGGTGTAGTTCTTGAGGCCGAATGATTCTGGGCACAGCAGTGATTTGGGGAAGGTGGGGCTCTGACCGCTCAGGTCCAGGTATTGGCGGTAGTTGGCATTGGCGTACCAAGGGCTGCCACCGGCGCCGAAGAATCCGCACAGGCTGATGTACACGTCTTCGCGGTCGTTGGCGTACATCTCGTTCGCCATCTGGAACTGACGAAGCAGGTTGCCGCAGGTCATCGCGCGGGCGCTGGCGCGCACCATGTTCACCGCCGGCAGCAGCATCCCCGCCAGAATCGCCACGATGGCGATCACCACCAGCAACTCGATGAGGGTGAAGGCGTGCCTGCGCATGATTGCCTCCGCACCCGGGTCAGGGTGCGTCAATATACCACAGGTTTTTCCGGATGGCAATTTGCTCGGTCGTGGGGGTGGTGCCGACCTCGACCACTGACCGCCGACGATGCTCGACGTGGCCGTCGAAGAAGGCGATGCCCACCTTGGTGGTGTGGCGATAGGCCACCGCCAGCGAGTCGGTGTAGCTGGGTCCGGTGTTGTTGGGCTTGCGTTCGTAGTCGAATTTGGCGCTGTTGTAGGCATTGACCCACCAATCCCAGGAGTCAGCAAAAGCCATCTTGTCGGCTGGCCGTACCACAGCGCCTGAGCGGAAGCCGACGGGGGCGGTACCGAGCGTTTTGTCGCTGGTGTTGGCACCGTAGGAGAGGTTGATTGACGGCAGGGTGGCCGAGGTGGCCTTGAAGGTCCAGGAATCCGGGCACACCGCGCGGCGTGGAACCGCGGTGGTGCCGCCGCCCCACTCCATCACTTCGCGGAAGTCGGGGTTGCCGTACCAGGCATTGATGGTGGGCAGGTGGACGGCCACGTATTCGCCGCGGTGGTCCACGGCGTAGGCGGCGTTGCCGATCTGCATCTGGCGCAGGGCGTTGCCGCAGCCCATCTGCTTGGAGGCCGACTTGGCCGCGTTCAGGGCGGGCATGAGCATGCCCGCCAACACGCCCATCACGGCGACGACCACCAGCATCTCGATCAGGGTGAAGCCGCGAGCGCGCATGTGACCTCCGTGGTAACTGTCCTAACTGTATTGATACAGATCGAGAATTCCACGTCTTTCCGGAGCTGCCAGAGACCCTGTTGGAGACAGAGGTTAGTTAGCTCAGGGCAGGAATAGGGAGGAAGAGCGGCCCTCGGGGCCGCTCCTGCCCGGACTATCGATCAGCCTCGTCGGAAATGCTGTAGGCCTCCATCGCCGCCTGCCGGATCTCGGCAAAACGCTGGCCGGCAACCTGCATCTGCCACAGCACCAGCAGGCTGAGTCCGAGCACCGCGATCACCGCGCCGATCACCAGGCCGCGCACCACCGACCACAGCATGCGCTGCGCCCGCTTGGCCCGCGCTGCGGCATGCCCTTCCAGGTGCTCGCGCCCCTGGCGCGCCAGCTCGGCCCGTTCGAGCGCCTCGTAGTGCTGCTTGAGCCGCTCGCGCTCGTCCGGGCCGCCGCTCATCGCGCCAGCGCCGCCGGCACCAGCGGCACCAGACGGTCGCCCGCCAGGGCGGTGTCGCGGCCGATGGCGGGCAGCGGCACCGCCAGGATGCCGTCATCGCCCACCGCCAACGCTTCGCTGCGTTCGACCCGGCCGTCGGCGCTGGCGAACCAGCGCAGGCGCCAGCGTCCGGGCGCGCAGCCGGCCACCGCCCAGGTGGCGGGTTCGGCCAGCACCGGCGGGGCGGGCTCGTCGGGGCGGGCCACCGCCAGCGGCTGAAACAGGTAGGCGCGCAGGCGGTCGGCGCCCACCAGGGCGTGCCAGCGTCCGCCGCCGGGCAGGTCGCCCTGCAGCCAGGCCGGATGCCAGCCGCGGCGGTCGTCGTCCTGGAGGAACGCGGCCGGGCCGGCGAAGCGCTGTTCGAGGCGGTTGGGCTGGATGACGGTGTCCCACCACCACGGCGCCGGCGAGCCGGCGGTGGGCGCCACCGCCGCCAGCCACAGGGCTTGGCCGAGGTGGCGGCCTTCGCGGTCGCGCTGGTCGTCGGGGGCGCGCCAGCCGCGTCCGAGCTCGCCCAGGAACACCGGCTTGGCCAGGCGGGTGCCCAGGGCCGCGGTGCGGGCGAGCGCGGCCTCGATGTCGGGGGTGTAGGCGTGGGGCTGGGCGAAATCGAGTTCCGGCAGCTGCCACAGGGCATCCTCGCCGGCGCCGGCGGTGCTGGTGGCGACCAGATGGCGGCGGGGGTCGCGCTGCTTGAGGTAGGCGGCCATCTCGCGGTGCCAGGCGATGACATCCTTGAAGTCGAAGCGCGGGCACAGCTCGCACTCGTTGACCAGTTCCCAGGCGAACAGCGCCGGCTCCGCCGACCAGCGCGCGATGGCGTAGTCGAGCTGGGCGCGGAACCAGGCGCGCGCGGCGCCGTCGGTCCAGAACTGGCGCGGATCCTTGAGCGGGCCGCCGTTGGCCTGGTTGAGCGGGTTCTTGCCCCAGTCGGCGCCGAGCATGCCGTGGTACATCAGCACCAGCTGCACCTGGATGCCGCTGCGGGCGGCGGCGGCGAACAGGCGGTCGAGGCCGGCGCTGGCCACCGGGTCGGGCAGTTCGGGGCGGTTGCCGGCCGCCAGCGGCAGGTGCCAGGGGCAGGTCCACACCCGCGCCCAGTTGCCGCCGTTGGCGGCCAGGGCGGCGAACCAGGGCTCGGGATCGGCCATCCAGGCCAGGTTCTGGCCGTGCGGGCGGAACAGCCGGCCGTCGCCCGCGCAGAAGAAGCGCGGATCGTTGGCGTCGACCGCGTGCGGGCGCGGGATCGCGCCCGGCTGCACCACCAGGGTGGCGGGCTGGCTCCAGCGCCAGCCCTCGCCGCCGCGTACCCCGGCGACCACCTTCCAGGCCCCGGCGCGCTCGGGCAGCCAGCGTGCGCCCAGGCGCAGGCGCACGCGCCCGCCCGCCGGCTCCTGGCCGAGCAGCGCCAGCGGCAGGGTGGTTATGACCCCGCCCGGGCCTTCGCCGCGCAGTTCGCCCGGGGCCCAGCCGAGGTTGATCCCCGCCGCCATGCCCCAGGGCGGCGGCGCCTCGACCGGGGTCCCGGCCGGGGTTTCGCCGGGCAGGCTGAACCCGGCCAGGGTGAGCGCCGGGCGGCGCTGGACCTTGCCGCCGGGGGCCACGCGCAGGCGGTCGAACACCACCCGGCCCTGGGCCAGGTCGCCTTCGTGCACCGACAGCATCAGGCGTTCGACCTTGGCCGCGCCCGCCTTCCAGCGCGCCGGGTCGACCCCGTCGGCGAAGGCGCTGCCGTCGAGGGCGAAGGCGAGGTCGCGGTTCCATCCCGGCACCAGGGCGCGCGGCTTGCACGAGGCCCACACCCCGCTGGTGGTGATGGCGGTGGGCGCCACCGCGGCCTGGGTCGAGGCGCAGGCGTTGAACACGTCGACCACCAGCCAGCGCGCCTGCGACAGGTCGAGGTCGACCTCCTTGCGCACCGAGGCCTTGCCCTTGCCGGTGGCGCTGAAGGCCACGCCCAGGCCGCAGGCGCCGTCGCTGGCCTCGGCCGCGCGCCAGTCGAGCACGGCGTGGTCGTCGGCGGATTCGATCGACCACAGGCGGTCGTCCTCGAAGGAGTCGAGCAGCAGGGCCTCATCGCCCGGGGTGGCTGCGGCGGTGGCCGAGGTGGCGGCGGTGGTTGCCGACCCGCCCGGGCTGCCCCCGCTCGAACAGCCGGCGAAGACGAGGATGATGGCCAGGGTGGGCAGGCAGCGCATGCCCGACCATAACGCCGACGCCGCGGCCGCCCAGGGGCGGTCGCGGCGTCGGGTTGCGCGCGGGCGCAGGCCGTGTCAGGCGATGTAGGCGTTCGACGTGGTGTTGCCGCCGCGTCCGGTCCAGTTGGTGTGGAAGAACTCGCCGCGCGGCTTGTCGGTGCGCTCGTAGGTGTGGGCGCCGAAGTAGTCGCGCTGGGCCTGCAGCAGGTTGGCCGGCAGCACCGCCGAGCGGTAGCCGTCGTAGAAGGCCAGGGCGGTGCTGAAGGCGGGCACCGGGATGCCCGAGAGGGCGGCCTGGCTGATGACCTCGCGCCAGGAGTCCTGCGCCTTGGCGATGGCCTTCTTGAAGAAGGCGTCGAGCAGCAGGTTGGGCAGCTGCGGGTTCTTGTCGTAGGCCTTCTTGATCTCGCCCAGGAAGCGCGAGCGGATGATGCAGCCGCCGCGCCACATCATGGCGATGTTGCCGTAGTTGAGCTCCCACTTGTGCTCCTTGGCGGCCTCGCGCAGGAGCATGAACCCCTGGGTGTAGGACACGATCTTGGAGGCGTAGAGGGCCTGGCGGACCTGCTCGATGACCTTCTTCTTGGCGCCCTTGAAGGCGCGCTTCTTGGGCTTGGGCAGCACCTTGCTGGCGGCCACGCGCTCGTCCTTGAGCGCCGACAGGCAGCGGGCGAAGGTCGCCTCGCTGATCAGCGTCACCGGCACCCCGAGGTCGAGGCTGGACACCGTGGTCCACTTGCCGGTGCCCTTCTGGCCGGCGGCGTCGAGGATCTTCTCGACCAGCGGCTTGCCCTTCTCGTTGAAGCCGAGGATGTCGCGGGTGATCTCGATCAGGTAGCTGTCGAGCTCGCCCTGGTTCCACTCGGTGAAGACCTGGTGCAGCTCCTTGGGCTTCAGCCCCAGGCCCTGCTTGAGGATCTGGTAGGCCTCGCAGATCAGCTGCATGTCGCCGTACTCGATGCCGTTGTGCACCATCTTGACGTAGTGGCCGGCGCCGTCGCTGCCGACCCAGTCGCAGCAGGGTTCGCCCTTGTCGGCCTTGGCGGTGACCGACTGGAAGATGTTCTTCACATGCGGCCAGGCCGCGGCCGAGCCGCCGGGCATGATCGAGGGGCCGCGACGGGCGCCTTCCTCGCCGCCGGACACGCCGGTGCCGATGTAGAGCAGGCCCTTGGATTCGACGTACCTGGTGCGGCGGACGGTGTCGGGGAAGTGGCTGTTGCCGCCGTCGATGATGATGTCGCCGGGTTCGAGGTGGGGCAGCAGCTGCTCGATGAAGTCGTCGACCGCCTTGCCGGCCTTGACCAGCATCATGACGCGGCGCGGACGCTTGAGCAGCTTGACCAGCTCCTCGATCGAGTGGGCGCCGACGATCTTGGTGCCCTTGGCCTCGTTGGCGAGGAACTCGTCGACCTTGCTCACGGTGCGGTTGTAGACCGCCACGGTGAAGCCGTGGTCGTCCATGTTCAGGACCAGGTTCTGGCCCATCACGGCGAGTCCGATGAGGGCGATGTCAGCGACGGGTTGGGTCATGGCGTATGGTTGGTTGGCGGTGGGTTGGTGGGTCGGTCAGATGGTCTGCGAGAGGTAGCCGCCATCGACGCGGATGTCGGTGCCGGTGACGAATCCCGATGCCTTGGGCGCGGCCAGGAACACGATCGCGCCGATCAGCTCCTCGTCCTTGCCGAAGCGCGCCATCGGGGTGTGGCCGAGGATCTGCTGGGCGCGCGCGGTGGGGGTGCCGTCGTCGTTGAACAGCAGCTTGCGGTTCTGCTCGGCGGGGAAGAAGCCGGGGGTGACGGTGTTGACCCGCACGCCGCTGCGCGCCCATTCCCGCGCCAGGAACTGGCTGAGGTTGAGCACCGCGGCCTTGGCCGAGCTGTAGCTGACCACCCGCGACAGCGGCAGGTGGGCGCTGACCGAGGCGATGTTGATGATCGAGCCCTTGCCGCGCTTGACCATGCCGGGCCCGAACACCTGGCAGGGCAGCAGGCAGCCGCCCACCAGGTTGAGGTCGTAGTTGGCCTTCCAGTCGGCCAGGTCGATGCCCTCGAAGGTGCGCTCGCCCACCACCGTGACCTTGGGATCGTTGCCGCCGGCGGCGTTCACCAGCACGGTGGGCGCGCCCAGGCGGCCCTCGATGGCGGCCAGGGCGGCCTGCACGCTGGCCTTGTCGCTGGCGTCGCAGGCGACGAACACCGCGCTGCCGCCGGCCTTGGTGATGGCGGCGGCGCGCGCCTCGCCGCGCTCGGCGTTGCGGCCCAGCACCGCGACCTTGGCCTTGGCCCGGGCGAGGCCCTCGGCGATGGCGCCACCGAGCACGCCGGTGCCGCCGATGACGACGGCGATCTCGTGGGACAGGTCGAACAGGTCGGACATGGGGGGCTCCGCTGGGGGAGTGGCATTGGAGCCCCGAGGCGGTTGCCCGCAACAACCCGCCCGGGGTTGGCGGGAGCAAAATCGTCGAGCGTGCAAACCCTGATGCAGACGACGATTGTCTGCCCGGCAGGGCCCAGGCAGGGATCTTCAGAGTGACACACCGGTTACAGGATTCCGGCCGCGGTCGGCAACCATGGGCGGGAAAGGACATTTACCCATAACGGGTGCCCCCGTGGAGCTGCCGAACATGCGTACCGTCCTCATCCTGCTTCTCACCACCCTGGTATGCGGCCTGGGCGCTGCCCAGGCGGCTGCTGGCGGCGACCCCCAGCCGACCAAGGCGTGGTGGAACGACCGCCTGGCCCTGCGCAAGCTGCGCCAGGGCGAGCGCGAGGGGGCGGATCGCGAGCGCGGCGCCCGCGCCGCCGCGATGGCGGCGGTGGCCAAGGAACTGATCGCCCGCGCCGCCGACCTGCGCCTGCCCGGCCAGGACCAGCAGCTGCGCGCCCTGGTGGCGGGGTTGCGCACGGTCGACCCGGCCCCCGCCGCCGACCTGCTGGCGGCGGTCGACGCCCTGCCCAAGGAACCCGCGGCGGCCGATCCCAAGCTCGCCAAGGAGTGGGGGCGGGTGCTCGACGCCAAGCGCACCGAGATGGTCGCCTCGACCATGAAGCTCGGGCGCAAGGCGCTGGAGGGCCGGCATTTCGCCGTCGCCCACGACTGCCTGGAGCAGGTCCTGGCGATCCACCCCGACCACGCCGGGCTGCGCCGCGGGCTGGGCATGACCAAGGTTGACGAGACCTGGTACGGACCGCGCAGCCAGGAGCAGCTCAAGGCCGGGCTGGTGTGGGACCGCAGCCTGGGCTGGGTGCGCGCCAAGGAGCGCGAGCGCTACGCCGCCGGCGAGTACTTCGATCTCCAGAACGGCAAGTGGACCACCCTGGCCGAGGCCGAGAAGGCGCACGACGATCCGGCGCGGGGCTGGATCATCCCCACCGAGCACCTGGAGGTGCGCGGCAACGCCCGCCTGGCCGACCTGGTCGAGGTCGCCAACCGCCTGGAGGAGTTCCACGAACGCATCTTCGCCGCCTACGCCGCCTTCTTCGTGCGC
>JAKLKR010000087.1:19602-19854 GCA_023150565.1 Planctomycetota bacterium
CCACCGCCGAGGCCGACATGAAGGTGATCTTCGGCACCTCGGGCCATCCCCGGCTGGTGGTCAACGTGGCGCGCGACGAGGGCTGGTACCAGCGCATCCTGCCCAAGGGGGTCTCGGCCGGGTGGTCGGCGGGGATGTTCGTGTCCTCGACCGGCGCCTCGTACTTCTACGCCGGTTCCTACGAGGTGATGTACCACGAGTTCACCCACCAGATCCTGCACATGTTCACCGGCGGCGATGCCTCGCCGGCCT
>JAKLKR010000088.1 GCA_023150565.1 Planctomycetota bacterium
CGGTGGTCGAGAGCGGCCCGCTGCGCGCCGTGCTGCGCGGCGAGGCGCCGCTGGGCGCCGCCAGCGCCCTGGTGGTGGACTACGTGCTCGAGGCCGGCTCGCGCTGGCTGAAGGTCGAGATGGCGGTGCGCTGGGCCGAGGACCACCGCCTGCTCAAGTTCCACCTGCCCACCGGCTACCGCGGGCGCTGGGCGCGCTTCGGCGCCCCCTTCGGCTCGATCCAGCGCCCGCAGGCCTGCGGGGTGGCGGCCGACGAGGCGATGTGGGAGGTCCCCGCCCAGCGCTGGGCGGCGGTCACCGACGAGACCGGACGCGGCCTGGCGGTGGTGACCGAGGCCAAGTACGGCTTCTCGTGCAAGGACGGCAACCTCGGGCTCAGCCTGCTGCGCGCGCCCGGCGACCCCGATCCCACCGCCGACCGCGGCGAGCACCGCATCCGCTTCGCCATCGGCCGCCACGAGCGCGCCAGCGCAGGCGGGGTGCTGGCCACCGCCGCCTGCGCCGACGACCTCTACACCGCCCCGCTGGTGGTGGCGGGCGGGCGGGCGCTGGCGCCGCGCTTCTCGCTCGACCAGCTCGGCTCGCTGGTGCCGAGCTGGGTCGCCCCGGCCGGCAAGGGCGGCTTCACCCTGCGCCTGCACGAGGTCGACGGCGGCCGCGGCGCCGCCGAGCTGACCCTGCCGGTGGCGCCAGCCGCGGTCGAGCTGGTGGACTTCCTCGGCAACGTCATCGGCAGGCCCAAGGCCCTGGGCGGCAACCGCTGGCGGCTGGACTACACCCCCTACCGCATCCTCTCGGTGCGGGTGCGCTGAACGGCGGGGCGGCGGTGCTGACCGCGATCTTCGGCGGCGCCTTCGACCCGCCGCACCTCGGCCATGTGATGTGCGCCATGCACGCCCGCCTGGTGGGCGGGGCGGACGAGGTGTG
Source organism: Planctomycetota bacterium (assembly GCA_023150565.1). Taxonomy (GTDB): domain Bacteria; phylum Planctomycetota; class UBA11346; order UBA11346; family UBA11346; genus JAKLKR01. The sequence goes on from JAKLKR010000088.1 coordinate 928, forward strand.
GGTGCTGCCCAGCGCCCGCCACCCCTACCACAAGCCGCTCACCCCCTTCGTCCACCGCCTGGAGCTGTGCCGGCTGGCCTTCGCCGACCTGCCTTTCGTGCAGGTGCGCGAGGACGAGCTGGCCAACCCCGACGGCTACACCATCGGCCTGGTCGAGCTGCTGCGCGCCGCCCATCCCGGCCGCCGCTGGCTGCTGGTGGGCGGCAGCGACACCGCCCGCGACCTGCCCAACTGGCAGCGCGGCGCCGAGCTGGCGGCGCTGGTGCGGGTGCACGCGGTGCCCCGGGGCGGCTTCGACGACCAGCCCGGCGCCCTGCCGGCGATCAGCAGCTCGCAGGTGCGCAGCCGCCTGGCGGCCGGCCAGGACTGCCGCGGCCTGGTGCCGGCGGCGGTGCTGGCGCGCATCGCCGCCGCCGGCTGGTACCGCGGCTGATCAGCCGTCGGCGGCGGTGCCGCGGTGCACCACCGCGAGGCTGGCGATGCGGCGGAGGGTGGCAGGGTCGGCCTCCACCTGGCCGTCCCGCACCGGGATCATGCCCAGCTCCTTGAAGTGGTACTTCTCGGAGCGGTCGCAGGGATAGCTGTGGTAGAGCGGCTGCGGCACCCCCGCGGCCAGGCGCGGCGCCAGCAGCGAGAAGCCGTCGCCGGACAGGTCGCGCGGCAGCAGGCCGCGCTCGGCGCACAGCGCCGCCGCCAGCCCGACCACCTCGCCGAGCATGCCCAGGGTGCGCTGCACGCGCAGGCAGGCGAAGGCGACATGGGTGGCGCTGACGATGCGCCCGCCGAGGAAGAGGTTGGCCACGTCGCGGGCGTAGAGGCAGCGGTAGGGCACCGGGTAGGGCGCGCCGATGCCGCGGTGGTAGGCGCAGGAGCGGAACGGCTCGGGGAAGCGCGCGCGGTTCTCGGGATCGGGGCTGTGCAGGTCGAAGTCCCAGCTCGCGCACGCCGTCCCGTCGGGATGCGGGATGCGGCCCTCGATGTCGCCCTGGGTGAGCACCAGGTCGCCCTCGACCCGGTAGCTCTCGCGCTTGCCGCCCAGGGGCGAGGCCCAGGTCAGGCGGGCGCGGGCGTACTCGGCGCGCCGCGGCGAATGGTTCTTGAGCCACGACCAGTTGGCGAACAGGGCCATCAGCGCGTAATCGCGGATCTCCTCGCTCTCGGCCGCCATGTCGCGGAACTGGCCGGCCTCCCATTCCCAGTCGCCGCCGCGCACGTGGTAGGCGCGGGATTCGTCCCAGGGCAGGCCCCAGTCGAGGTCGGGGAAGGGCGACTCGCCCGCCGCCTCGGCGCTCGTCCACTGCACCGACATGCCCATCACCTGGCGGTCCGCCACCAGCGGGGCGAGGGATTCGCCGTGCTCGGCGCGCGCCTCGCGTCCGTAGCGCACCGTCGCGCCCAGGCGGCGGGCGAGGGTGGCGTCGCCGGTGCAGTCGGCGAACAGCGCCGCCCGGTAGCGCCGCTCGGCACCGGTCCGCACCTGGCGGGTGACGATGGCGGCGATGCGACGCGGATCGCCGGGGTCGCGCTCCACCGCCACCACCCGCTCCTCCAGGGCCAGGCGGCAGTGTTCGGGGCCATGGCGGCGGAAGGCGGCAGCCTTGCGCGCGTCCTCGAACAGCTCGGCCTCGTAGGTGGCGAAGCCGCCCATGACCGGCGATATCTCGCGCACCACCCGGCCGAGCTCCGGGAAGGGGGCGAAGCCGAGGCCGCCGCCCAGACCGACACGCACCTCGGACGAGTTGCAGCCGCCCAGCACCGCGCGGTCGTGCACCAGCAGCACGCGCGCCCCGGTGGCGAGGGCGGCGAGCGCGGCGCAGGTGCCGGCGATGCCACCGCCCGCCACCGCCAGATCGAAGACCTGCGGCTCGTCAACGACCGCGATGCCGGCCTGGGCGCTGCGGAAGGCGGCGAGTTCCGCGCCCCCCTCCGGCGGCCGCGCGACCGGGTCGGTGGTCAGCCACAGGGCGTCGCAGCGGGCGTTGAACCCGGTGAGGTCGTGCAGCGCCAACGGCACCGTGCCAGCCGCCAGTTCCACCGTGCCCGCCAGCTGCCAGGCCCAGTCCGGCGCGCCGGTTCCGAGCACCTCCGGCAGCGCCCGGCCGTCGACCAGGACCTGGAAGGTGCCGCCCGGCCGGCCGCGGCCCCAGCGCGCGGTCCAGTTGCGCGTGCGCACCCACACCCGGTAGGTGCCGGCCTCGGCCACCGCCATGGCGGTGGCGGCGTCGGCCACCGGCTCGCCCAGGCCGTGGGCCATGACGTAGGCCGAGCCCATCTCGTCCATCGACTGCTGGTCGATGATCCAGCCGCCGAGGCGGGTGAAGGATTCGGCCTCGATCCACAAGGATGCCATGCGACCTCCGGGGTGACGGTGGGCTGCCGGTACTCAGCTCACATGGGGGTGATGTCCTGCACCATCGGCTGCACGGTGAGGTCGGGGATGGTGAGGTGGGCCGGCAGCGCGCACACGAAGGCGACGATCCGTCCCAGCTCCTCCGGCTGCATGACCTGGCCGGCAATGGCGGGGTCATGAGGGGCGAGCCGGGCGGCGCCCGCGAAACCGGTCGCCCCCCACGAGGGCGCGATGGTGGTGACGCGCACGCCGAAGGGGCGCAGCTCGGTGTGCAGGCCGTGGCCGAACTTGCTCAGCCCGGCCTTGGCGGCGGTGTAGACGCTCCAGCCCGGCCAGGCGTGCTGGGCGCACACGCTCGAGATGTTGATGATGGTGCCGCGCCCCTGCCGGCTCATCAGCGCGCCGGCGCGCCGGCAGCCCAGGATCGCGCCCGCCAGGTTGGTCTGCAGCGAGGCCAGGATGGCCTCGTCGCTCTGCTCGTGCACCGGCGCGATCGCCACCCCGGCGCCGGCGTTGTTCACCAGGATGTCGAGGCGGCCGCCGCTGGCGGCGGTGACGGTGGCGAACACCCGGTCCCAGTCCTCGGAGCGGGTGGCGTCGGCGCGGATCCCGCGCACCCCCAGGCGGGTGCAGGCGGCGTCCAGCCCGGCCTGGTCGCGGCCGGTGATCCACACCTCGGCCCCGGCCTGGCGCAGGACCTGGGCGATGCCGTGACCGTAGCCGCGGGTCCCGCCGGTGACGAGGGCGACGCTGCCGTGCAGTTCCATGGGATGATCCTCGGGGTTCAGGTGAAACGCTGCGACAGGGTGCGCGCGTGCGCCGCCACCTGGGCGGCGAAGGCGTCGAGGCCCTGCTCGGACAGGCGCGAGGCCGGCCCGGTGACCCAGATCGCCGCCAGCGGCTGGCCGCGCGCGTCCAGCACCGGGGCGCCGACGCAGCGCAGGTCGTCGAGCTCCTCGCCGCGGTCGAAGGCCACCCCGCTGCGGCGCACCTGCGCCAGCTCGGCGTCGAAGGCCTCGCGGGTGGTGATGGTGCGGGCGGTGAAGCGGCGCAGCTCGAGGGTGGCGAGCAGGGCCTCGCGCTCGGCCGCGGGCAGGAAGGCGAGGATGGCCTTGCCGGGGGCGGCGCTGTGCAGCGGGAAGCGGTGGCCCACCTGCACCAGCACCTTGACCGCGTGCGGGCTGGCGACCTGTTCCAGCACGATGCCCTCGCGCCCGGCCAGCACCGCCAGCAGGGTGGTCTCGCCGGTGGCGTCGCGCAGCGAACGCAGCACGTCGAGCGAGCGCTCGACCAGGCCGTTGGCGTCGACCGCGGCGTAGCCCAGAGCCAGCATCTTGCGGCTGAGCCGGTAGCGCCAGCCGGCCGCGTCGCGCTGCACATAGCCCTGCTCGGCCAGGGTCTGGAGCAGGCGGAACACGCTCGGCTTGGGCAGGGCGAGGGCGGTCAGGACCTCGCTGAGGGTGGCCCCGGCAGGCACGCCCGCGAGGTATTCGAGTATCTTCAGCCCGCGCACCAGGGCCGGCACCTGGTAGCCGGGCGATTCCGCCTCGGGGCTGGCCTGCTCGCGGTCGGCGGTCGTCATGGCCGTTGTGTATCACTAATGAAACGTTGTTTCAATTAAATTCCATGGTGCACCGCAGTCATATAGCATTTGTCTATAAACACCGACCACATTCGACCGTATCCTCTCGCCACGGAGCCCCCCATGAGCCTGATCCGCCTGGTCCCCGCCCTGCTCGCCTGCCTCGCCCCGCTGACCGCCGCCGAGGTGGTGGTGGACGCCGGCTACGATGCCGGCTCATGGCAGTTCCACGACGGCGGCGAGTTCCCCGGCGCCAAGGGCGGCCTGCGCGCCCCGGCCGGGGCCGAGCCGGGGGTGGCGCTGCGCTGGGACTTCACCGGCGGGGGCCAGTACGTCGCCGCCACCGGCACCGCCCCGCTGCCGCCGGCGGTGACCGCGGTGACGGTGGAGCTGGCCTGCGACCAGCCGTGCTCGGTCAACCTGCGCATCGGCGACGCCGGCGGGCGCACCTTCCAGGGCGCGGCGATCGAACTGGCGCCGGGGGCGCCGCGCACCATCACCCTGCCCATGGCCGGACCGTGGGCCTCGGCCTGGGGTGGGAACGACGGCCAGCGCAATCCCACGGCGCCGGCCAGCGTGGCGGTGCTGGTGGGGCGCAAGGACGGCCTGCCCGCCAACGGCACCCTGGCCATCCGCAGGCTCACGGTCAGCAGCGATGCCCCCGCCAGCGACCTGGCCGACCAGGTGGCGACCCAGCCGCTCACCGCCGAGCTGGCCGGCTGGCGGGTCACCGCCACCTGGGTGCCGCAGTGGCGCCGGCCGCTGCTGCTCACCAGCGCCAGCGGCGGCTCCGAGGCCGGCGAACTGACCATCTCGCTGCCCCGGCCCGGGCGCGACTGGGCGGTGCGCACCCCGCTGGTCCCCGGCCAGCCGGTGGCCGTCCAGCTCGCCCCGCCCCTCGCCGGCGGCGGCAACCCGCATGCCATCTACCGCCTGGGGCTGAAGGTGGCGACCGAGCGGGCGCGCGCAGAGCAGGCCGTCGAGCTGCGCGGCCGGCTGGCCGACCCCATCCTGCTGGGGGCGCCGCGCAGCACCCGCGAGCTGCCGCCCTCGGTGTTCGGCACCTGCCTGCACCTGGCCTACGGCCACCGCCCCAACAGCCCGTTCGCCGGCTGGGCGCCGGCCGAACGCCTGCTCGACGAGGTCGCCACCCTCGGCCTGGGCTGGATCCGCGACGGGGCGGCGGTGCGCAAGGGCGCCGACGGCGGCTGGAGCATCGATCCCGCCGACCTCGCCTGGCTGAAGGCGGCGAAGGCGCGTGGGTTGCGCACCATCGTGGTGCTCGACCTGCGCGCCACCACCCCGCGCGAGGAGGCCCTGGCCCAGGCCCGCGCCCTCGCGGTCCAGGGCAGGGAGGTGGTGGACGTGATCGAGCTGGGCAACGAGCCCAACAACTTCGGCGACTGGCTCAAGACCTACGGCGGCACCTGGAACGGCCTGGTCTCGAACGAGGACAAGACCACCGCCAGGTGGGTGGTCGAGCACCTCGCGCTCAGCAACGCCCTCGCCGAGGCGATCAAGGCGGTGCGCCCGGAGGTGCGGGTGATCGCCCTCGGCTCGCCCACCCCGGTCAACGCCCGCGCCCTCGACCTCGGGCTGTCGCCCGCCATCGACGGGGTGGTCGACCATCCCTACTCGTTCTGCCTGCCGCCCGAGACCCTGCCCTTCGGCAAGGCCTTCGAGAAGCGCGACGGCGTCGGACCCGGTGACGAGGCCTGCACCTTCGCCGGGCTGGTGCAGTGGTACCAGCAGCGCTTCGCCCAGCTGCAGCGCCCGCTCGCCCTGTGGGTGACCGAGTTCGGCTGGACCAGCTTCCGCCACGACCTGAAGAACCCCAAGGGGCTCTACGCCGGCTTCACCGAGGAGGTCCAGGCCGCCTACCTGGTGCGCCGCCACCTGCTCGGCGCCCATCTCGGCCTGGCGGCGAGCGTGCAGTACGACCTGCTCGACGACTACCGTTCCGCCCCGCACCAGGACGAGGCCAACTTCGGCCTGCTGCGCGGCGACTACAGCCGCAAGCCGGCCTGGCACGCCACCCGCCGCCTGACCAGCCTGTTCGCCGGCGCGGTGCGGGATGCCGGCGCCAGCGCCACCGTGGCCGAGGCCCCCCTGCACCGCGCCCAGCGCCGCCACGACCTGGTGAAGCAGTGGGACCAGGTCGATCTGCGCCCCCAGGACGGGGTCGTCGCCCTGCCGTTCAGCCATCCCGCCCAGCCGGCGGTGCGCACCCTGGCGGTGTGGTCGGCGCTGCCGCCGTCGGAGTTCAACGGCCGCCGCGCGCTGGTGCGGGTGACGGGCTGGAAGGACCATGGCGACCCGGTCGCCATCGGCCTGTGCAGCGGCCGCCTGACCGACGTGACCTGGAAGCGCGAGGGCGACGCGGTGGTGCTCGAACTCGACCTCGATCACGAACCGCTGGCGGTGCGCGCCTTCGCGCGCTGAACACCTCTTCCCTGGGAGCGCCGGGCTCCAGCCCGGCAATTGGGACGGCTCGAGCTGCCGGGCTGGAGCCCGGCGGTCCCAGGGGCGCGTCTGCCTGTGCTCACGGTTCGCGCCCTTTCTCGACTCCCATTGCCGTCAGCCCAGCCAGCGGTCCACCAGCGCGCGCGCCGCCTCGGGGGTGGCCACCCCCTGCACCACCACACGTCCATCGCTGAAGGCGGTGAGCTGCGCCACGCCGTCGTGCCAGCGCACCAGGTGGTCGTTGGCCAGGGCGGCTTGCACCCGCACCGCCAGCGCCGCCAGGTCGCAGGGCTGGGGACGGGTCACCTGCACCGCCTCGCGCCCGCACAGCACCACGGTGGGATCGGCGGGGGCGGACAGGTGGGGGAAGTCGGCGCGCTCGCCGCAGGCGCGGCAGGCGGGATCGCGGGCGTCCGCCAGCGCCAGGCGCTGGAAGCGCCCCGCCCACAGGTCGCAGGCCCACAGCTCGCGCCGCGGCGCGGCCCCGGTCAGCAGCTTGATCGCCTCGGCCACCTGCCAGGCGGCGACCAGATGGGCGGCCGGAGCGATGATCCCGGCGGTGTCGCAGGTGGGGGTGTCGCCGGCGTCCGGCAGCACGTCCTGCAGGCAGGCCAGGCACGGGCCCTGGCCGGGGATGATGGGCAGCGAGCAGCCATAGGCGCCGACGCAGGCGCCGTAGACCCAGGGGATGCGCGCCCGGCAGCAGGCCTCGTTGACCAGGTGGCGCAGGCGGAAGCTGTCGCCGCCGTCGAGCACCAGGTCGACCCCGGCGAGCAGGCGCTCGACCGTGCGCGGGCCGACCTCGGCCACCAGCGGTTCCAGCGCCACCTCGGCGTTGATCAGCGCCAGCCGGCGCGCCGCCGCCACCGCCTTGGGCAGGCAGGCGCGGGCGTCGGCCTCGTCGTAGAGCGACTGGCGGTTGAGGTTGCTGGGCTCGACGAAGTCGCGGTCGATCAGCCGCAGCAGCCCGACCCCGGCGCGCGCCAGCTGCTCGGCCACCACCGTGCCCAGCGCCCCCACCCCCACCACCGCCACCCGCGCCGCGCGCAGGCGCGCCTGCCCGGCGGCGCCGATGGGGGCGAAGCGCACCTGGCGCGAATAGCGGTCGGCGAACCGCTCAGCCGCCATTGCCGCCCTTCATCAGCACGGTGCGGGTGGGATACGGGATCTCGATGCCATCGCGCGCGAAGCGCGCGTGCAGGGCCTTGATGAAGTGGTGGCGGATGAGGAAGCGCGCGGGGTAGTCCTTCACCCACATCACGGTGTTGAAGCCGATGCCGCTGTCCTGGAACTCGCTGAAGCGCGCCACCGGCGCCCGCTCGGGCAGCCCGCCCTCGGTGGCGGCGACGACCTCGGCGGCGACCTCGGCGGCGACCCGTTCGACCTGGTCGAGGTCGCTGCCATAGGCCACGCTGCACGGCACCACCAGGGTGTGGGTGCTGACCGGCAGGGTGCAGTTGACCACCACCGCGGCCGAGAGCGATGTCGGCGATGGTGCCCTCCTGGCCGCTGTCCAGGCGCACGAAGTCGCCCGGGCGCACCTGCCGGGCCATGATGATGCGGATGCCCGAGAAGACGTTGGCGAGGGTGTCCTGCAGGGCGAGGGCGGCGGCCAGGCCGCCGACGCCCATCGCGGTCAGCACCGGGGCGATCGAGATGCCCAGGCTCTGCAGCAGCACCAGGCCGCCCAGCGCCCACACCGCCGCGGCGATGACGTTGCGCAGGATGGTGGTGGAACCGATCTGCGGCACCCGCTCGCACCACACCGCGAACATGCCGGTGGCGATGCGCGAGGCGGCGAGGGTGGCGGTGACGATCCACAGCACCTGCACCGCGCGGTGCAGCAGGTCGCGCTGATGCTCGCCGATCGGCGCCAGGTGGGCGGCCACCGCCATCCCCAGCAGCAGCACCCAGATGCGGGTCAGGCCCTTGACCGCGGCCAGCACCACGTCGTCGCCGCGCCAGGAGGTGGATGCGGCCCAGCGCTGCAGGCGGGCGATCACCACCCGCTCCAGCACCCAGCCGGCGACCAGGGCCGCCACCAGCACCCCGGCCGGCACCAGCCAGCCGTCCCCATAGATCCTGTTCAGCTGGTCGAGCGCCGGCGTGTCCATGGGCGGCGAGCGTGGCGCCCCCCGCCCATGGGCAAGGTCACTCCGCGCTGGCCCCCGCCAGGAAGGCCTCCAGCTCCTTGCGCTTGCCGTCGCGCTCGCCCTTGAGCTTCTCGGCCTCGCCCTGCAGGCCCTCGATGCGGCTCTCCTGGTCGTTGAGCTTCTGCAGCAGGCGCTGGTAGTACGGGCTGTTCTGCGCCACCGTGCGCATGTTCTCGCGCAGCCGGTTCTGCTCCTGGGTGATGGCGTTGAGCTGCTCCTGGCGGGCCTGGATGGCGCGCTCGGCGTCGATCAGGGCGCCCTGCATGGCCGAGACCTTCTGCAGCACGTCGCGCACCTTCTGCGGCAGCGCCCCGGTCGAGGCGTAGGCGTAGGTGGTGCCGGAATCGAGGTCGACCACCGCCACCCGCTCGCTGGTGACCAGCTCCTCGGTGACCGCCAGGGCGCCCTCGCCCTTGGCCTTGGCCGCGACCTGGAAGCGGTAGATGGCGTCGGTGCGCTCGGCGGGCTCGGCGGTGTCGCTGAGCTTCCAGCCCGGACGGAAGCGGTGCTCGACCACCAGGGTGCGCTCGCGCTCGGCCTCGTTGCGGAAGGCGTAGGTGCGCTTGGCCACCAGTTTGGTCTGCAGCTGGAGCACGCCCTTGACCAGCTTGCCGCTCACCACCCGGCGCTCCTCCTGGCCGCTGCTGGGGTCGACGGTCATGGGCACGTCGAGGGCGTAGCTGAGCAGGCGCTTCTGCCCGGGGGCGAGGTTGTCGATGCGCGCATCGCCGGCGTAGGCTCCGCCATCGAACACCGTCACCGGTCCGGCCTGCAGGTGCTTGCCGCTGGTGTTCTCGACCCACACCCCGTTGAGGGGATGGCGCGGCTGCACCTCGGGGTTGTAGATGCTGACGCGCTGCGCCGCGATGCTGTCGCCGATGATCGGCAGCATGGCCGAGCGCTGGCGCGGCAGGGTGACCCGCGGCACCTGGTACTGGAACAGCTCGCCCACCTGCTCGGCGGCGCTGGCGGCGGTGTGCACGCCTTCGGCGAGGTTCATCGCCGCGCCGGTGCCGCCGCCGGGGCCGAAGCCGGCCTCCGAGACCGCATCGGCGGCGGCAGCCAGCTTCATCGCCGGTGCCGGAGCGGCGGCGGCCATGGCCATGCCACGCGCCTTGTTATCAGCCCTGCGCTCCTCCTGCCTGGCCATGGGCTTGTCCGAGCCCTCGCGCCCGCCGCTGTAGGCCACCGGACGCACCCCCGGCGGCAGCGGCGGCTCGACCACCGGACGCTGGGCGTAGAGCGGGCGGTAGAGGTCCTGGATGAACGAGATCGGGCGCCCGCTGACCAGGTTGAGGTCGACGTTGGTCCAGTCGCTCTCGGTCTGGTTCTCGACGATCGCCCAGCCCTGCACATAGGCCTTGGCCGGCTTGGCGTCGGGCTCGGCCAACACCAGGCGGTAGCTGGTCTTCCACACCGGCGCCTCGACCACGTAGCCGAGCCGCACCCGGCGCTTGCCGTCGCCCTCGAAACGGATCACCACCGGCTTCTTGTCCTGGTCGCGGGCCCCGGCCAGGGCGGCGAGCGCGCGATTGAGCTCCTCCTGCAGGCCCGGGTCCTCGAGCCGCAGGCTCGCCACCTGTTCAAGCTCGAGCTGGCGCAGGCCCTGGGCGGTCACCAGGTTGAGCACCCCGACCGTGAGCACGCCCTTGTCGCCGGCCGGCTTCTGGCGCGACTCGCAGCCGAGCACGGTGCCGGTGATGGTCTCGGTCTGGGCCAGGATCTGCACCTTGGCCCCGCGCAGCTGGTTGAGCAGTTGGGCCAGGCCGGGATTGCCGGTGATGTCGACCTGGAAGCTCTTGAGCGTGCGCTCGAGCGGGGCCTGCGAGGGGTACACCACCGTGCCCACCCGGCCGCCGTCGAGATCCTGCAGCACCAGCGACTTGAGCACGTCGTTGATCTGCTCGGTCTTGAAGCGTAGTTCGTTTTCGGCTGCGCCTTCGACGTTGCCGGCGTGCTCGTAGTAGCCGACCCCGGAGGAATACAGCACCACCTTGGTCACCGGCACCGCGTCGGCGGCGGTCAGCAGCGCAGGGGCGGCGAGCGCCAGGCTCAGGTGCAGCAGGGTGGGGACGGGGACTCGCATGGGTTTCTCCTGGCGCTAGCATGCCGTCCACGCGGAGACGGGTGGTAACGCGCTGGTAACGATGGGCCGGTCGTATCACCCCCCAGGTGAGGACCAGAAGGCATCCGTCGGACCGCCGCACTCCTTGACTCACCCACCCACCGCCCTAGGTTGCCGCCCCGCTTTTCCTTTCTGTCGATTACGAGGATATCATGGCTGTTCCCAAGCGTCGCGTCTGCCACGGCCGTAAGAAGCGTCGCCAGAGCCACCAGGCCCTGGCCGCCCCCGCCCTGGCGGTGGACAAGAGCACCAAGAGCGTGCACCGTCCGCACCATGTCGACCTGAAGACCGGCCTCTACGGCGGCCGCCAGGTCCTCTTCAAGGATGACGCTGCCGGCGACACCGGCGGCGCCAGCACCGACACGAAGTGACCTGAGCCGTGCGCATCGCGCTCGACGCGATGGGTGGTGACGACGCGCCCCGGGCCATGGTCCAGGGCGCGGTCGATTACGCCCGCGCGCATCCCGCTGATTCGGTGCTGCTGGTCGGGGTCGAAACCGACGTCCGCGCCTGCCTCAAGCGCGAGGGCGCCGAGCACTACCGCAACCTCGAGGTGGTGCACGCCCCCGAGGTTATAGGCATGTCCGAGAAGATCGCGGCGCTCAAGGAGCGCCCGAACGACTCGATGAACATGTCCTCGCGCCTGGTCCACGAGGGCAAGGCCGATGCCATGGTGCTGTGCGGCAACACCGGCTGTTCGGTCGCCGCCGCCCAGCTGCACCTGCGCCGCATCCCCGGGGTCAAGCGCGCCGGCATCCTGGTGCCGCTGCCCAACCCCAAGGGCCGCACCTGGCTGTGCGATGGCGGTGCCAATGCCGTGTGCCGTCCCGAGCATCTGGTGCAGTTCGGCGAGATGGCCTCCGCCTTCCTCGAGAACGTCTACGGCACCAAGAAGCCGCGGGTCGGCGTGCTGTCGATCGGCGAAGAGGACGAGAAAGGCGTGGAGCTGACCCAGGAGACCCTGGAGCTGATCCGCAAGACCGACCTCAACGTGGTCGGCAACGTCGAAGGCCACCACATCTACACCGGCGAGCTCGACGTGGTGGTGTGCGACGGCTTCGTCGGCAACGTGGTGCTCAAGACCAGCGAAGGCGTGGTCGAGGGCATCACCCGCATCCTCAAGGAGGAGATCCACAAGCGCCTCTTCGCCAAGCTCGGCGGCGCGCTGATGGGCTCCGCCTTCAAGGGCCTCAAGCGCCGGGTCGACTGGCGCCACATCGGCGGCTGCCCGCTGATGGGGGTCGACGGGGTATGCGTGATCGGACACGGCCGCAGCGACCGCACCGCGGTCTTCCACGCCCTGCTGCAGGCCTCGCGCTTCGCCGACGCCCGGGTGGTCGAACGCCTGCGCGCCCACTTCAAGGCCCAGGCCGTCGCCGCAGGCTGAGCGGTGGCCACCGATCCGCCGCTGTGGTCGGTGCGGCGGCGCCCGCCGGCGAAATTCCTGCTGTGGAGCGCGGTCCCGGCGCTGGCGATCGGCGGCTTCGCCGCCTGGCTGCTTCCTCATCTGATGATCGAACCGGTAGCCTGGCCCGGCGTGGTCGCCGGGATCGTGCTTATAGCCGCGGTGATGGCCAGCGTGGCCCAGGGCGCGGGAGCGCGGGTCGCAACCGACGGCACCCTGGTCTACACCCTGCGCGGCACCGACATGTGGCAGATCGATCTGCACCAGGTCGAGGGCTTCGCCCCCCTCAGCGCCGGCATGCTCAGCGGCATCGCGGTTCGCTGCGACCCCGCCGCGGTGACGCATGTCTCGCGCAAGGGTCCCACCCGTGACGAGCACCTGCGCCTCCACCGCGAACTGGGGGTGGGGGCGGTGATGGAGCACCTGCACGCCGAGGACCTGCCCGCGCTCGAGGACCTGCGCCGCCGCTTCGCCCTGGCGCCACCGGCTCCGCCTGCTAGAAGCAGCCCAGCATGAGCGCGCCGTCGACCGGCTATTTCTGGCGTTGGTACTTTAGCCCGGGTTTCCCGGACTAGGGACACGCTGCGCTCCGCGCCCGCATGCCGCCCCCTGGTCCCGATGGCCCAGGGGGTTTCCCGTTTCACAGGACCCCGCTCGATCCCATGCGCACCACCGCTGACCTCCACGTCGTCTCCACCGTGCCCATCGCCACCCCCGACGAGCTGCAGACCCGCCTGCCCCTGGGTGAGACCTCCGCCGAGCTGGTGCACCTCACCCGCGAGCGCATCCGCGCCATCCTGCACGGCGAGGACCGGCGCATCCTGGCGGTGGTGGGCCCCTGCTCGATCCACGATGTGGCCGCCGCGCGCGACTACGGCCAGCGCCTGGTGCGCCTGCGCGCCGAGCTCGCCGACCACGTCGAGGTGGTGATGCGGGTGTACTTCGAGAAGCCGCGCACAACCACCGGCTGGAAGGGCCTGATCAACGATCCCCACCTCGACGGCACCTTCGACATGGACACCGGGCTGCTCCAGGCCCGCTCGCTGCTGCTCGACCTGGTGGCGATGGGCATGCCGGCGGCGACCGAACTGCTCGACCCGGTGGTGCCGCAGTACCTCGCCGACCTGATCTCGTGGACCGCGATCGGCGCCCGCACCACCGAGAGCCAGACCCACCGCGCCATGGCCTCGGGCCTGTCGATGCCGGTGGGCTTCAAGAACGGCACCGACGGCGACACCGCGGTGGCGCGCAACGCCATGGTCGCGGCCCAGGCCTCGCACCACTTCCTGGGCGTCGACCGCGCCGGCCGGGTGTCGGTGGTGCGGACCACCGGCAACCCCGACGGCCACCTGGTGCTGCGCGGCGGCCGCCAGGGCCCCAACTTCGGCCGCGAGGCGGTGGCCAGGGCCGCCGCAGAACTGGCCGCGGCCAAACTCTGCCCGCGGGTGATGATCGACTGCAGCCACGACAACGCCGCCAAGGACCACCGCCGCCAGGCGGCGGTGTGCAGCGACATCGCCGGCCAGCTCGCCGACGGCCATCCGGCGGTGGCCGGTGTGATGATCGAGAGCAACCTGGTCGAAGGCCGCCAGAACGTGCCCGCCGACCGCCGCGCCCTGGTCTATGGCCAGAGCATCACCGATGCCTGCGTTGACTTCCCCACCACCGAGCGGATGCTGCGCGAGCTCGCCGGCGCGGTCGATCGGACCGTGCAGCGGGCATGAACCAGGGCAGCGCGCAGGCTCCAGCGGCCTGCGCGCTGTCTTTGTCTATCCCCGGATCAAGCCATGAGCCAGATTCCCGTGACCGCCGACGGCAAGCGCAAGCTCAACCAGGAGCTCGATGAACTGACCTCCCGGGTGCCGGTGATCGCCAAGGCGATCGAGGAGGCGCGCGAGAAGGGCGACCTGCGCGAGAACGCGGAATACCACGCCGCACGCGAGGAGATGGCGATGATCAACGCGCGCATCGCCGAGCTCAAGGGCAAGCTCTCGCGCGCGGTGGTGGTCGACGAGACCCAGATCGACACCAGCCGGGTGGCGTTCGGCGCCAAGATCAAGCTGCGCGAGCTCAAGACCAAGACCAGCGAGGACTGGCAGCTGGTGGGCGAGGGCGAGGACGACCCGCTCGAGAACCGCATCCTCACCTCCAGCCCGATGGGCGCCGCCCTGCTCGGGCGCAAGGCCGGCGACACCATCGAGGTGCACGCCCCGGTCGGGCTGCTCAAGTTCAAGATCGAGAAGGTCACCTACTGAGCGAGGAGGGCCCGACCGTGGCCAACGAGCTCGACGGCCTGCGCGCCGACATCGACCGCCTCGACCGCCAGCTGGTGGCGCTGCTCAACGAGCGCGCCAGGGTGGTGCAGCGCATCGGCCTGGCCAAGGCCAGCAGCGGCGGGGCGGTGTTCGTGCCCCACCGCGAGCAGGAGGTCTTCCGCCGCATCTCCGGCGCCAACCAGGGCCCGCTGCCCGACCGCAGCCTGCAGGCCATCTGGCGCGAGATCATGTCGGCCTCGTTCGCGCTCGAACGCAGCCTGGTGATCTGCCACTTCGGCCAGGCCGGCGCCTTCACCCACCTGGCGGCCAAGCTCAAGTTCGGCGACAGCGTCGACTACGTCGCCGCCGAGAGCCTGGCCACCGTGTTCGCCGAGGTGGAAAAGCAGCGCGCCGACTACGGCGTGGTGCCGATCGAGAACTCCACCGACGGCACCATCACCGACACCATCGACGCCTTCAGCGCCAGCCCCCTGCGCATCGTCAACGAGGTGCACCTGCGCATCCGCCACCACCTGATGTCGCGTTCGCCGCGGCCGGGCATCAAGCGGATCTATTCCCGCCACACCGTGTTCGGCCAGTGCCGCGGCTGGCTGGCGGCGAACATGCCGGGGGTCGAGCTGGTCGAGCTGGTGTCGACCACCAAGGCCGCCGAGCGCGCCACCCAGGAGGACGGCGCGGCGGCGATCGGCAGCGAGGACGCCGCCAAGGCCTTCGCCCTGCCGGTGCTCGCCAGCGACATCCAGGACAACCCCAACAACATCACCCGCTTCGTGGTGATCGCGCCGGCGCAGCGCGCGGCGGAACCCACCGGGGCGGACAAGACCAGCCTGATGTTCGCGGCCAAGGACCGTCCGGGGGCGCTGTTCGACTGCCTCTCGCCCTTCCACCGCCTGGGCCTCAACCTCAGCCGCATCGAGAGCCGTCCGAGCCGGCGCCGGCCGTGGGAATACGTGTTCTTCATCGACCTGCTCGGCCACCAGCGCGACGAACCGGTGAAGCAGGCGCTGGACACCCTCGCCCAGCACGCCACCTCGCTCGAAGTGCTGGGCAGCTACCCGCGCGCCGAGCGTCCGCTCAACGACTGAGCGACAGGGGCGCTGCCCAATGGCGTAAAGCCAAGGCGGGGAATGGCGGACGACCGCATTTGGAGCGTCGATGCCCACGTCGACGGGCTCTTTTGCGCGCCGACCTGTGACCATGGCAGCGTCAGCGCGGCGTCGACGTGGGCGTCGACGCTCCGAAAGAGCCATCCACGGCTCTCGATCAGCCTTGGCTTTACGCCACGGGGCTCTGCCCCGGACCCCGTGGTCAGCGCCGCGCAAAGGCCCAGCGGCAGTCGCCGCAGGCCAGGTCCAGGCACGACCAGGCGTTGCGCCAGATACCGTCGACCAGCGCCGCAGCCTCGCCGATCACGCCGCCGAACGAGGCCCCGCCCGCCACCCCGGCGGGGGCGAGATCGCCGGCCCCCAGGCGGACGCGGCGGGTGTCGATGCCGCCGGTGGCGAAGCGCGCCCAGGCCCGCCAGTCGGTGCCGGGCGGGCCCAGGGTGCGCGCCACCGCCGGCAGGGTGGGATCGAGCGCGATCCAGCCGCCACCGGGGCCTTCGGCCTCGACCCAGCAGTGCAGGTTGGCCACCGCGCTGCGCGCCACCACCCCGCCCACCAGCCGCCAGGGCCGGCCACGTTCGCCTAGGCGGCCGCCCAGGGCCAGGGCGCAGTCCAGGCAGCTGCCGTGGTCGTCGAAGAACGGTCCGTCGGCGCGGTGGTGGCGGTAGCCGTAGCGGAAGCCGGCGGCCAGCTCCTCGACCAGCGCCAGCAGCTCGGGATGGTCGGCCGGGCGATGCGGCGTCAGCGCCAGCTCGGCGCCGGTCTCGACCTCCCACGGGCCGGATCCGGCCTCCAGGTCGAGACGGTGGTGGAAGGGCAGCTCCTGGCTGCCGGCTGGCGCGCTGGCGGCCAGCAGGCGCTGCCCCGGCCCATCGCCGAGGCGGGGGATCCACCAGCGCACCCCCGCCACCGCCTGGGGCAGGTGCAGGGCGCAGCGCCGCCGCACCCGCAGCCGGCAGGCGCGGTCGCGCCCGGCCATGGCGGGAGCGAACCAGGCGAACCAGGTGCGCCAGCGCCGCGCCAGCACCGGGCACTCATCGAGGCGGCCATCCGCCAGCCAGTTGGCGGCGTCGACGGGATCGACCCGGCCATCGCGGCAGGGCAGCCCGCGCGCGACCCAGTCCGCCACCCGCGCCTCCGGCACGCCCAGACGCAGCGCCAGCAAGGGCGGGGATTCGCAGGGATGCGGATGGGCCGCACCCGGCAGCAGCGGCTCAGCGCCCGTGGGCAGGTCCCTCGTCCTTGGCCGCGCCTTCGCCGGCGGACAGGCCGACATCCTCGGCGCCAGCCTCGTCCTCGTCGTCGAGCACGTTGCGGCCGGCCTGCCAGTCGCGCAGCGCCCGCCACGAGCCCACCAGCAGGCCGAGCAGCAGGTAGCCGAGGGTGCCGACGGTCAGGGCGGTGATCGGCTGCCACACGAACAGCGCTCCCACCAGCAGCAGGACGATGAACTTGCGGAAGCTCATGCGCCCGAGCAGCAGGCCGCCGACGTGCGGATAGGGGATGGTCGAGACCATCAGCAGGGCGCACAGCAGGGTCACCCCGAGCAGCGACCAGCGGAACCAGTCCAGGCTGGCGGCGAGCGAGACGTACTCCTTCATCTGGAACACGCTGCCCATCCACGGACCGGCCTCGGTGACACTCTGGTGGAACAGCACCAGCGCGCACACCACCGCCGCCGCACCGGGCGAAGGGATGCCGCGGAAGCCGGTGCCGCCCTCCTGCGCCGCCGGGCCGCTGTGCTCCACATTGTAGCGCGCCAGGCGGATGGCCGCCATCACCGGGAAGAACACGGTGATGAACCACAGCACGCGCTGGCCCTGGTCGAACACCCCGGGCTCGCCCAGCACCAGGCGGTGGACCAGGATCGCCGGCGCCACCCCGAAGGAGACCACATCGCTCAGGCTGTCGAGCTCGGCCCCGAACGGCCCCGACTGCTTGGTCAGGCGCGCCACCTTGCCGTCGAGCATGTCGCAGACCATGGCCACGAACACCATCACCGCGCCCCAGTACAGCCAGTCGTGGGCGGCGCAGAGGATGGCGGTGATGCCGCTGGCGAGGTTGCCGGCGGTGAGCAGGGTCGGCAGCACCGGCAGGGTCTTGAGCCGGCGGATGCCGCTGTGCACCGGGCGCAGCTTGGTCTGGGTCATGGCAGCAGCTCCGCCAGCTCGGTCTCGCCGCAGCGCACGCGCTGGCCGACCTTGACCTTGACCTGGTGGCGGGCGGCGACCGGGATCCACAGCTCGGTGCGGCTGCCGAAGCGGATCATGCCGTACAGCTCGCAGCGCTCCAGGCGCGACCCCACCCCGTGGGTGCAGACGATGCGGCGGGCGATCAGGCCGGAGAGCTGGCGCACCAGCAGGCGCACCCCCGGGGCCACCGCCGCATCGACCTCGATGCCGAGGGTGTTGGCCTCGTTCTCGTGGATGCAGTCGGGATGGCGCACATCGAGGAAGCGGCCGGGGCGGTAGCGGGCGAAGGCCACCGTCCCCTTCACCGGCGAGCGGTTCACATGCACATCGAACACCGAGAGGAAGATGCCGATGCGGATGGCGCGCCCGCCGATGAAGTCGGGCTCGTCGACCTCGGTGATGTCCCACACCAGGCCGTCGGCGGGGGCGATCAGGCTGCGCTCGCCGCCCTGGGGGGTGCGGCGCGGGTTGCGGAAGAAGGCGAGGGTGAACAGCCACAGCGCCGCCGCCACCGCCAGCGCCACCCAGCGCGGCCAGCCATCCGGCATCAGCCACACCGACCAGCCCAGCACCAGGGCCGAGACCAGGATGGTGGGGATGCCCCAGCGAGCGATGGTCACGGGTGGGCCTCCTGGGCGTCGACGGGGGCAGGGGACGGTTCGGCCAGGCGGTGGTAGCTCAGGATCACCGCGCAGGCGACCAGGGCCGCCACCAGCGAGGAGCGCCACAAGGTGCCAACCGTGCGCTTCCAGGCATAGACCCAGGCCACCAGCAGAAAGATCGCCAGCCCCCAGAGGGAACGCACATCCCCGGCCACGGCGAACTTGATCGCCATCGCCACCCCGAGGTAGCCGAGGGCCCGGAACACCCGTCCCTGCTCCGGCAGACGGGCATAGAAGGGACCGGTATCGAGGTGCGCGGCATCACGGAAACGCATGGGCGCGGGAGGCTAGCGTCCAGCCGGGAAAGGCCATGGGGGGCTGCCCGGAGCCCGTTGCGCACATCGATCCCGGCCTCCTCGGCCCGCCTGCGGACGCGCCGCACACGGCACGGGTTGACGCCCCCGGCGCTCCCGCTCCCGTCCTGCCCCATTTTCCC
>JAKLKR010000089.1 GCA_023150565.1 Planctomycetota bacterium
AGGGTGTAGAGGGTCAGGCCGAGGCTGAACACGTCGCTGGCCGGGCTGGCGCGGTCGGGGTTGCGCAGCTGCTCGGGGGCCGAGAAGTCGGGGGTGCCGACGATGGACAGGCGGCGGGCGCCGGTGCCGCCGCCGGTGAGGCCGGCGAGGCGGTGGTAGGCCAGGCCGAGGTCGAGCAGCTTGGCGGTGCCGGTGGCGTCGATCAGCACGTTTTCCTGCTTCACGTCGCGGTGGACCAGCCCGTTGGCATGGGCCAGGGCCAGGGCCGAGGCGACCTGGGCGGCGATGCCCAGGGCCTGCTCGCGCGCCAGCGGGCCCTGGTGCGCCACCAGCGCCGAGCCGGTCCTGCCTTCGACATATTCCATCGAATAGGCGTACAGGCTGCGCTCGGGGTCCGAGCAGAAGTCGTGCACCCCCACCAGGTGGGCGTGGCGCAGGCGGGCGGCGGCGCGCGCCTCGTTGAAGAAGTCGCTGGTGACCTGCGGATTGCGGGTGCGCGACGGGTGCAGGACCTTGAGCGCCACGGTGCGCTCGAGCGAGCGCTGGCGGGCGAGGTAGACGGTGCCCATGCCGCCGCGCCCCAGGGTGCGCTCGATGGTGTAGCCGAACAGGTCGGTGCCGGGCGCCAGGACGTCGTCAGCCATGGCAGGTTCCTACGACCCCGAGCGCTGCCTGCCAGCGCTTTACGACTCAGCAGCCGCAGGCTGCCGAGAAGTGGCGGGCGCTGTCGCGGTCCCCGCAGCGGGGGGTAGGCCCTGGGCAAGGTCGGCGAACAGGGTGAGGCTGGTGCTGCGCTCGACCCGCACCGGCACGATGCGTCCCACCAGGTGGTCGCGGCTGGCGCCGTCGGCGCCGGTGCGCGGCAGCACGATGTTGAGGTTGCCGCGGGAGCGCCCGAACAGCATCGCCGGGTCGTTCTTCGAGGGGCCTTCGACCAGCACCTGCTGCTCGCTGCCGTGGAGGCTGCGGTACCATTCCGCCTGGTGCTGCAGCTGGAGCTGGAGCAGGCGGTTGCAGCGCTGGTTCTTGACCTCTTCGGGGACGTCGTCGGGGAGGTTGACGGCGGGGGTGCCGGGGCGCTGCGAATACATGAACACATAGGCGCCGGCGAAGCGCACGCGCTCCATCAGGCTGACGGTGTCGGCGAAGTCCTGCTCGCTCTCGCGCGGGAAGCCGACGATGAAGTCGGACAGCAGCTCGAGGTCGGGCATGCGCGCCCGCGCGCGTTCGACCAGCGCCAGGTATTCGTCGCGGCCGTAGCGGCGGCCCATCAGGCGCAGCATGCGGTCGCTGCCGCTCTGCGCCGGCACGTGCAGGTGGCGCGCCACCTTGGGCAGCTCGGCCATGGCGTCGAGCAGGTCGTCGCTGATGTCCTTGGGATGGCTGGTGACGAAGCGCAGGCGCTGCAGGCCCGGCACCTCGTGCAGGCGGCGCAGCAGCGCGGCCAGGGTGGTGCCGTCGCCCAGGGTCTTGCCATAGGCGTCGACGGTCTGGCCGAGCAGGGTGATCTGCACGTGGCCGTGGTCGACCAGGCGGCGCACCTCCTCCTCGATCTGCTCCGGCCGGCGCGACTTCTCGCGCCCGCGGGTGAACGGCACCACGCAATAGGTGCAGTTGTAGTTGCAGCCGCGCATCACCGGCACCCAGGCGTTGACCCCGGCCGGGCGCTGGGCCTCCCACAGGCGGTCCTCGAAGTCGGCGAAGGCGGTGGCGGTCAGGCGGCCGCGCTCGCCGAGCTGGGCCAGCAGCTGCGGCATGTGCACGAACTGGTCGGTCCCCACCACCAGGTCGAGGGCGGGATGGCGCTTGAGCAGGGCCTCCTTCTCGCGCTGGGCCATGCAGCCCATCACCCCCACCACCAGGCCCGGGCGCTCGCGCTTGAGTTCGCGCATCTGGCCCAGGCGGCTGTGCACCTTGTGCTCGGCGTGGTCGCGCACCGAGCAGGTGTTGAACAGCACCAGGTCGGCGCCGGCGGGTTCGTCGACCTGGCGCCAGCCGTCCTCGCCCAGGCGCGCCAGCACCACCTCGGTGTCGGCGACGTTCATCTGGCAGCCGAAGGTCTCGATGAAAACGCTCTTGGGCATCGCGCGGCGGATGCTGGCCGCAGGGGGCTCGGCGCAATCGGGCCTTTCCCGGGTGATGGTATGTCGGTAGAGCAGCACCCCCATGGCCACGAAAAAGATCGCCAAGAGCGCCGACGCCGCCCCCATCCAGCCGCCCGCGGTCCCAGCCGGTGCTCCGTTGCGCATCCTGCACGTGGCCAGCGAGATGGTGCCGTTCAGCAAGACCGGCGGCCTGGCCGACGTGGTGGCGGCGCTGCCGGCGGCGCTGGTGCGCCTCGGCCACGACGCGCGCGTGGTGGTGCCCTGCTACCGCAAGACCTACCTGGTGGCGGAACGCCTGGGGGTGACCTGGCTGGCCAAGCCGCTGGTGATCGAGGCCGGGGGCATCGACCACCTGGTCGGGGTGGGGGTGGTGATGCACCAGGGGGTGACCGTCTACCTCATGGCCTGCAACGAGCTGTTCGACCGCGAAGGCATCTACGGCCCCTCGCCCAGCCACGACTACGACGACAACGCCCGCCGCTATGCCGTGCTGGCCAAGGCCGCGCTGGCGCTGCCGGGGGCGGTGAACTGGTTCCCGCACGTGGTCCATGCCCACGACTGGCAGGCCGGGCTGGTACCGGTGCTGCTCGAACGCGGCTTCAACCGCATGCTGCCCGCCACCCGCAGCGTGTTCTCGATCCACAACATCGCCTACCAGGGCGGCTTCCCGCCCGCCGACATGCGCCTTGCCGGGCTCGACCCATGGCTGTTCAACCCGATGCAGTGCGAGCACTTCGGTCGATTCAACTGGCTCAAGAGCGGGATCGCCTTCGCCACCCGGGTGACCACCGTGAGCCGGCGCTACGCGGCCGAGATCCAGGACCCCGCCTTCGCCTACACCATGGATGCGGTGATCGCCCACCACCGCTACAAGCTCGACGGCATCACCAACGGCATCGATCCGATGGAATGGGATCCGGCCCGCGACGCGCATATCAGCACCCACTTCCACGCCGGCGACCTCGCCGGCAAGCAGGCCTGCAAGCAGGCCCTGCGCACCCATTGCAGCCTGGTCCAGGCTCCCGACACCGCCCTGGCGGTGGTGGTCAGCCGCCTGGTCGAGCAGAAGGGCATCGACCTCATCCTCGACGCGGTCGAGCCCTACATCCTCGCCGGGCGCATGCAGCTGGCGGTGCTGGGCGCCGGCGACCTCCACCTCGAGCACCGGCTGTACGCGCTGCAGCAGCGCCACCCGGGCTGGGTCTACGCCTGGTATGGCTACAACGAGCCCCTGGCGCACCAGTTCATCGCCGGCGGCGACCTCTTCCTGATGCCCAGCCGCACCGAGCCCTGTGGCCTGACCCAGATGTACGCCATGCGCTACGGCACCCTGCCGCTGGTGCGCTACACCGGCGGCCTGGCCGACACCGTCACCGACGTCACCACCCCCGGCGGCACCGGCTTCACCTTCGGCCCGGTCGACGGCGGGCACTTCTCGGCGGTGCTCGACCGCGCCCTCGGCCTCTACCGCCACTTCCCGGCCGAATGGCGCGCCGCCCAGCTGCGCGCCATGGCCGAGGACAACTCCTGGGACAAGGCCGGGGCGGACTACGTGCAGCTCTACCGCGGGATCAGCGTCCCCGCCTGAGCCCCGGTGGCTGCCCCGGCGGCAGGCACCAGGTCGCAGGAGGTGGGGATGAAGCGCCTGGTCAGCGCGGCGATGGTGCCGTCCAGGCGCAAGGTGTCGCAGGTCTGCTGCCAGGCGGCCACGGTCGATTCCTCGACATCCCGCGACACCGCCAGGTAGAGCGGGATGACCTCGACCCGCAGCGCGATCGCCAGCTGGCCGGCTTCGATGCCCTGCCGACGTGCCAGTTCGTAGCACTCCGGTTCGGCGGTGAACCAGAGCGGGATGCGCCCGCCGGTGAGCAGACGCAGGTTGGCGGCTTCGTCGTCGACCGCCTCCAGGTTGGTGAATCCGTGGGTCAGCAGCCAGCGCTGCTTGGCGCTGTCGCGGTAGACGCCGATGGCGGAGACCCGCCGGGCATCGTCCACCGTGGTCATGTGCAGCGGGCTGCCGGCCGGGGCGATGAAGGCGAAGTGCTTGTGCGCCAGGGGGCCGACCCAGCGGAACAGGTGTTCCCGTTCCGGCAGGCGGGCGGTGGCGAACAGCGCCACCCGTGGCCCGGTCTGCAACTGGGCGTAGCCGCGCGCCCAGGGCATCATCTGGATGCGGTCATGGTGGCCGCTGCGGGCCATGATCGCGCGCACGATCTCGGTACACACCCCGGTGACGGCGTCCGGCTTGGCCGGATCGACATAGTTGAAGGGTGGGATGTCCTCGGTGATCAGGGTCACTGGATCGGCCGCGGCCAGCGATCCAGTCAGGACGAGCATCGCAAAAAGAAGATGAGCCAAGCGTGAACGCATGGCCCATCCTACCATCGTAATGCGCGTCGGCGCAAGCTCAGCCGGCGAGCAGGTCCTTGACCGTGTCGCGCTCGCCCACCAGCTCATCGTTGGTGGCCTTGATCTTCGCCTTGCCGAAGTCGTTCTGGGCGAAGGACTTGTCGACGGTGAAGGTGCCGTAGGCGGTGGTCCGCACAGGCACCGAGGCCCACACGCCCTCGGCGAAGCCGTAGCTGCCGTCGCTGCGCAGGGCGACCGAGTGCAGGGTGGTGCCGACGGTGCACAGCGCCTTGACGTGGTCGATCAGGGCGTTGGCGGCCGAGAAGGCCGACGAGGCGCCGCGTGCCTCGATGATCGCCGCGCCGCGCTTGCCCACGGTGGAGCAGAAGGCGGTCTTGAGCCACTCCTGGTCGCTGATCACCTCGGTGATCGGCCGGCCGTTGATGCGGCCGTTGAAGAAGTCGGGGTACATGGTCGGCGAGTGGTTGCCGAAGATGACCAGGTCATGCACCGCGGTGAGGGGCACGCCGGCCTTCTTGGCGATCTGGGTGACGGCGCGGTTCTGGTCGAGCCGGGTCATGGCGGTGAAGCGATCCTGGGGCAGGCGCCTGGCCTGGGCGGCGGCGATCATGCAGTTGGTGTTGCAGGGGTTGCCCACCACCGCCACCCGGCAGTCATCAGCGGCCACGGCGTCGATCGCCTTGCCCTGGCCGATGAAGATCCTGCCGTTGTCCTTGAGCAGGTCGGCGCGCTCCATGCCCGGGCCGCGCGGCTTGGAGCCCACCAGCAGGCACCAGTTGGCGTCCTTGAAGGCGACGTCCATCTTGTCGGTGCAGATGATGTCCTGCAGCAGGGGGAAGGCGCAGTCGTCCAGTTCCATCGCCACGCCCTTGAGCGCCGCCTGGGCCTTCTCGACCGGGACCTCGAGCAGTTGCAGGATCACCGGGGTGTCCTTGCCGAAGACCTCGCCGGCGGCGATGCGCGGCAGCAGGGAGTAGCAGATCTGGCCGGCGGCACCGGTGACGGCGACGCGGACGGCGGGCTTGGACATGGGAGCGGCTCCGGGGAATGAAGAGGCCCGGAGGTTAATCCGGGCCGTCTTCATCGCCAGTGCGCGCCACCCATGCCGGGCGTTCCTATGTGCGCATGGCTGTGCGGAGCATGCCGGCGGTGATTGCCACCCGGATGCTCAGCCCATCGCCCCCAGCAGCAGCGCCTGCACCCGCTTGGCGAAGCCGGCGGTGTCGGTCACCGTGCCGCCCTCGGCGATGGCGGCCTGGTCGCGCAGGGTCTCGACGTGGGCCTTGAGCTGGTCCTCGGGGGCCTTGCCGTGCAGGCTGGTGAGCTTCTGCACCAGCGGGTGGCGCGGGTTCAGTTCGAGGATGCGCTGGGTGGGCGGCACCTCCTGGCCCATGCGCTTCATCAGCGCCTCCATCTGCGGGCTGACGCCGTGCTCGTCGCCCACCAGGCAGCAGGGGCTGTCGGTCAGGCGGTTGGTCAGGCGCACCTCCTTGATGCCGGCGCCAAGGGCCTCCTTGGCGAAGCCGAGGAAGCCGCCCATGGCCTTGGCCTGCTCCTCCAGTTCCTTCTTTTCATCAGCGCTGCCGAGGTCCTCGGCGCCCTTGGCCACGCTTACCAGCTTGCGGCCGTCGAACTCGGTGAAGTGCTGCGCCACCCACTCGTCGACCGGGTCGGTGAGGAACAGCACCTCGAAGCCGCGGCGGGTGAAGCCTTCGAGGTGGGGGCTGGCCTGGGCGGCGGCGAGCGAGGCGGCGTTGACGTAGTAGATGGTCTTCTGCGCCTCGGGCATGCGCCGCCTTGGCCACCGTCCAGGTCGACTGCCAGCGGGCGATGCGCGCGATGCGGTCCTTGTTGTCGAAGTCGTTGACCAGGCCCTCGCGCAGCACCGGTCCGAAGCTCTCGTCGACCTTGGCGAAGGCGGCCTTGTCCTTGTCGTCGTTGCTGGCGGCGAGCGCCTGCAGGTGGTCGAGCAGCTTCTTGACCAGCTGCTTGCGCAGCTTCCGCACCACCTCGTTGTCCTGCAGGATCTCGCGGCTGACGTTGAGCGGCAGGTCGTCGCTGTCGACCACCCCGCGTACGCAGCGCGCCCATTCCGGCAGCAGCTCCTTGCAGTCGTCCATGATGAAGACGCGGCGCACGTACAGGCCCAGGCCGCGGCGCTCGCGGTCGAACAGGTCGTAGGGCTTGGAGCCGGGGATGAACAGCAGGGCGGTGAACGAGAGGGTGCCCTCGACCTTGAAGTGCAGGCGGGTGGCGGGCTCGTCCCACTGCTTGCAGGCCGAGCGGTAGAACTCGGTGTACTGCTCCTCGGTGATCTGGTCCTTGGGGCGGGTCCACAGCGCCTGGCCGGCGTTGACCTGTTCCAGCTCGGGCTTCTTGCCCGCCTTCTTGTCCTCGTCCGACAGCGGCTTGGGCAGCTGCACCGGGTAGGCGACGTAGTCGCTGTACTTCTTGATCAGCTCGCGCAGGCGCCAGTGCTCGACGAACTCGTGGGCGTCCTCCTTGAGGTGGAGGGTGACGGTGGTGCCGCGGCGGGCGCGCTCGATGCGCTCGGTGCTGAACTGGCCGTCGCCGCGGCTCTCCCAGCGCACCGCCGCGTCGGCCCCGGCGCGCGCCGAGCGGCTCTCGACCACGATGCGGTCGGCGACCATGAAGGCGGAATAGAAGCCGACGCCGAACTGGCCGATCAGGTTGAGGTCGGCCGACTTGTCCTTGGCCGCCTGCAGGAAGGCCTTGGTGCCGCTCTTGGCGATGGTGCCGAGGTGCTCGACCGCCTCGGCCTCGGTCAGGCCCAGGCCGTTGTCGGTGATGGTGATGGTCTTGCCCTCGGCGTCCGGCACCACCTCGACATGCAGATCGCTCTCGCCGGCGAGCAGCGCTGGCTCGGTCAGGCCCTGGAAGCGCAGCTTGTCGCAGGCGTCGCTCGCGTTCGATACCAGCTCGCGCAGGAAGATCTCGCGATGCGAGTACAGCGAGTGGATCATCAGGTGGAGGAGCTGGGTGACCTCGGTCTGGAAGGCGTGCTGGGTCATGGGGATGGGTCGTTCCGACAGGGTGTGCCCGGGCTATGCACACAGGATGCCAGTCGCCGATGCGGTCCTCGCATTTGTTTAATCGATTGACCGATCCTCCGGTTGTCGCGGGCTAAGTGTTTTCACCATGCCGGCCTGCGACCACCCCCATGCAACCCACCCTCGTCGGCTTCGACCTTGATGGCACCCTGCTGACCGAGACCTCGGAGCTGCCCGCCGCCCACGAGCGGGCCATCCATGACCTGCGCCGCGCCGGGGTGCAGGTGGCGATCGTCACCGGCCGTCCGCTGCCCACCGCCCTGTGGGTGTGGGAGCGGCTGCGCCTGACCACCCCGCTGGCCTGCTACAACGGCGGCTGGGTCGGCCTTCCCGGCCAGGCGCCCTTCGCCCAGCGGCCGCTCTCGGGCGCCGACGTGCGCGACATCATCGCCGCGGTCGACGGTCTGGGCGGCGCGCTGTGCGCCTACCCCAGCGCGATGGAATGGATCATGGACCGCGAGATCCTGCACACCCGCGCCTGGCGCGAGTTCTACCGCATGCCCATCCCGGTGCAGCCGGAGCGCTTCGCCGCCTGGGAGGGCACCTCGTGCAAGATGATGTACGTCGCCGCCCCGGCCCTGATCCCGGGGCTGGTGGCGACCATGCGCCAGCGCTTCGCCGGCCGCTTCCTGGTCGCCGCCAGCCAGGACGACCGCATCGAGATCATGCCCGCCGGCATCACCAAGGCCTGGGGCCTGCAGCACCTCGCCGAGCACCTGGGGGTGCCGCGCGAGCGTGTGTGGGGGGTGGGCGACGCCGAGAACGACCGCGAGATGGTGGCCTGGGCCGGCCACGGCTGCGTGATGGGCCAGGCCAGCGCGCGCATGCGCGACATCGCCCGCCACGTGCTGCCGGGGGTGCAGGCGCGCGGCATCGCCGCCCTGCCCGCGCTGGTGGCGCGCTTCGCCTAGCCTGCCGTGGTTGTACGCAGCCGGTCAGGAAACGCGCGAACCGCAAGAAAAGGCAGGTGCGCCCCTGGGACCGCCGGGCTCCAGCCCGGCAATTCGAGTTGCCGGGCTGGAGCCCGGCGGTCCCAGGGAAGAGGTCTTGCTTTCCGTTCAGGCCGGGGACAGGACCTGGAGGGCGACGCCCTGGACCAGATCCTTGACCCGCTCGCGGTAGGAGGCCATGTGCGGCGCCACCAGGTGGGCGTGCAGGGCGGCGAGGTCGCGCCACTGCTCGATCACCACCACCGCATCCGGGCGCAGCGCCGGCTGGATGGGGATGCCGCTGGCGACATCCACCGCCGGGCCGTAGGCGAGGCAGCCGTCTTCGCGCAGCACCGCCGGCACCACGCGGTGGAACTCGGCCAGGAAGTCGGCGCGGCGGCCGGGGGCGATGGTGATGGTGGCGAGGACGTGGATCATGGGCGGGGATGGTCGGTGGAGGGTCCGGTGGTCAATGAGCGCCAGCGCACTACCGCGACCCGGGCGCCGATCCACGAGGACCCCGTGCTGGCGGCGTCGAGGGTGATCACGACCTGGGCCTGGGGATCGGCGTTGATCCAGGTCCCGCCGCCGAGGTAGGCGAGCACATGCACCCCGCCGGCGGTGATCGCCAGGTCGCCGGCCTGGAGCCAGGCCGGCGGCGGCTGGCACAAGCGGTCGAGCGACCCCACCGGTTCGGTGCCGCCGGCACCGGCGAGCAGGTCGGCGGCGGTGCAGTCCCGCCACCACAGCCCGGCGGCGGCGGCCAGCAGACGCGGCTGGCCGCTGCCGGCGAGGGTGCGGTACCAGGCCCGGCGCACCAGCCCGGAGCAGTCGGTGGCCAGTTCGCCCTCGGCGCCCCAGCGGTAGGGCAGGCCGGCGTAGCGGCGCAGGTTGGCGCAGTAGCGCTCGCGCAGATCGCCGGGCGGGGTGCGCGGCCACAGCGCCCACAGGGTCAGCAGTGCCGCCGCGGTGACCAGCGCCCATCGTCCCGGCCGGCTGGCCAGCAGCCAGGCCGTGGCCAGTCCGGCGCCGGCGCCCAGGCCGAGCAGCACCATCAGGCGGGCGGCGGTGTCCTGGGTGGGCAGCAGCCAGCCGGCGACGGCGCAGCCGAGCGCCAGCGCCAACGCCAGGGGAGTCCAGCGCCGATGTCTCAGAACAGGCGTTCCTGGGCGCCATCGTCGGCCGGCGGCGCCAGGCCGAGGTGGCGGTAGGCGCGCAGGCAGGCGCGTCGGCCGGTGGGGGTCTTCTCGATGAAGCCGCCCTGGATCAGGAACGGTTCGTAGACGTCCTCGATGGTGGCGTCCTCCTCGCCCACGGTGATCGACACCGTCTTGAGCCCGAGCGGGCGGCGGGCCTCGCACAGGGCCTTGAGGATGCGCCGGTCGAGCTCGGTCAGGCCGGCCTTGTCGACCCCGAGCATGGCCAGGCCCTCTTCCGCCACCTTCCCGTCGATGCGGTTGCCGTAGTGCACCTGGGCGAGGTCGCGGATGCGGCGCAGGTGGTTGTTGGCGTGGCGGGCGGTGCCGCGGCTGCGCTCGGCGATGGTGCGGCAGCCGTCATCGTCGATGGCGACCCCGAGCAGCCCGGCCGAGCGCGCGGCGATGCGCACCAGGTCCTCCGGGCGGTAGAGGTCGAGGCGCTCGACGATGCCGAAGCGCGAGCGGAAGGGGGCCGAGAGCTGGCCCTCGCGGGTGGTGGCGCCGACCAGGGTGAAGGGCGCCAGGGTCAGGGTCAGGCTCTGGGTCGCGGCGCCCTCGCCCAGCTGGATGGTGATGCGGAAGTCCTCCATCGCCGAGTAGAGGTATTCCTCGACCACGCGCTTGAGGGCGTGGATCTCGTCGATGAACAGCACCGAGCCGGGCTTGAGCGCGCTGAGGATGCCGGCGAGGTCGCCGGGCTTGTCGATCATCGGGCCCGAGGTCTCGCGGATCTCGGCCTCCATCTCGGCGGCCATGATGTGCGCCAGGGTGGTCTTGCCCAGGCCGGGCGGCCCCGACAGCAGCACGTGGTCGAGCGGCTGCTTGCGCTGGCGGGCGGCGGCGATGGCGAGCGAGAGGTTGCGCGTCACCGCCTGCTGGCCGGTGAAGTCGGCCAGGCGCCTGGGGCGCAGGGCGCGGTCGGCGGCATCGTCGCGGGCGGCGAAGCCGCCGGGCTGCGCTCCGGGCTGGGTCACGGCTGGTACCAGTCGCCGCCGAAGCGCCAGGTGGCCGAGATGATCAGGCCGCCGGTGCGCAGGTCGTGCATGTCCGGGCCGAGCAGATAGGCGGCCTCGACGCCGATATGACGCTCGCGCCACTCGTAGCCGGCGATCAGCTTGGCCACCGGGCGGACGCCGACGGTGTCGGGCTTGAAGGCGTAGTACGACACCATCACGTACTGCCAGGCGCTGTTGCCCACCGTCGAGGGCGGCACCGCCGGCTCCTGGGTGGTCAGGCGGTTCCACGACAGCCCGGCGCCGAGGCCGACGTAGACCCCGGAGGCGTCGAAGGCCTTGCGCTCGGCGTAGCACAGCGAGATGGCGTCGAAGCGGCCTTCGGTGTCCTTGTTGGCGCGCCAGTCGAGGTCGGCGTGGCTGGTGCCCACCAGCCCGGGGAAGGGCAGGCGGGCGTCGACGCCCAAGGTCCAGCCGTGCTTGCCGGTCCAGTTGCGGGCGTCGGGGTTGAGCAGGTGGTAGCCGGCGCCGACGCGCAGCGGCTGGCGCTCCTCGTCGACCACCGCGGCGTCGCCGGCGGCGAGGGCGCCGGCCAGGGCCAGCAGCAGGGCGGACAGCATCGTCCAGGAAGGAGCAGAATGAACACCGCCACGACGCCACGACGCCACGAGGAAAGGGTCCATGAAGACCGGCTTATTCACCCATTGGGAGGTAGGCCAAGTCGGTAAATATCCTATTCCGGCCGTGGCGTCGTGGCGTCGTGGCGGTCGAATCGCCGGGTTTAGCATCATGGCTGGGGCGGGGCCGGCTCGGCGGCGGCGCTGCGCAGGGGGGCGAGGGTGACGCGGGCGGTGGCGGGTTCGACCGCCAGCCAGGGCGGTGCCAGCACCCCCACCGGCAGCTCGTGCGCCTGGCCGGGGGCGAGGTCGTCGCGCAGGCGCACATAGGCGGTGAGGTCCTGGTCGGGCTTGAGCGCGGCGAGCTGGTTTTCAGGCCCGCGCAGCACCAGGGTGGTGCGCGGCTGGTCGATCTCGACCGCCACCGAGCGCAGCAGGTCGCGCGAGCCGAGCACCTCGACCGGCACCGTGACCTGGCGCGGCTGGCCCGGGCGCGGGCGCACGGTGATGGCGGCGTGCACCGGGCGCAGCACGGTGAAGCCCTCGGCGGCGGGGGTCAGCGCCACCCGCTCCTGGCGCGGGCGGGCGAGCATCGGGTCGACGCCCTGCAGGTCGACCGGCTCGAAGCGCACCCGCGCCTTGGCCGCGCGCATGCGCTCCAGCTCGGCGCCGGGGGCGCGCACCCGCACCAGGGTGAGGTCGAGCTGGAGGGAGGCCTCGAGCCCGGGCGGCAGGCCGGTGACCGCGGGCGGCTCGACCGGCAGGTCGGCCTCGCCCTCGAGGTCGAGGGTGACGGTGATCTCGCGCACGTTGTCGGGTTCGATGCCGATGATGCGCACGTCGTCGGGCAGCCCCAGGCTGCGCGCGGTGATGGGGAACACCTGGCCGCGCTCGACCGTGGCCTGGGGCGACAGCGGCAGGTGCGGCGCCAGCTCCTCGAGGGTCAGCTCGCCGGCGCGGCTGGCGGGCACGCTCAGGCGCACCTTGAATTCGCGCGGGCTGATGGCGGTGATGCGGCTGCGCTCGGGCAGGCTGCCCACCGCCTGGTCGGTGACGGTGACGGTGGCGGTGCGCTCGACGTGGACCTGGCCGGTGGTGTAGGTCCACAGCGCCACCGCCAGCACCAGCGCCACCAGCTTGAGGTCCCAGTGCGCGGTCAGCCAGCTCACGGCGCCACCCCGTTGCCGTGGCCGCGCAGGCGGGCGGCGCGCAGGCTGCGCCCGAGCAGGATCTCGAGGTCCTGGCGCGACAGCCCGCGCATCAGCCGGCCGCGGTCGGCCAGGCTGATGGTGCCGGTCTCCTCGGACACCACCAGGGCGAGGGCGTCGGTGTCCTCGCTGATGCCGATGGCGGCGCGGTGGCGGGTGCCGGGCAGCGACTTGTATTCGGGGTTGTCGGTCAACGGCAGGATCACCCCGGCGCCGGCGATGCGTCCGCGGCGCACCACCACCGCGCCGTCGTGCAGGGGCGAGTCCTTCCAGAACAGCGCGATCAGGGCCTTGGCGGTGAGCTGGCAGTCGAGCGGGGCCGAGGCCACGTGGTCGTCGAGCAGGTCCTTGCGTTCGAGCACGATGAGGGCGCCGATGCGCTTGCTGCTGAGGTACTCGATCGCCTCGACCAGCACCGGCACCGGATCGGCGGCGCCGGCGGCGTCGGCGCCCTGGGGGAAGAAACCGCCCATGCGGCTGAACAGCCGGCGCAGCTCGGGCTGGAACACCACCACCAGGACGATGGCGCCGGCGCCGATCGAAGCCTGGATCAGCCACGAGATGGCGTGCAGGCTGAGCAGCCGGGCGCCCATCCAGGCCGCCACCACCAGGGCGAGGAAGATGCTGATGCCCTTGATCTTGCCGCCGGCGCTGATGCGTTCGAGGGCGGACAGCAGCAGGTACATCACCACCCACAGGATGCCGATCTCGATCAGGGTGCGCGCCCAGTAGGCGAAATCGCCCCCGGCGCCCATGCGCGGCAGCCACACCGGCCAGTTCATGGCGCCACCGCCGCCGCCAGGCGCAGCGCCGCCGCCGCCCCCGCCACGTCGTGCACCCGCAGCATCGCGCAGCGGGATGCGAGCAGGGCATGGAGGATGTGGCTGGGGCCGTCGCGCCGATCCGCCGGGCAGGACGCGTCGGCGAGCGCCGCGAGCAGCGACTTGCGGCTGACCCCGACCAGCAGCGGCCGCCCCAGGCGCGTGGCCAGGGCGGGCAGGGCGCGCAGCAGCGCCAGGTTGTGCGCCACCGTCTTGCCGAAGCCGATGCCGGGATCGAGCAGGACGCGGTGGGCGGGCACCCCGGCGGCCAGCGCCGCGGCCAGGCGCGCCGCCAGGTGGGATCCCACCTCGTCGACCACGTCGCGGTAGTCCGGCCGGGCCTGCATGGTCGGCGGCAGCCCCTGGCGGTGCATCAGGCAGCAGGCGGCGCCGCGTGCGGCGATCAGCGGCAGCATCGCCGGGTCGTCGCCGGCGGACACGTCGTTGACCAGCTCGGCGCCGGCGTCGAGGGCGGCGGCGGCGACCGCGGCCTTGCTGGTGTCGATGCTGATGCCGGCGGCGACCCCGGCGCGGCGCAGGCCGGCGACCACCGGCACCACCCGGCGGATCTCCTCGGCGGCGTCGACCGCGGCGGCGCCCGGGCGGGTGCTTTCGCCGCCCACATCGAGCCAGGCGGCGCCGGCCGCGGCCATGGCCAGGCCGGCGGCCACCGCGGCGCCGGGATCGAGGTGGCGGCCGCCGTCGCTGAAGCTGTCGGGAGTGGCGTTGAGGATGCCCATCAGCAGCGCCGGCGGCCCCGCGGGCAGGCGGTCGCTCCGCCTGTCCTGGTTCCGCACCTCAGCGACCGCCGTGGCCATGGGCGAGGTGTAGCCCCCGCCCGGGCGGTGGGCAACACGCAAGCGCCTGCGGTTGCCGGGTGGGCGGTTGCAGCAGGGGGGGGCGGTGCATCCTGGCAGGGCCATGGCCAAGCTCGCATACGACGGCAAAGAGATTCCGCTTGAAGGTTCGGCGGTGATCGGCCGCCACCGCTCCTGCACCGTGCAGCTGCGCGACGACGCCGCCAGCCGCCAGCACGCCCGGGTCGAGGCGCGCGACGGCATCTGGTTCGTCGAGGACATGGGTTCGGCCAACGGCACCCTGCTCAACGGCGGCAAGATCGACGGCCGCCGCCGCCTGCGCGACGGCGACACCATCGCCATCGGCACCTCGCAGGTGCGCTTCCACGACGGCGGGGCGGCCCCGGCCGCCGCCGGCGGCGGCGAGGAGCCCGCGCGCGCCCATGTCCTGCTCGCGGGCAGCGCGTTCTCGGGCCTGACCCTCGAAGCCCTGGTCGGGGTGGGCACCATCGGCGCGGTGTACAAGGCCCGTCAGGAGAACCTCAACCGCACGGTGGCGGTCAAGGTGTTCGACCCCGCGCGGTCCGAGCGCGACCCCACTCGGCCCGCGCGCCTGGTGGCCGAGGCCGGGCGGGTGGGCGGGCTGCGCCATCCCGCCCTGGTGCAGCTGCACGATGCCGGCATCCACCAGGGCCTGCCCTGGCTGGCGATGGAATGGGTCGAAGGCGAGACGCTCAAGGGGGTGCTGGCGCGCGAGGGCCGGCTCGACCCCGCCGCCGCCCTGCTGATGGGGCGCTGCATCGCCGAGGCCCTGCACGCCGTCCACGGGCAGAAGCTGGTGCACGGCGACCTGCGCCCGGCAACCGTCATCCTCACCGCCGAGGGCGGGGTCAAGCTCACCGACCTCGGCCTGATGCACCTGTTCGGGCCGCCGCGCCTGCCCGCCGCCTGCCCGGCCGAGGCGGCCTGGTACCTCAGCCCGGAACAGGCGGAAAAGGGTGCCGGCGACCCGCGCAACGACATCTACAGCCTGGGCTGCCTGCTCGTCCACCTGCTCACCGGCAAGCCGCCCTTCGACGGACCGGACGCCCGCGCGGTGGTGGCCGCCCACCGCGACGGCACGGTCGCGCCCCTGGCCCCGGCCGGGGTGCCCGGCCCGGTCGACGCCGCCATCCAGCTGATGCTGAGCAAGAACCCGGAATGGCGTCCGGCCACCATGCAGGAGGTCGCCGACGAGCTCGACCGCCTGCGCGCCGGGGTGCAGCCGGGCCCGGGTCCGCGCCCGACCGCCGCCCCCGCCAAGGTCGCCACCGACCGCCGCACCCGCACCCAGGCCGAGGACCCCAACGTGCGCACCATCAAGGTGGTGGCGCTGGTGGTGCTGGTGCTGGTGGCGCTCGGCCTGGGGGTGGCCCTGGCCATGCCGCGCAAGGCCTCGATGGCCAACCGGCTCGACGAACGGCTCCAGCCGCCCAGCGACGAGGCCCCGGTGATCGTACCGGTGGCCTATGGTCCGGGCATGCGCCCATCCGCCACCGCTGCGGCGGTGGCCAAGGCCTCCGACGCCCAGGCGCGCTGGCTCGAGGCGCAGAAGCGCATCGACGCCGCCTCGGCCGAGGGGGCCTGGGGCGAGGCCGAGGCCGAGATCGCCCGCTTCCTCGCCCTCGCCCCCGGGCTCGCCGGCGGCGCCGAGGCGGTGCCGGCGGTGCGCGCGCGCGAGCAGCGCCTGCGCGACCAGGCCGACCTGTGGTACCTCTCCGAGGTCGCCGGCCTGCCCGGCGGCAACGCCGGCCTGCCGGTGCGGCTCAAGGCCCTCGCCGCGCTGCGCGACCGCGCCCCAGCGCACCAGCGCGCCGACGCCGAATCGCGCTACCAGGAGACCCTGGCGCGCTGCAGCCAGCTGCTGCTCGACGCCCGCCGGCGCGCCCGCCGCACCCTCGAGGAAGGCCGCTTCGGCGACCTGCCAGCGGTGGCCCAGGCGGTCGCCGAGGCCCTCACCGCCACCCCGGTCGAGGCGATGCAGCGCGAGATGGCGATGCAGTGCCGCGAGGCCGCCGCAGGCCAGCCGCTGTGGAAGGGTTCGTGGATCCTCACCCTGCCGGCGCTGAAGCAGGCCAAGGGCGAGCAGGTGCTGCCGGCGGTGGCCTGCCTGTCGCTGGCGGGCGAGAGCGCGGAGGCGCGCCGCCTGGCCGATGCCGCCGGCACCGCCGGCGATCCCGACCAGGTGCGCCGGCGCGAGGCGCTGTTCAACCGCGAGGCCGCGGTGCTCACCTTCGACGACCCGGGCGACCTGCAGTACCTCGACATCATCCAGGGCGAGCCGCGCCTGGCGGACGGCGCCCTGCAGGGCGCAGCCGATGATCCCGTCGGGGTGGTGTGCACGGTGCCGGTGGGCGGCGCGCGCTGGGACGTGCTGGCGCGCCTGCGCCTGGGTGCCGGCGACGGCCAGGCGGTGCTGACCGTCGGCACCCCCGGCGGCAGCTCGGCGCTGGTGCGCATCGAGCGCGACCGCCTGGCGGTGCGTTGCGACGCCGGCGGCACGGTGGTCGAGGCGCGCCCGGCCCGTCCGGCGGGGGCGGTGCTGGCCCTGCGCCTGGCGCTGCGCGACGGCACCCTGCGCATCTTCGCCAACGACCAGCAGGTGCTCGACGTGCCGAAGGCGGCGGTGCCGGCCGGGGCCAAGGTGCGCCTGGAGGCGGCCGGGGTGGCGTGGGCGCTGGAGGACCTGCAGGTGGCGGGGGGCGGCTGATGGCGCGCCGCCGCCCGCGCATCGCCGTGACCATGGGCGACCCCGCCGGGGTCGGTCCCGAGATCCTGCTCAAGGCCCTGGCCGAGCCCGCGCTGCGGCGCGCCTGCACGCCGGTGGCGGTGGCCTCGCGCGCGCTGCTGGAGCGGGTCGCCGCCCACCTCGCCCTGCCCATGCCCGCCGAGCTGGTCGAGCCGGCCATGCCCGGCTTCGCCGCCGCCGCCCTGGAACCCGGCCGGCTGTCGGCCGCCGCCGGGGCGGCCGCCGGCGCCTGCATCGAGGAGGCGATCGCCGGCTGCCAGGCCGGCCGCTACGCCGCCCTGGTCACCAACCCGATCAACAAGGCGGCGATCCACGCCGCCGGCATCCCCTTCCCCGGCCACACCGAATGGCTGGCGGAGCGCTGCGGGGTGCAGGGCGAGTTCATGCTGATGTACCACCGCCGCCTGGCGGTGGTGCTGACCACCTGCCACCAGAGCCTGCAGAGCGTGCCCGCCAGCCTCAGCCCGCAGCGCATCGCCGCCGCCGGGCTGGCGCTGGCGCGCGCGCTCGAGCGCATCCGCGGCCGCCCGCCGCGCCTGGCGGTGTGCGGCTTCAACTGCCACGCCGGCGAGGGCGGGCTGTTCGGCGACGAGGACGCCCGCCTGGTGGCGCCGGCGGTGGCCGAGCTGCGCCGCCTGGGGCTGAGCGTCGAAGGCCCGCTGCCGCCCGACACCGCGTTCTCGCCCGCCAACCGCGAACGCTTCGACGGTCACGTGGCGCTGTACCACGACCAGGGTCTGATCGCCTTCAAGGCGCTGTATTTCGACAGCGGGGTCAACGTCACCCTCGGGCTGCCCATCGTGCGCACTTCGGTCGACCACGGCACCGCCTTCGACATCGCCTGGCGCGGCACCGCCAGCCACCGCTCGCTGGTCGAGGCGGTGGTGCTGGCGGCCCGGCTCAGCCGGTGAGCCGCCGGCGCAGCCATTCGCCGGTGAGGTCGAGCGCCACCACCAGGGCGAGGATGCACAGCAGCACGGTGCCGAAGCGGTCCCAGCGCGCGTATTCCTGGTAGGTGTGCAGCTGCAGGCCGATGCCGCCGGCGCCGACGTAGCCGATGATGGCGGCCGAGCGCAGGTTGTATTCCAGCATCCACAGCACGTGGCTGGCGAGCAGCGGGCGCACCTGCGGCCACAGGCCCCAGCGGAAGGCGCTGATGCGGTCGCAGCCGAGGGCGCGCAGCGCGGTCACCGCCGCCTGGTCGGCGCTGTCCACCGCCTCGCTGAAGAACTTGCCGAGGTAGCCGAGCGAATAGCCGGTGAGGGCGATCACCCCGGCGAGCGGGTTGGCCCCCACCACCGCCACCGCCAGCAGCGCCCACACCAGGCTGGGGATGGTGCGCACCGCGTTCAGCAGCAGGCGGGCCGGTGCCACCACCCACCACGGGGCGATGCGGCGGGTGGCGGCCAGGGCCACCGGCAGGCTGAGCACGGCGGCGCAGGCGGTGGCCACCACCGCGATGCGCGCGGTCTCGACCAGGGCCTCGCCCACCTCGGGCAGGATGGTCGGATCGGGCGGCCAGAAGCGGGCGGCGAAGCGCGCCAGGTTGGCGCCCAGGTCGAGGTCGCGGCCGGCGCCGTGGATGCCGGGCAGGGCGGCGGCCACCGCCACCCCCAGGCCGAGCATGGCCACGGTGAGGGCGTCGAGCCGTTCCCACCAGCGCGGGGGTGGGCCGCCGGGTGGCGGCGGTGGCAGCGGGTCGGCCACGATCATGCCGCCAGCTCGTCGCTCGCCCCGCCCAGGCGCAGGATGCGGTCGCAGCTGCGCGCGAGGTCGTCCTGGTGCAGCACCACCGCCACCGCCCGCCCGGCGCGGGCGGCGGCGCGCAGCAGGTCGAGGGCGCGCTCGGCGTTGCCCTGGTCGAGGTTGGCCACCGGTTCGTCCGCCAGCCACACCGGCGCGTCGCGCTGCATCAGCCGGGCGAGCGCGGCGCGCTGGCGTTCGCCGCCGCTGCAATGGCGCACCTTGCGCCGGGCCTGGGCGGCGAGCCCGAGGCGGTCGAGGGCGGCGCGGGCGCGCGCCCGGCCCGCCTGCGGCAGGACCCACCAGCTGCGCCACCAGGGAGTGAGCGGCAGGTCGCCGCAGCGCACCGCCTGCTCCAGGCTGAGGTCGCCGGGCAGGCCGTGGTCCTGCAGCGCCAGGGCCAGCGGCAGGGGGCGCTCGACCGTGCCCTCGTCGGGCGGCGCCAGCCCGGCCAGCACCGTCAGCAGCGAGGACTTGCCGCAGCCCGAGGCGCCGGTGATGGCCACCAGCTCGCCGGGCCGCAGCTCCCAGTCCAGGCCGCGCACCAGCCAGCGACCGCCGCGGCGGATGCCGAGTCCGGCCGCGGCCAGGGCCGCGCTCACAGTTTCATGGCCTGCACGGTGGCCAGCGCCGCGGCGATGGGGGCGAGGTGGGCGGCTTCGTCGACCGCAACCAGTTCGCCGCCGAAGACGCGGTCGCGCAGCGCCGGCTCCAGCTGCAGCACCGCCGCGCGCAGGCGCTCGCGCTCGCCGGCGGCCAGGCTGGTGCGCACCCCCAGCACGTGGGTCGGCACCGGACCCTGGCTGGCGAGCACGCGCAGGCGGGCCTTCTGCTCGGGGTTGAGGTGCTTGCTGCCCTCGAAGACGTAATCGCTCACCGCCGCCGCCTCGGATTCGCCGGACAGCACCCGTTCCACCGCGCTGACGTAGCCGGTGCCGTACCAGCAGTGGCCCTTGCCGAAGAACGCCTCGGGCCCGCCCGCCACCGTCACCAGGCCCTTCTGCACCAGGTCGTGGAGCGGCACGATGCAGCCCGAGGTGCTGGTCTTGGAGGCGAAGGCCACCGGCTTGCC